>JAEWST010000067.1 GCA_023398105.1 Bacillota bacterium | reverse complement strand
TCAGCAGAGGGAAAAATGATCCGTCACAAAGCCTGCAGATGATAGAAAGACCGCTACTTACAGCAGATGAACTCAAGTCACTTCCAAAGGGTAATTTTGTAGTAATGAAAACTGGTGTACATCCAATAAAAACAAAGCTCAGATTATTTTTGGATTGGGGCATTACTTTTGAAAAGGCATATGAAACAGAAGAAAAATCCCACCGTAAGGTTTACTATGCAGACAAGGAAGAGCTGGAAGAAAACATTATAAGGCAGACAATGGCACTGGAACTTGAAGAAGATGAACCAGAGGATAATGCCGGAGATAGTAAGCGAGGCGGTACAATCCATTCTCCTGCTTTGGAACAGCCGGAAGAAACAGCCTCAAAGCGTAAAGCAATTATCAGAACATAGGAGGTGCGTAGTTTTGAGCTTTTTTGGCAATTTATATCGGGAGGAGCTTCCCTCCCGTGCAAAAACAGTATACATGTACCTAAAAGACAGAAGCAATGCAGAAGGCGAATGTTGGCCAGCCATAAAAACTATTGCTAGAGATACCTCAATGTCAGTCAGCACTGTTAAAAGAGCCATTGCTGATTTGTTGCAACACGGCTTGCTTAGCAAGGAAAAACGCTACAGGGAGAATGGAGGGAACTCTTCAAATCGGTATTATGTGCGGTAAATTGTTATGTAGAGTTGGAGGTTGAAAACACTGTAGCGAAGCGATTTCAACCCCTTATGACTCTGCATAATAAGTTGCTATTTTCCTTTGCCAAAATCTTTGAGCCATGTTAGCAAGTCTGTGTTTTTTGCCCATGATGGAATTTCTGGTGCAGGAGAATCTCCTAGTTTTTCTAGAGCAGCTCTTTTCATTTGAGTGTTGGCACTAGCATACACTTGAGTTGTATCAACACTGGCATGTCCAAGAATGTCACGAATATAGATGATGTTTACTCCAGCTTGAAGCAGATGCATTGCTTTTGTATGACGTAGAACATGGGGACTAACTGATTCATGGAATGTTGATAACTGCGATGATGCTTGTTGCACATACTTGTTTAAAATATAGGCAATTCCTGAACGTGTTAACTTGGAATTATGTCGATTACAAAACAACGGATTGTCTTGCTTATCTGGAGCAAGTAGCCGATGCTCAATCATATATCTTTGTAATAATTGAACTGTCTTTGGCAACAAAGGCACTTCTCTTGTTTTTCTTCCTTTGCCAGTGAGTTGAACTTTAGCAGGGTTCTCTAAACGGATATTTCGGACTGTCAAATCAGCGATTTCTTGGACTCTGCCTCCAGTGTCATATAAAATGCATAATAAGACTAAATCTCTTATCCCTTCTGGAGTTGATGTATTAGGCTGTGCAAGTAGAAGCTTCATTTCTTCAACTGTCAGATAAGTAACAACGGGTAGGTTTTTCTTTTTAGGTGGAATATTTAATACCTTTTGGCAGTTCAATAAATTCTGTGGCAACTCTCCCTGAACATAACGAAAAAAAGACCGGATTGCCATTAATCTCTGATTCCTTGTGGATATACTACAGTGCCTTTCTTCTTCAAGCCACATCATGAATTGAGAAACCAGTTCTGCATCAATATCCTTCATTGAGATTTTTTCAATTGATAGATTATGGACATCTCTACAATACTTTAAGAGTAATCGGAAAGTATCACAATAGGATGATATAGTGTTCTTACTGACGTTTTTAAGACTTGGCAAATATGATGTCAAATAATCGGTCAAAAGTTTTGAAAAATCTGTTGGTTTCATTAAATATCACCACCAATCTCTGGGATGATATCACCTAACTCATTCTCAAGTAGGGTTATAACTTGAGGGAACATATCTGCTGTAAGGCGTAAATAGTAAGCCGTTTCTTGCAGACCTTTGTGACCTAAGTAACTACTGAGATAAGGTAGTAATGCGGTAATATCAGAGCCTTCTTGAACCCATTTTCTTAAACAATGCACAGCAAAAGTATGCCTTAAATCATGCAACCTTGGTCCATTCCCCCTGCCACCGTGAGATATACCGGCTCTCCATAGCAGATCCCTAAAAACATTATAAAAACATCGTTTTCCATAAATATCATTGTGGACATTTGGAAGATAGATCGCATCGATTGCCGAATAAACATGTACTTTTTCAGAGTACTCACGGCATATATTTGTTATCTCTGGCGACATTGGTACTAACCTATCTTTATCAAATTTTGAACCGTGAATGGTTAAAATGCCATTATCTAAATCAACATTTTTAACTCGAAGCTGTTGAACCTCGGAAAAGCGTAAACCACAGAAATATAGCAATCTTATAAATACAGGGACTACAAGATGTTTTGATGTTTTTTTAGATAATGGTTTAACGGTGTCAGCTTGCTCTAGAATTTTCTCAATCTCTTTGTCGCTAAAAATGTAAGGTAAAAAAAGATGGTCTCGCTTTGGTATTTCAGGAATAATATATGCACTCATATCCATACGTTTCATATACAATCCTAATTGACGAATTATTATTGTTTTCATTCTAAGAGTCTGTTGGCTCTGAGCTGGATTTTGCTTTAGCCAAGCTTCCACGACTTCTCTAGTAAGAACTTGATCTGCCAATCGAAACCTTATTGAGAATCTATCAAAATTTTGCAAATAAGTTGAAACACCATTGTACTGTAGTCCTATTCCACGTTTTTCAGCTATAAACTTTTCAATTGTACTTGCAAGGGGTCCTGAAAATGAATTGACTATAATTGGTTTACTCATTATCTGACACCTCTCGACTTACCAATGCACACTTGCGCAAATTCTCTATATCAATGTGTAGATAGGGCTTGGTTGATTCTATAGATGCATGTCCTAGAATACTTGAAATTATCTCTAGTGGAACATCCCGTTCTAATAATCTACTTGCTAAGGTGTGTCTTAAAGAATGAAGTCCATGATGTTTAGACTTTTCTAATTGAATGCCTGCTTTTACAAGATATTGAGTTATAAGATAATGTCCGTTTTTCATTTTATCAAAGGGTTGAATATGTTTGACAAAAAGATAGGGTTCGCTAGTTTCTGGTCTTCCATATTTCAAATAATCAATAATTGCCAATCCTAATTCTTCAACAATTGGCAGGTTGACAGCAATATCAGTTTTTTGCTGAACAAATTCTATTCTGCTTTCAGACCAGTTTATATTTTCCAATTTTAGATTTAAAACATCAGAAGTTCTTAATCCAAGCTGTGTCACAAGAAATATCAAGGCATAGTCTCTTTTTCCCTTTGGATTACCTCTATCAATTACAGACAAGAGTCGGTCAATTTCATCTGCACTCCAAACGGAAGGAATTCTATCTTGTTTTGGATAATAAAGCGTTGGAACTGCTTTAGATAGGTCATCTTTTCTTTGACCAGAAAAATACAATGACCTCAAGAATACTCTTAAGCTTTCAAGATATCTTTCAGCTGTCTTTTTGCTGTAACCTGCAAGACATGTAGCAAAAGAAGAGATATGCTGCGGAGTAATATCAATACACGCATTAACACCAGAATTAGTAAGGTGTTCAATGAATTTATGAACCACTTGTATTCGGCGCTGGATTGTTTCGTCTGCATTATTTCTTTTTTTACAATGATCAATAAAGTTTAAAACATCTTGTCGGAAATCTTCAGACATGAACGGTCGTAATTTTCCGTTATGACTAAGAAGCCGTCCAAAAATGTGGTAGTCACCAAGAACTCGCATTGCTCGTATCATTGCACGTGCAATTCTGCTCTTGGGAATCCTTTCTGGATAGTCAAAGAGTTCCTTGAGAAATTGTGCAGATATTTGTTCTTTGTAAAACATTTCTTGCTTGCCTTCTGAGTAATGCTTGAAAGCTTGCCAGGTGTCCTTGAAATTTTCAAGAGTGTCTTTCTCATACTTTAATGACTCACATTCATTAACTACTGCTTGAATCAGTTCAGGCAATTTAATTTGGTTTTGTGCCATAAGTTGACCTCCATAAAATTTATTTAGGGCTTGAATTCACCCCAAATGAATTATACCGAGAATTATTATGCAGAGTCATATGGGGTTGAAATCGCTTCGCTACAGTGTTTTCAACATCGAACTCTACATAACAATTTACCGCACATAATATCGATTATGCGAAGCTTCGCATAACAAATATTTTATAAAATAACTAGAGGCAATTAGTGGAGAAGCATTGTTTTTTCCGCCAAGGGGGAGCTATATCTTTTTTGTGGACTGAGGTGCGGTTCATGGTGGACTAACAAGAAGGGAACACTTGAAGAAAATATATAAGACAGAGAAAGAAAACTAAATCAAAGAATTTTATAATTATTATATTATGGGATTTCATGGATTAAGTATTTCGGATATGTTAGAATTATTTAAATTACTTAAGAAAAGGGTGGAGGTTATGGAAAATAATGAAATAATCGATTTAATTATAAGTGCACTTGTAGATCAAGGAATTGACTATGAAATAGGTAAAAAACTTTTGATGGAAGATGCTGAAGCTCTAATGGTTAAGAAAGAATTGCATAATCATGATCTTGTTAGTGAACAAAGAAGTGAGCGTTCAAGAACAAATACAAGTGCAATAACATTAACGACAAAAGCAATAAATATTTTTCTGGATGAGGAAATCGTGTATTTACAAAGTCCAAATATCAACAGTCACTTGATAAGAATTGATGTTCAATTAAACAGAAATAATCTTGTATACTTAAAACGAAATTTTACAGGGGATTTCGACATTGGACTTGATGATACAATTAATGCTAACTCTCATATAGGAATTCATGCTAAGGAAAATCAAAAAAATCAGTTGTATGTTGGACTAAAAGAACAAGACTCAGAAGTGGTTAATTTGTTTAGAAGTTTATTAAGATTAAATGATGCATTAGCAATTATTAGATTAAAGAATGGCAAATACTTTTTTCTTGGATTTTCAGAAGACCAATTAAGAGATCTAGATAAAACAACTTACATCGAAATATGCCCAAAAAAATACTTTGAAGAAAATGAATTCGTAGATGAAAGTTCAGATATATCTAGTAATGATGATATTACAACTATTAATATTAATGCTTATGAAAATGCTAGTATTGATATTGATACTACAAAAGAGTGTTTGGTTGACTTAAATTCGAGTAACAATTTGCGAGAAATTCGCAAGAATAAGCATAGTCGCTTGATTGCAAATTTTTGTAAGTATATCCAAAGTAATTATGGTTACTCTCCAGAGGAAAATAGTTCTATCGATGTGATATTTGAAAAGGATTCGGAATCTGCGGTTTTATGTGAAATAAAGACATTGAATGGGAAGTCTTCTGATGAACGAAGCCAAGCATTCCACGCTTTTGCACAACTTTATTACTATAAAATGTATAGGCTTGGAAAATACAGAACAAAGAGAAATTTACATATGTTAGTTGTTTTTGATAGGAAGATAGGACAAAAATATTTAGATTATTTTGAAAATAACTCAATATATGTAATGTGGTATGGAAGTAATGGATTTGATGGAACTGATAAAGCAAAAGAAATTTTGAAAAAAGCGTAATCAAATAATAGATACAGAAATGTATCTATTATTTTTAAACCTATTTACACCCTGATAAAAACAGTATATAATAAGGGTGCTATTGGAGGGAAACATAATGCAAAATAAAAGATCTAATAATTGTGGAAGACCTGCAGGAAGACGTAAAACTGCAAAAATTGAAATTTCTATTGAACCTTCAGTAAAAGAAGAATTTATGAATTTGTTATATGATGAAGGAAAAACTGCATCAGTAGAAATTGGATTATGGATTCGAGATTATATTAAAGATAACAAACATAAGGAGGGAAAATAGATGGAAGTTGTTTCTCTTTTTTGTGGATTAGGTGGACTTGACAAAGGCTTCTTAGAAGCTGGATTTAATATTGTTTGGGCAAATGATTTTGACAAATATGCAGTGCAAACATACCAAGAAAACTATGGAAATCATGTAGTCTTGGGAGATATTAATGAAATACCTCTTGATGCAATTCCAGAGCATCAGATACTGATCGGTGGTTTTCCGTGTCAGCCTTTCAGTATGATGGGGGGAATGAATGGATTTAATGATGCGAGAGGGACTCTATTTTTCAGAATTGTTGAAATAATACAATATCAAATAAATAGAGGAATAAAACCCAAAGCTATTATTTTGGAAAATGTTAAAGGTTTGAGAACTCATGATAATGGGAGAACATTTGAAACAATTACAAGAATCTTGAGGGATAATCTGGGATATAAAGTTTTTTATGAAGTGCTAAATTCAGCAGACTTCGGTATCCCACAAACCAGAAATAGGACATATATAGTATGTTTTTCTAATCAGAATGCAGAGTTTACATTCCCAGAAAGAGTACCTCTTCAGTTAACTTTACAGGATTTGCTTCAGCAAGACGTGGATAATAAATACTTTTTATCTGACAAAATTCTGCCAACTATTCTATCTGACGGAACTGGAGGATACAAGGCGAAATCAGAGATTGACCTAAAAGTAGCAAGACCACTTTGTGCAACAATGGCTAAAATGCATAGGGCGTGTCAAGATAATTATGTTACTCAAAAAGGCAGAGTAAGACGTTTAACACCAAGAGAATGTGCGAGATTGCAAGGCTTTGATGATAATTTTGTAATACCGGTTTCTGATTCACAGGCATATAAACAGTTCGGGAATGCGGTTACAGTTAATGTGTCAAAAGCAGTAGCTTTAAAAGTAAGAGAGACACTGCAAAATTTAGGGGAGTGGGAAGATTAGGATGTCAGATTTCAGAAATGATATTAATGAGATTAAAGAATTTATAATTGCATGTTTTAACAAACCCTGCAAATCAAAAGAAAATATGCGTATTTTAGAACGTATATGTGCTAAGGCTGATAATGTATATCTTGAAAATAGAGCAATGGCTATTAAGAATGCTTATGAAAATTCAGATTCATTTAAAGATGCTATAATAAGATTGGAAAAAGTATGTCAGGATAAACCAAAATGCGAACAATGTCCTGTAAATAAATATTGTAATTACTTTATAAAAAATGCAATAGACTCAGCAGATGAAAATGCTCCCAAAATAGTAGATTTATTTTGTGGTGCGGGTGGATTGTCTTTAGGATTTATGCATGAAGGTTTTATAACTTCTTTGGCAAATGATATTGAACCATGCTGCATAGACACTTATGCACATAATCATCCGGAGACTCCTAGAGAAAATATCATATTAGGAGATATTAATACTGTTATTAATAACATGGATTCTTTACTTAGATATCCTAAGGTTGATGTTGTTATCGGAGGTCCTCCTTGTCAAGGATTCAGTATGGCAAACAGACAACGTCTTATTGATGACCCAAGAAATCAGCTTTACAGAAGTTATGTAGAGGTAGTAAATAAAGTGCAGCCGAAGGTCTTTGTTATGGAAAATGTTAAGGGAATGCTTTCTGTATCAAATCAGGTTCTTGAGGATTTTAAAAGAATCGGATATAGTGTTGCATGTAAAGTTTTAAATGCTAGGAATTTCGGTGTGCCTCAAAATCGCGAAAGATTAATATTTATCGGAAACAGATTGGGAATAGAAAACGAAATTATATTTGATGAAATATCTGATATATCAGAGAAAGCTCCCAAATTTGTTCTAGCGGATGCCTTGTATGGATTAAAGCCGTTACAGGCATCACGTGTAAAAAATGCTACAGAGGTAGGCTGTGAGCTTTCTGGTAAAATAATAGATCAAGAATATACAAAGGATGTTAATGAGTATATAACAATTATAAACCAAGGTAGAAGTTATGGGTATGTTTGCAACCATAAAGCAAGATATAATAATGATCGTGACATTGAAATATACGGAAGGCTTAATGAGGGAGACAAATCAGATGATCCTAAAATAGCAGATATAATGCCGTATTCCCGCAGAAATGATATATTCAAAGATAAATACTTTAAACTGGAATCATATAAAGCTTGTAAAACAATAACAGCTCATATGAAATTTGACTGTAATATGTACATTCATCCGACTCAAGCTAGGGGACTTACTCCAAGAGAAGCAGCTAGAATACAGTCTTATCCAGATGATTACTATTTTAGAGGTGCGTATACGAAGACTTATATGCAAATAGGTAATTCAGTACCCCCACTATTAGGAAGAGCGATTGCATCAGTGATAAAAAAATATATAAGGGGTGAGTAAACAAATGGATTTTAATACGGCTTTACAATATATTAATGACGTAATTCAAGGCATTAATAAGAATGAGTATGATGGAATAATAGTCAAAAAACTTGAAGCTTCAAATACACTTGCTGAAGGAAGAACAACTAATCAAACACATATTGCTCTTACAGGCGAACAGATGAATATCTTTCCATATCTAACTTCGGAAGGATATTTTAACTGCGAATATGATGCCAAAGATGAAATGTTGAAAAAGTATTTTGTGACACAGATACCTGTACAGCTTTATAGCGATAATATTTCATACTTACAAAATGATCAAGAAATACAAGAAATTGATTTGAGTAAAAGTGCTATAGAGAGGCTAAAAACTTCAGTGGTAAGAAGTAGAAGAAAAGGACAAGCAGACCAAGTCCAGCTATCACTTTTAAATATGGATTCTCCTAAATTTGTGGAATTTAGGAAATCTATAAACATTAGCGATTTTTTAGTAGTATTAAAGCATAAAGAACAATTACTATATGATTTCATTGCGGTAAAAAAAGATGATGCAACAAATGTGAATGCAAATTTACTTGACCTAAACAATAAGTTTTTTAAATTGCCTACAAATACCAAAGTAGAAGCAAGTAGTATTAATTTTCAGACTACAGAAAAATATCAGTATGAAGTTTCTAAGATGAAAGAGAGCTTTATTGATGAAAATGAGTATGAGTATGAAAATGATCCTTACCGACTTGCAGCAAAACACATTTGCGAACATGTTTCTAAAACTGGATATATGTTTGATGTTTCGGATGAAGAAATCAAAAAATTATATCAAGATTTTTATGATAAATTTTCGCCAGAGAAATTAGAAAAACTTCAAGATTTTGAACTTTTAAAGACGATATTTTATTCCGAGGATAATACCAATGATAGTTTGTGCTATTGGTTAGAATTTCATTCACAAAATAGAAAGTGTTTTGGGAGCATTGCTGGAGGATCGTCATATAAATTTGGTCTTTTTCAAAGGAAAGAGGATGGTGTTTGGGTTTCTGGAAGTCCTTCAAAACCTGAAGAATTAACTGATGAAGATGCTTTTAAATATGGCTGTGAAATAAGAGACTATATTATTAAGGGTGCAAAAATAATTGAAAATGCAGAAATATTAAGTTCTGTCGAAGATTATGAAAAGCTTGATAATGATTTAAATGTGGGAATTGGAAAATATGCATCATTTGCATGGATTCATAAATATTATTGTATGATTTTCCCTAATAAATTCGCAACTTGGCATTCTATAGATTGGCAAAACCATATGTTATTCTCATTTAATATTAAGCCAAGTGATAAATATTATGTTCGTAGTGGACAAATAGCGCTTATTGCAAATTATGCAAAAATGTTACTGCCTACCTTTGCACATGCGTCTTATGACAGGTTTGGAGATATAAAACAATTTTGTAGGATTGGAACGACAGATGGAACTACAAAGTTTTTCTCAGTTTGGGAAAAAGAAAATATTGTAGCAATTGGGTGGAATGAAATAGATAATTTAGACAATTTCGTTATTGGTAACGATATTAATAAAAAAGCAATTTCTGAAAAATTAAGTGAAATATTTTATCCATCAGATGCTCGTACTGCATCAAGAAAAGCAGGTGAACTAGCAACTTTTTATAAAACAACCAGTAATACGATTTTTGTTGCTGCTGATGGAGAAACATTATTAGCATTAGGTGATAATGTTGGTAAATATTTTTATGATGATAGTAAGCCGTTTGCACATCGTAAATCTGTAAATTGGAAGTGTTGTTTCGCATATGAAGAGCGGTTACCAAACAAAACAGAAGGCTTATTAACATCGTGTTACCCATTAACTGATAAAGAGAATTTGTTATATTTATATCATAAATATTACTACGAAATGGATGAAGTTGAGGTGGTTAAGGTGGATGAAAATAAAGAGATTATAGTGAGAACTCCGAGAACCGTTTTGATACATCCGTTAAATCAAATTATATATGGTGCTCCTGGAACAGGTAAGACTTATTCTTCAGTAGAGTATGCACTAGCAATAATTGAAAATCGTGATGTTGTCCTCTCTCAAAAGACTCCGGATGAAAGAGCGGCATTGATGCAAAAATATGAAACTTATGTGAAGGGCGGTCAAATCACTTTTACGACTTTTCATCAGAGCTATGGGTACGAAGAATTTATTCAAGGCATTCGTCCTATCCCTAAAGCTGGAACTGTAAGTTTTGATAAAGCAGATGGAATATTTAAAAGAATAGCAGATAAAGCATTGAGTGATAATAATAACAATTATGTAATCATAATAGACGAAATTAACCGAGGAAACATATCCAAAGTATTTGGAGAACTTATTACGTTGATTGAAGAAGATAAACGCTTTGGTGAAATAAATCAACTATCTGTGACACTTCCGCTTGGCGACAATTTTACAGTGCCTAACAATTTGTATATTATTGGTACTATGAATTCTGCTGATAAATCAATATCATTGATAGATACTGCACTCCGAAGAAGATTTGCGTTTATAGAAATGGCACCAAATGAAGCAATTATTGAAGATGATATTTTAAAGAAAACTCTTGTAGCTCTTAATGTTTACCTAAGAAAAGAGTTGAGAAGCACAGATTTACTGGTTGGACACTCATATTTTATGGGTAAAACGAAAGATGCATTGGGAGATATTATGAACCGTAATATTATTCCATTGTTATATGAGTATTTCTATGAAGACGAAGCAAAGGTAAAAAAAGCTCTTGACTGCTTATCCGAAACAGATTTTACAATTGATACTGAGTGTAACGGCAGAATAAAAGTCAAAAGAAGGTAAGATATATGATAAATAGTTTTGAACATAAAAAAATCAAAACAAGGAAATTACCGATTACTTGGCAAACTGATGGCGCATTGGAACAATTAGAGAAATTCCTACAAGATAATTGGGAACAACGTTCTATTTTTTATTCTGATGGACATATTACAAGTAGGCAACAGTTTATTGATTTTGATAAAAAGGACGGAATCAAACTCCAAAATTATATTGGCACTATTATATTTAATGGGGAGCAGTTGAACATTTTTCCAAAAGTATTTAAATCGGATGAAGATGATGACGACACCGAAGAACTCAAACTTGATGATTTGATTAATAACCTGGTTCTTTGGCTTGGATACTGCGATAGGCTCAATTTCCCTTTTGTTTCAATGAAAGGAGAGCTTACAGGTTCAGAAAATCTATTGGAACTATTTATTACTATTTATGTGCATTACGTAAAATTAGCAATAGATAGACAAAGATATTTTCAATATGAAGAAATGAGGGAAACAGGCTCGTTTGTTAAGGGGAAAATTGATTTTAAAAACTATGCAATGCAAAAATTTCCCACGGGACAAAGTCATATGCTTGATTATACATATTCAAATTTCGTATTTGATAATATGTTGAACAGAATAATTAAATGTACTTGTAAGATGCTAACTGGAATCACTAAGCAACCGGGTAACAAGAATATACTTCGTAACATTCTTATGAAACTTGGAGACGTGACTACAGTAAATTGTATGCCATATGATTGTGATTCTGTTCATCTGAGTGCATTACATAAAAATTATAGAATAATTCTAAGTATGAGCAAAATGTTTCTTTTTAATAAAGTAAATTCGTATAATATTGGTAGTACTGAAGCATTCTGCTTTCTATTTCCTGCAGAAGTATTATTTGAAGGATTTATTGGTGGATATTTAAAAGAAATGCTTGATGGAACAGCAAAGGTGACTACACAGGCAAGTGATCAGTACTTAGCTGAACTTGTAGTAAATGGAGAAGTTATAGGGGATGCATTTTTGCTCAAAGAAGATATCTTAATAGAAACAGATAATGCAGTGTTTGTATTGGATACTAAGTATAAAGAAATAGATTCTTTTATAAAAATCAAAGAGAATAAAAAACTTGGCATTAGTGATAATGATATTAAACAAATGGCAATATATGCAGTCAAACGTGGTGCAAAAAAATTGTTTTTATTATATCCGTTACATTTGTCGGAAGAGCCAGAAACAGATAAAATCGAATATAATATAAAGCTAGATGACAACCAATCAATACCACTGGAGATATTAAAAGTTCCGTTTGTTTTTGAAGACGATATCAGTGAAACTAAAAAGAAATTAACTTCCCTTTTGAATAAGGTGCTTTCAGAAGATTAGAAATAAAGCTCCCATTGCTGTTGTCAACAGTGGGAACTTTTCTATGTTTTAACCTTTTTTAAGAAATAACATCTTGGAATATTAGGAAGTTAAAATTATACCCGAGATGGTTCATTTCAGTACGAGTTGCAAACTGAATAATTAAACAAATTTTTTATTTGTTGATAACTATAAGAAAAGATTAATATACGATTTATTAGACACCTCTTGTGATGTTATGATACCATAAGAAGTGTAATTATTTGGAATTAGCATGTTGAGGTTACTTTCATGACAAAGAGTTCTATGCAAAAATTAAAGTTGTTATATCTTATGAAAATGCTTGAAGAGAGAACTGATGAAGAAAACACAATGTCCATTAACGAAATGATTGCCGAACTTGATAGATATGGTATCTCGGCTGAAAGAAAGTCAATCTATGACGATCTTGAAGCACTTCGTCAATATGGGCTTGACATAGCTGTCAGAAAATCCAAGACAACAGAGTATTTTGTGGCAAGCCGTCTTTTTGAACTACCTGAATTGAAGCTTCTGGTTGATGCTGTACAGTGCTCAAAATTTGTAACGCATAAAAAGAGTAATGAGTTAATCAAGAAAATTGAGAGTTTAGCAAGTAAGAAACAGGCACAATCTCTTCAGCGCCAAGTTTATGTTTCTAATAGAGTTAAGACAATTAATGAAAGTATTTATTATAACGTAGATAGCTTACATACTGCCATAGCTAAAAACAAACAAGTATCATTTAAGTATTTTGATTATGATATAAATAAAGAGAAAATATATAGAAAGGGTGGCAATAGATATACTGTAAGTCCTTATGGTTTGTCGTGGGATGATGAAAACTATTATTTGGTTACTTTTTCACAAAAATACAATGACTTTACTCATTATCGAATAGACCGCATGACTGATATTGAATTGTGCGAAATTCAAAGAGAGCCATTGCCCACTAAAGAGGACTTTGATATTGCAGAGTATTCTAAAAAAGTTTTCAACATGTTTGGTGGTGAGGAGGTAACTCTAAAACTTCAATTAGATAATACTTTAGTGAATACCGTTATTGATAGATATGGAAAAGAAATAACCATTGGAAAACATGATGATAATAGCTTCTATATTTGGATAAAGGTTGAGGTTAGTAACACCTTCTTCGCGTGGTTATGTCAGTTTGGATCTAAGGTAAAAATTCTGTCACCAGATGCTGTTTTGCTGAAGTATAAGGAGTATTTAAAAGAAATACTTGAACTATATTAGGTTACATGTTTACTACACTGTCCTGTTTTTGGTACATCTGATTCGGTACAATGGATATAATATTGGAATATTTTTTTATGAGAAAGTTATCAAGTTGAAATATTAACATTTAAAGGAGTGGCTATTTTGACTGGTGAGACATATGAATTGTTGATTAGTGTTGTAAAAATGATGATTGAGTGGGAGCAGGATTACCGAAGTATTCCGGGTAATTCAAAAAGTGTGATCAATGGGCTAAATAGCTATTTGATTCACCATACAAAAATAGCACCTTCAAAAAATATACGTGAATTCATAAAACAAATAAAAACTATTTCTATCTATGACTTTGGATTTGAAATAGATGATGAATATAAGTTCTTGAAGATTTTAAACGAGAATGGGCATGTAGATTCTTCGATTAAATATTGGTATGAAAATAGCATTCAAAATGATGATGTTGACCAGAAATTAGTTAGAGAATTTCTTCTTGCTTGTAGAGAAGAATATAAACGGACAAAAGAGCAGAGAATTATTGAGATGTATTCAGAAGTAAGGGCATTCATTAGTTCTTCAAACTACTGTTTAACTGCTGATCGTATTATGAATCTGATTGGCAAATATTCGAATATATCTGATAACATTATGAAAATTAGAGATTGGTATGAAAATACTAGTTTTAATAGGAAAGATAATTATATTTGCCCTATATGTGGAAAACTCTTAGATAATGATCTTTTAAAGGAATTCAGATGCACGGATATGTGCATGTATTACCGTGACAGGGATTTATTATTACCTAAAGAATTTACTATTGATGAGGCTTATAAGTATAAGAATCTTAAGCGTGGTATCTATACGTACACATTGTTACCAGGAGTATCAGAATTACGGATTTATAGACGACTATCTGAAGTATATGGAGAAGATAAAGTACTTCTGTATCCTGAAATTGATAAATTTGATATATCTTTAAGCCTTGATGCAGGAATGATTTTTATTGATGTAAAAGATTTTGCTTCTCCTTATGATCTAGTAGATACACTTATTAAAAATCAGTCACTTATCAAAATGGAAGGTGTAAGCGAGGAAAATCATGTTTTTTTGGTTATACCTGAGCATAGAAGAAATATTTATAAAGGCGGTAATTATAAAAACATTGTTAAAAAGAGAATTAGCCAATTAACGTACAAGGTTAAAGTTATCTATGAGAATGAGTTATATAAAGAGGTGGGTGATATTATCAATGAGTTATAATAAACAATTAAAGAACCTCTTTGATGAAAATCAGTTAGTAGTTGATGAAAAACTATTTAGACGAATTGAATTTGTTATCTATGCATTATATAAGGCACTTGGTGAATTTGAAATTTCAAATGCCAATTTGTACTTTACTCAATATTTTAAAAGATTCTTTTCGAGCAACGAACATCGATTTGACTATATATTCTATATATTGAGAAAACATTATCATCAATATTATAGCAATAAACAACTTGAGGTCGATTTCATAGAATATTTAGACGTTCCACAAAAATTCAGATATTTCACTGTTGAAAATGAAAAGGTTATTAAGAATAACAATATCGCATATTTTGTAGATCGAGACTCAGAATATGAAGAAATGATTAGCAAGTTTAGTTTAAATATACAAAACGAGAGGAAGTTCATTGAAGGTTCTGGAAGCTATGAACGTATTATTAGATTGGGACAGGGCTATGATGAGAAATACACTACAAAATCTTTTGAATTTGATATTGGTACCAGAATAATTCCAACATATCAGGCTATGGGGGGGTATCGTACTAAGCATAATAAGACGTTACCTTTAGGATTCGATTGGGATAAATTTAAATATGAATTAGGTTCCAAATGGGCTGAAAGACCAAGTATACATATAAGTTCATGTAATGACTTTGATAATGAAATACGTTATAGAGGTTTAATCCATATTGTAGGATTATTAGGAGCAGGTAAATCAACTTATATCATACAGGAAACACTCAGATTACTTAAAGATGAAGATGTTAGAATTGGCATTATTGTTCCTAATGTGGCGGAAGTTATAAAAACATATGAAACTTTGATTGACTTGGGAGTGAAGGTTGCGCCAATTATTGGAACTACTCAATTGGACAAACATCGTCATCGCTTTTTAAAGTCACGATTAAGTTCAGCAGATTCTTTTAATGATATATGCAGAAGTAGTTTGTCGGCACTTGATTATTTGACTGGATACTGTATGTTAAGTCATTATGCAAACGACATGGATATTAGTGAAGCACAGTATCCCTGTAATAACTTAAAGAAAGATGGAAGTAGAAACCATTATAATTGTCCTTTGTTTGGCGAATGTGGATTCTTTAGAAAGTTTATTGACTTAGAAAAGGCTGAAGTATGGGTGACTACATCTCATTCTCTTCTTTCATCAAAAGCAAATCAAATCATTGATTCACAAAGAAGAACCTACTATGAGTTGTTCCACGATTACTTGGATGTCATATTTATTGATGAGGCAGACTCCGTACAGGAGGATTTTGATCATCAGTTCATGACGAGTGAGATTTTCTATGGTGAAAACGAATCAATAATGAGAAAATTTCAGAAAGTAGAAGAGTTATTAAAATCTCATAAAGCAGTTAACTTAGAATCTGAAACCCACAGATGGATTGTTAACCAGCCTCATTTGACACAACTTTTATATCGAATGGAATATCTGATTATTAATTCAATGGCATTTAGAAAGCATTTAATTTCTGAAACATTAACACCAAGATCTTTGTTTTTTTCAGTGGTTAACGATATTGCTAATCCAGAGAGTGGTCAAAGTAAACGATTTATTGAAAGTTTGCAGACTTTTTTACCGCTGTCAGAAGAATTGCGTCTTAATGAAGAATTGATGAGTCATGAGATTTTTGTTTTATATGATAAGTTTACAAAATGCCCTAATGTAGGAAATGCTGCTACCATTATTGAGGAGATTATTGAAAACTACATTAACAAATATGATTTAAGCATAAAGAAATCGGATAAGTATGATCGAAAAAGACTTTTTAAAAAGAAATTTGAGTTATTCATTTATATTGTTTTAATTGATTATTATTTCAGAATTCAGAATAGCACAATAGAGAACTTGGCTTCCAAGATTCCTGAAATCAATACTATTTTTACGCCATTTAAGTTTTATAATAAAGAATTTATTCATTTTATGTCAGAATCAGTAATTGGGAACATCTTCGGATACAAATTAATTTTAAATGAAGATAATAGATTGTATGTGTATTTGTTCAATTATTCAGGGATTGGAAGATCATTGATTGAAGACTGGCCATATATCAAAAAAGAAATCAATCAAGAAGGACCTGCTGTTGTTTTACTCTCAGGGACGAGCTATGCACCCGCATCGGCTCACTTCCATATAGATGAAGAGCCAACATTTGTTTTAAAATCGGACAGAAACGAAGGAAAAATCGAACAGTTTATTAATACCAAATATGATAAGAATGGCGTTGGAATTAGAATATCAGGCGTATCAGACAACTTATTGAAAAGAGAAAGGCTTATAGAACTTTTAAAGTTGCTACTGAATGACATTAAAGTGGAACTAAAATATTGGCAAACTCAAGATGCTAATCGAAAGGTACTTCTTATTGTGAATAGTTATGAACAATGTAGAACAGTGGGTGATTATTTAGTTGGTCGTGATATTACATACAGAATACTTAGCAATACGGAAGATTTAAAAGAGGATGAAATCAATACATCGCAGATTGAAGAGATACCTAACTTGGGTGATATTGATGTACTGGTAGCTCCATTATCGATTATTTCTAGAGGCTATAATATTGTCGATAAAAAAGGAAATTCGTATTTTGGATCTGCATTCATTTTGATTAGACCATATATTTCACCAGATGACTTAGCGTACAATTACCGTATTTTGAACTCTATAATTGCTCCTATGTTTAAGAAATATCAAAAGAAAGGATATACTTTGGATGGAGCTATGTCTGAAGTGAGAAAATTTGCTTTTAATATGCTAAGTGATTTTAATGAAAAAAAATTCTGGAAACACTTAGAACCAGAGCAAAGAGCAATTCTAGCATGGTATACATTTATTCCTGTTAAGCAAGCAGTTGGAAGAATGCAACGAAACGGCTGTGATTGCCGTGTATTTTACTGTGATGCTAGTTTTGCAAATATCCAAAATGGGGAATTAACTTCAAAGGTAAGTATGCTAAAGGCCTGGGAAGAAATCATAAAAGATGTTAATAGTTCCATAGGAGAAATGCTTTATGGTCAGTATCTCATAGGACTGTCAAAAGCTATTAATAATTTTAACAATTCTACTAATGATGCATATGAAGAGGAGGGGGATTACTAGATTGTTTAAGAACCAGAAGCTACAATTACACCAATTTGAAATAAATAAAGATAATATAGTTGATAAAGAATTATTTGTTTATTCGTGGCCTGAAAAACTTATAGATAAAGTATTGGATTCTAATGATAATAGTCTTAAATGTGCTATTAGAAATTTGTCGGAAATAATCTCATTGGCTATTGATGAGGTTGTGTATACACGTAATAATGTCAGCAGAGAACAAAAAGTCGAAGCAGATAGATTTTGGATTTTCTCATTAAAAGAAATAAGCACTGCGACTGTAGCAGCCTTGATACAAGAGTGGTTAATTGTTAGCGATATTAAGGCATTTACAATTGATGATTTATTTATTAAGAAACCAACAAAAATTATAACTAAACAGCTTTTTGAAACAACATATAAATTTGATATATATGGCGTTATTCCTCAATTATACAATTTTGAATTTTGTAGGAATAAGATTGAGATGCATTCCTTAAACGATAGGGAACTTGTCTTTTATCCAGTTATCGATACAAAGAGAGAAGCTGTTGCAATATCAAATACTTTTGACTATCCAATTAAGAAGGCTGATGTTGAGCGGTTTTCATATTCGATTACATTTAGCTTAGTGAATAATCGAGAATTTCCAGACAAGATATTTCTAAATGTTTACACAGGCATTAAAGTTTGGGTATGTAAACCACTGGTGGATGTGGCTAAATCAAAAAATTTTATTACAAGTAAGAATTCAAGCAGTGTCTACGTCTATAAAGAAAATGAATATCTCAATAATAAAAGAAAAAAGCTCATAAGAATAATGTACACACGAGATAATAAGAGGCATTTCCAATTCAGCGGTGTTGCCGACATAATATTAGCGGAATTAATGAAACTAAATCTGTTGGATGCTTTAACTAATCCGAATAATTACAGTGATTTTCTCTCTTCTGATGCTAATGATATTGTTTTACTTACTAACAATAAAATAACTGAAAAGGTCCAATATGGAGCTGGACTACCAGAACGTCTTGACATATTTAATGCATTCAGAAACCTATTTCCAGATTTATATGTGAGAGAGCTAATTGGAGTCGCTGATGCAAAAGGGTTATCAGTTTCTAAAAAGAGAAAGTCACTTGAAGATATAGAGGGGTTTAATAATCAATTTGACGATTATGAATTTATTGATTCAAAATCGGATAAATCGTTTTATGAAAATCCACCGGTTTTTATTCCATATGAAGATAAGATGGTTTGTCAACACTTTTTTGTACAACTATTATTCGGTCATTTTAGCCAAACGATATTCTACAGGAGACATATAATTAAGTGCTCCATGAATTCGTTTATTATTGTACCACTTTACATAATCTCTCAATTCTTTTTTTAGTTCATCTAAACTCTTAAAAATTCTATTAAATGCAAATTCTGTCTTTATTATCTTATACCCAGCTTCTGCAACTGCGTTATCATAAGGGCATCCCTTCTTGCTTAGTGAACGCTTAATATTAAAGGTATGTAAAACTTCATTTATAATCTTATTTTTAAATTCACTTCCTCTATCAGTATGAAATATTTTAATCTTTGATAGATTTACCTTAGAATTCAGAAATGCCTCATATACTAAATCTGCATCTTTTCTTGACCCAGCAGAATACCCCACAATCTCTCTGTTAAATAGATTTATTAATAGGCATATATAATTCCACTTCCCACAAACATTTACATAGGTTAAATCACTTACAACTATCTCTAAATCTTCTCTGTTCTCAAATTCTCTATTAACGATATTATTTACTTCATCCTCGTTGCATTTGTTTTTATGAATCTTATATTGCTTTATAGTATAATTTGAAATTAATCTATATTTCTCCATTATTACTCTTATTTTTCGCCTAGATGCTATAATATTCTGTTTTTGCAATTCTACCTTGATTTTTCTTGAACCGTAGTTATTCTTACTGTCTCTAAAGATAGATATTATTGCATTTTCAAGCTTAGTGTTATATACCCTTAGCTTTTTCTTGTAGTAGATTAAGCTTCGAGGTATGTTAAGAATTCTACACATGGCGCTGATACTGTACTTTCCCTTATTAGCAAGAATAAGTTCTACTTTCGTGCCATTATCAGCGCTGCCTGCTTTAAAATATCATTTTCCATTAGTAATTGTTTATTTTCTTTACGTAGACGTATCAGCTCGTTTTCTTCATCAGTACGGTTATCCTTAGTCTTAAAAGAACCAGAATTACTATAGTCATTTGACCACTTACTTACAGTGGATTTTGCTATTCCATACTCTTTAGCTATTTCTGATGCTGGCTTGCCATTTTGTCTCAATGCTACTATTTGCTTCTTAAAATCATCTGTATAGTTTTGTGTTTTTCCTGCCATGATACGCTTCATTCCTTTCTATTTTTATTTATTATATCACGACCGAATGTTTATTGTATAATTAATTATAACCTATCCA
>JAEWST010000049.1 GCA_023398105.1 Bacillota bacterium | reverse complement strand
GCTTTGCAGGAAAAACTATTCCTTACAAAAGAGACTCTAAATGAATTTATAGACTACTTTGTAAGCTGCTTACCCAATCATATCAAGGGAAAGCTAGTGTTTTTAAACTGCGAAAGTTGATTTATTAGTTATAAATACAAAATAATTGTCCAAAAATATTTCATAAATATCATATAGTTCTTTTGTATTTTATTTTGACATATTTATTATTGATTATTCAGACTCAAACCTTTTATTTATATACTTATTTTTCACAGCATATACCGCTAAAGAGGTTCTATCTGAGAGTCCAAGCTTACTAAGTATATTTGTAATAATATTTTTAACCCTACCCTCTGTAATATTAAGTTTAGCAGCTATTTCCTTGTTGCTTTTGCCACAAACCACCAACTCTATTAATGTTATTTCTCTATCTGTTAATGTATATTCTGGTTTCTTATTATTAGGCTGTTTGAGTTTATTTACTATATTCTGATAAACATTCTCATCAATAATATTGAGTCCCTTTGCCGTTCCTTTAATAGTAGATATTAATTTTTCAGCGTTAATGTCTTTAAGAATGTATCCATCAGCACCATTTTTGAGAGCTTCTGCTACCATTTCATCATCATCAAATGTAGTAAGCACTAGTACCTTTATATTAGTTGAAAAAGACTTAATTAATTTTGTTCCTTCAATTCCATCACAATCTGGCATTTTTAAATCCATGAGAACAAGATCTGGTTTGCATATTTTACACTGTTCAAGAGCCTCATAACCATTCAAAGCTAGTCCTACAACACTAATTTCATCATCACTTTCAACTAAAAATTTAAAGCCTTCCGCTATTAACCTTTTATCTTCTGTAATCAGCACCTTTATCAAGCACCATTCACCACCTCTTCTAATGGAATAAAAACTTTCAAATTAAATCCACCTTCCCCACTAGAACCATAAGTAAGTTTCCCACTAACAGAATTTACTCTCTGTTCCATTCCAATAAGTCCCATTCCTTTTTTTATACGACTGCAGCCAATTCCGTTGTCTATTACATAAAGTCTAATAGATTCCTTTTCAATAATAAGTGATATTATGACTCTTTTTGCTTTTCCATGGCGTACAGCATTTGTTATAGCTTCCTGACATATTCTATAGATTACTTCATTATATTCTAGTAAAGATATATTTCTTTCGCCATCAAGATTTAGGTCTATTTCTATTCCTAAATAACTATATTCAATTATTAGTTTCCTTAAGGAATTTATTAAATTATTTTCTTCAAGGTCTTTTGGACCAGAGCCCTTAATGGATCTTCTTAATTCTTTTAAGCCAGCCTTTGCAGTGTGATTTACTGCATCAATTTTTTCCATAGCCTTTTCTGGATCCTCAAGGCATGTCCTGCTACAAACCTCAAGTTGAGTAATTATTAGAGTCATAGCATAGCCAAGTGTATCGTGAAGATCTCTTGCCATCCTGTTTCTTTCTTTTTCAGCCGCCAATTCTTCTACTACTTTGGTATGCTCTCGTAATTTTTCAAGCATATCTTCAAGCTCAGTATTCTTTTTATTGAGTTCCTCCGTTCTTTCACATACTTTTTGCTCAAGGTTATAGCTCCACTTTTCAATCTCTTCAGAGTATTTCTTCAAGCGTTTATAAAGACGTGCATTTTCGATGGATACTCCAGCTTGACTGCAAATTATCTCTAACGCTTTTCTGTCTTCCTCATCAAATAGTCCCGACATCAGCTTATTATCAAGATATATCACTCCCAAAAGTTCTTTTTTATTAATAATAGGAGCACAAATAACTGATCTAATTCCCTCTGAAATAACACTATGCTGCATATTTAATTGACTATCAGCTAAAGCATCATAAATAATAATAGGTTTTAGCTCTTTTTCAACTTGTGAAATAATTTTTTTGCTTAACTCGTAAGATGAACCTGTTATTTCATAACCATTAATATTACGTACAACATTAACTTCAAGCTTTTTGTCACCCTTTTCTGGATAAAGCAGTACTATGCCTCTCTGAGCACCCAATAATTCAATAGCGTTATCCATTATTTTTTCGAGCAGGACATCAATATCCAAGATAGAACTTATAACCCTTCCTGTTCTTACAACAGCATCAAATTTATTGCTTGCAAGCAGCATATCAATATTTTTGTCTTCGCCGTGTTCGTAAGATTTTTCTAAATTATGTCCTAATATTTCATTGCATTTCTTTATATATTCCTTAGATCCTATATCAGCGAATATATTATAAGCTTTCTTAATAATCTTAATATATTCATTTTCCTTTTTTAGATTATTAAGAAAACATGCATATTCATACAAACTGTATCCCAGCTCATACCTCCTATTTATTGTGCTATAATGTCTAATACTTCGCTTATAGAACATCTCGGAAAGCCTGTTCTTATTTCTCAAAGAATAGTATCCTGCCATGACTCTCAATGAAGCTCCATAAATATTTGGCCATAAGCGAGTAATATTCATAGCGATAATACAAGCTTTAAACACTTTGCTTAATTCTTTTTTATTAAAATCCTTCCGCAGTGTCTGAGTTGATTTCAGCAACATTATATATGATTGAGCTAACATTACATAAGCATTCCCGATACTCTCCTTATTGAGATTATACTTTTTGTCAAGCTCAATTGATTTCTCAAAAAATTCAACAGCCTTATGATACTCTTTCTTCTCATAATGAATAACTCCAAAACAATATATCGCTAAACAGTATGGAAACCATAATTTTTCCTTCTCCCCAATTTCAATTGACTGGTTAATTAGTACTATGGCTTTTTCATACTCTCCCTTTTCTATATAGCACCATGCAAGCCTTGCTTTTCCAAAGCAAATACCAAAATAATTCTCAATTTTAATAGAAATTTCAATATATTGATTTAAATTTTCACAAGCCAATGCATAATTGCCAGAATATTGATAAATAGATGCAACAATATTCAAATTTGCAGCATATTCCCATACATCACCAACTTGTTTAAATGTTTCTTTAGATTCAAGTACCGAATTCATAGAACTTTGATAATTGCCATGCCACAAATGTACATATGCTATAAGCTGTAGACTCTGCGCAATACTATATCTATCTCCAAGCTCCTTTTTCATTTGCAAAGCAGTTTCATGAAAACTCATAGCTCTTTTATAATTTCCAAAAATAGCACTTTGCATAGCATAGCCTGTATAGAGTACGCTAATTTCTCTGCTTCCAGCTAATCGTCTTCTTGCTATATTCATACCTTTAATTGATATAAGTCTTATTTTATCAGGGTCACTAACGGCATATGACCAACCTAACGGATAAAATATAATGAGCTTTTCTTTTTCTTCCTCACTGAACTCCTTTTCTCTTCTATTGAATATAATACTTGTAAAAACTTTATTGTATAAAACACGTTTAAAATATTCCTTTACAAGTGCAAGTCTTAGATTTCGCTTGTCATTTGGTATCTGTTCTCCTAGCAGATTAAGTGCCTCAATAAGATAAGTTTGAGCCTCCTTAAAATTGCCTTTTTTAAAATAAGCAGTACCTATCTTGCTCAATATTTTGGCTCTATCTAGTGCATTATCATAAAATGGCAGTATTTTTTTTGCAATATTTACAGCTTTGTCACTATCTCCAACAATAATATATGCCTCTACCATATCATTATATATATAAATAAAGTCATTTGGACTGAGCTGCTTATAATCTTCCACATATTCTTCTGCTAATTTAAAGTACCGCAATGCATCTTCAGTCGCAAAGGATTCTTTTGATTTATATGCAGCAGGAATAACATATTTAAGCGCCTTCTTCCTATCACAACTCTCTATATAGTGATGTACAATATCAAAGAAGTAGTGTTCCTTATCATCCTCATATAGAGTTTCCAGTATTTCAGCAAGTTTATAATGTAGCTTTCTAGTCTCCTTTACAGACATTTTCTCTAAAACTGCATCTCTTATTCTATCATGCGTAAATATATACATACCCTTTTCGGTTAAAGGTTCTATAATTTGTATATCACTAATTTGATCCAAAATATTAACAAGTTCTGTCCAACCAATATCAGAAAGCATCTCTAATATACCAGCGTCAAAATTTCTCCCTATAATAGCCGCTTTTTCTAAAGCACTGCGCTGATTAGCTGATATATTAGCCAATCTTTTGAGTACAATACCTACTATATTTTCTGGTAGGTCAAAATCGTTAAGTGCATCCCAATTCAATGTCCATTTATCATCTTCAAAAACTAAGATTGAATTATCTTCCAGTGTTCTAATCAAATTAGTTGCATATAAAGGATTACCCCCTGATTTTGTATACACATATTTTGAAAACCCAGGCAAATCATGTACACATTCTCCAATGCTAAGCTCTAATAACTTTTCTGTACCATCGTAGCTGAGGGGATAAAGTTTTAAAAGCTGAATGGAATGAGAATTCACATTCTTCATATAAAACTTTTTTATGCCGCTATTTTCAGCCACTTCATCATCTCTATAAGTACCTATAACTAAAAGATTAGACTTACAAACTCCTTTTACTATTTCTTCTAATATATTTATTGAGCCTGAATCCACCCACTGAAGATCATCTATAAAAATTACACAAAATCTTTTCTTAGATGCTAAATTCAAAAAAAAGTCAGCAACTGTTATCAAAAACCGTTTTAGTTCACGATTGGGCTCCAGCAATGATATACGTGCTGTTTCACCTAATATTCTTACAGTTCGTGGATTTAATGTAGTTATGCATCCACCCAAGTCCCCCAAGACATTTCTCAGCCTGCTTGTCTCTTCAAGTTGCATATCAGTATCATAATCATTATATTTGTTTATATAATCATCTATTATGTCTTTAAAGGGCTGATACGGATTTTTGTTCTCATTATTTATACATCTACCTTTTAGAAACAGCCCATTATTATTATATACATAGCTTCTTATTTCCCTGACCAATCTGCTTTTACCAACACCCGATTCACCAGCTATCAAAACTGTACTTCCTTTTTTATTAGAGGCATCTTTTATTGCCTCTAACAATACCTGCGTTTCACGCTCACGCTCTATCATGCTGATATAGGAGCTCATTTTTTTCTTTTTATCTTTACACCCAATATTGAAGTTTCTTCCGCCATTAATGTATCTGTTTAAATCATATATTAAGCCAGATACAGTTGAATACCGTTGTTCTGGATCTTTAGCAATCAGTTTTAAAATAATCTTTTCTAGGGTGATATCAATATCTGGATTAACTTCACTTGGATTCAGAGGATTAAAAGCCGCATGCATGTGGATAATTGTATTTATGTCAGCTCCGTAAATAGGTGCCTTACCTGTAAAAATATGATAAATTAATATCCCAAAAGAATATATATCACTTCTCTCATCTAGCACCTTATTTATAATACCTATAGCCTCTGGTGACATATATGCCCATGTACCAGATATTGCCAATGGAGTTTTCAACTCTTCTGCATCCAATAAAATGGAAACGCCAAAATCAAGAACCTTAACACTTTTTGATTTATCTAATACATTTTCGGTAATAAATATATTAGCAGGTTTTATATCTCTATGAATAATTCCCTTACTATGCACATATTCAAGTGCCTTTGCAATATTTAGAGTTATTTCTAGAGCCTCATTTATTTTTATGGGTTTATTTTCTAGTAATATTGAAGACAGATTAGTTCCGTTAAGTAATTCCATAATTACGTAGGGATACCCTTTAAACTCACCAATACCGTATGTTTTTACAATATTAGGATGGTCAAAGCTATTGATGATAGTAGCTTCTTTTTTAAATCGTATAATATGTTCTATGTAACTAGATGTAATGTGAGGCTTTAATACCTTCAAAGCAAATTCTCTGTTTGAACGAATGTCAAAAACTTTCAGAACAAAGCTGGTTATTCCCTCGCCTATTATTTCCAAAACCTTAAACTTTTCATCTATTGTACTTCCAATATCAAACACACTATACCCCTTTTCAAGTCAAAGCTATTATTCTATGTTTGGGTATGCTAACTTGCTGGTTAGTTTAATTGTAAGCGTCAATTACAATCGGCTAAATATCCGATGATATCGGACATCATAAAAATATTGCTTAATATACTTGTATTATAGCATGATTATGCACTGTTAACAATATATACTAAATATCGTAAAGGTGAAATAGGTCACTATATATACAGTGACTTATTTCACCTTTATTTCTGATTTGTTTTAGTATAAACTCTACTAGAGTAGTATATTTCATATCAATAATATGTCAAGCAACAAAAACACAAAGATGTATCAAGGTAGTGTTTCAAAGATTTTGCTTCTAAAAATGATGAACACTACTTTGAACACTAACATACATTTGGAATATAAGCTTTATCAAAGTGCTATATGTAAATTGGTTTTGGTTGATAGTTTTGGTTTGTAGTTAACTGCTATTAACATTAAACATTTTTGTTTAGTGCAGGTTACGTTTTTTTGTTTATATTTATATACATTATAAAAATTTTCCTATTTATAGGATGAAATCTGCTTTATATATTTTTAGATTTCGAAAACTTCAAAGAAAAAGAGCGTCGTATAAACGATACTCTTTTTCTTTTTTAATAAGTTTATTTGAAAAGCCTGCTACCTACAACGGAATTATCGCAGCCATTGCCAACGGAGCCTCAAAGCTAAATGAAATCGCCACAAAGAACGGTATTGAGAGCAATAAATGTGCAAAATATATATCTGATCTTATAGCATTGGGCATTATAAAAAAGGACAAACCCCTTACGGAAAATGAAGGGCGGAAAAGTATTTATCTACTGGATGACCAGATGTTCCGCTTTTGGTATAGGTTTTTTCCTAACAATATGAGCAGTATCGCAACAGGTTTATCTGGTATTGTATATGATAAAGCTATTGCTCCCCAGCTTTCAAATTATATGGTTCAAATCTTTGAACAGATGTGCGTTCAATATCTTATGCAGGAAAATGCAAAGCTATCTTTGCCATTTGTTTTCGGTAGAATAGGCAGATGGTGGGGTAATAACCCTACTAAAAAACGCCAAGAGGAAATTGATATCCTTGCTGTAGATGATGAAAATGCTATCTTTGGAGAATGCAAGTGGAAAAATGAACTTGTTGGTATTGGTGTTTTGAATGATTTAATAGAGAAGGGCGAGCTTTTAAAGCAATATAAAAACAAGCACTATATGCTGTTTTTAAAATCAGGGTTTACCAATGAATTAGTAGAAGCTTCTGAAAAAATGGGTAATGTTGGGCTTGTGGATTTGAAGAGAATGTACGCTTGAGCGATGCTATTCACTCACTCAAAACAACATCATCCCTTCTCTTAGCCAATTTAACCATTTCCTCTGTAAATCCATTTATACTAAAAAGGATAAAGTGCTCTTTGCGGTGTTCTTTTTCCCATGTAACCGACTTTGCTTTTTCTTCAAGCTCAGTGAGAACATTAACTCCAACTTTTCTTTCCCAATATTTGCACTCTCCAAAGATAATATCTTTTCCAGTGCTATCAAAGGCAACAATGTCAATTTCCTTATTGTTACTCCACCACCTGCCAACCTTATCAAAAGTAAAGTCCCATTTTTCCTGAACATTCAGTTTCCACATCGTTTCTATGCAAATATCTTCATACACATAGCTAATATGCCCATCAGTCAAATTTGCCCGTATTTTTTTCATAGCAAGCTCTTTGTTTCCAGACTCAATAAAGCTTAGATTTGGGTAGATAAATTTAAACCAAAATAGTATAAAGTTATCCTTTATTTTATATAGTCCCATCTTGCTTTTTTCAGGGTTTTCTTCCGTTACAGGAACTTCTCGCTCTAAAATGTCCAGGTCTATTAAAGTTTTTAAATATTTCGTCAAGCCCGTTTGCTTTAATTCCAAGCTTCCAGCTATTTTAGCCAACTTTTGATTACCTGCAGCAATTGCTTTAATAACGGAAAAATAGCTACCAACCTCTGTGACTTCACGTTGCAACAAGAAATTGGGCTCATCGTAAAGAAAGCTTTGCTTTGATAAGACATTTTTATCAATTGCAGAATAGATGTCCTCACTATCATAAAAAAGCTCAATATATTTGGGCACACCACCTGTAACCGCAAAATATTCAATTAAATCCTTTCGTTTCTTCTTTGGGAAAAACTCCTGATAATATGCAAACGGAATTTGTTTAAGTTTAATTTGCCCTGTTCTTCTGCCATATAATGGGCTGGTGTAATTCAACGTCTGACTCTCCATCATATATATTAGAGAGCCGCAAAGAATTACCATGATATTTTGATCCTTTAGCAGAGTGTCCCATATTTTTTGAAATATTGATGGAAATGCTGGATTTGATTTGCCCAAATATTGAAATTCGTCAATTACTAAAATCAGTTTTTCTTCAATGGTTTTAGTAAGAAGTGTCTTAAATAAAATTTCCCAACCGTCCACCTTTGCATGTCTTAATAGGTCGTTATCACAAAAATCTGCAATTGACGCTTTAAAGGCATTACGATTTTGCAGCTCACTTTCTTCAGTCACAAGAAAATACATTGCATTTTTATCTCGTATAAACGCAGCTGACAGCTCTGTCTTGCCCACCCTACGCCTACCATAAAGAACTACAAGAGAAGAACCCTTCCGACTGTATTCGTCATTTAAAAATTGCATTTCTTGTTCTCTATCAATAAAACCTTTCATCTAATTCACCTCTAACAATTATTATACTATGTATTATTATAATTTCAAGTATAACTATTATTGACTATTTGCCTAATGTCTATACAGATATATGTATAATTATACATTTTCTTTTTCAGTATCCCTAGTTAAATAAATAAGTTCTTGGAGGGTCATCCATGACCTCCCCCAGTTCATTCTGGGTTGAAAAACCTGTTTTACATGCAGATAATATAAGAAATTGGCTTGATCATCTTTGCAAATAAGTTTTTGCTACATAAATCTTTCAGAAAATTAAAATTTGTTTTCAAAGGCTCATCATCCAGCTCTACATTAACAATTTGATTATTAATATTTTGTGATTTTAGGTTTACTATTTCTTTTTATATAATTTTTATTTTTGGACACAAAAAAAAACTGTTTTATCAGTTCCTTTTTGCTGGTTGTTGCAACAATGTTGCATATTTAATTTTTAAACCTTGTAATGTGGAGCTCCCATCCAGATTCGAACTGGAGACCTCATCCTTACCATGGATGCGCTCTGCCGCCTGAGCTATGGGAGCATGTGGAGCGGGTGATGGGAATCGAACCCACGCAGTCAGCTTGGGAAGCTGATATTCTACCATTGAATTACACCCGCAAAACATTCGATTGCTTTAACTCATGTAGTATAGCACGTACATAAAACTAAGTCTAGTATCATAAAAACCAATAATTTCAAATTAGCTTTTTTGTTCTTCTAAATATTTCTCTAATTTACGTTTTACTCTTTGTAACGCATTATCAATTGATTTTACATGTCTGTTCAACTCTTCTGCAATCTCTTGGTAGGATTTCCCCTCTAAGTACAAAGTCAAAACCTCCCATTCAAGCGAACTAAGTATTTCACTCATTTTGCTCTCAATTCCAAGAAACTCCTCCCTATTAATAACTAATTCCTCGGGATCACTGATGCATTCCTCACTGATAATATCCATGAGAGTTCTATCGGATTCCTCGTCAAAAATAGGCTTATTAAGTGAAATATAAGAATTTAAAGGTATGTGCTTTTGTCTCGTCGCTGTTTTGATGGCTGTGATAATCTGACGTGTTATACAAAGCTCAGCAAATGCTCTGAAAGAAGAAAGCTTGTCCCCTTTATAATCCCTAATTGCCTTAAATAATCCAATCATGCCTTCTTGAATAATATCTTCGCGATCAGCTCCGATAAGGAAATAAGTCCTTGCTTTTGCACGAACAAAGCTCTTGTATTTGTTTATAATATACTCAAGTGCTCGCTCATTACCAACCTTTGCATCAAGTATTATATCTTCGTCAACCATATCAGAATATGTTTGAGAGACATTGACCATTAAGTTCGTTTTCAATACTGTTGCCCCCAGTTTTTTGCTTGTAAAAGAGTGGTAAAATCAGAATATAAACCTAACTAAATTATAAGCAAAAAGCCCCTATGTGTCAAGTTTTACTTGCCCTTTCGAATTTTATCCAGTTTTTCAAATATATCGGGAGACACAAATGTAATCTGCCGTTTAAATACACAAATCTATCAATAAAATTATCAGCCGTCTATTGCAAGGTATTCCATCTGTCCCCCATAATAGCTCCTTATAACCCCTTAACTCTTGCCTCTTTGTTTTAAAATTTCATACATAACTATCGCTGCTGCAACTGAAGCATTTAATGAACTTATCTCACCTTGCATTGGAATATTTACTACAAAATCGCATTTCTCACGTATCAGCTTGCCTATACCCTCGCCTTCGCTTCCTACAACAAGAGCAATTGCACCTTTCAAATCGCTATCATAAAACGCCTTTTCACCTGTAGAATCTGTACCTACAACCCAAATATTGTTTTTCTTTAGATATTCTATTGTCTGTGCAATATTTGTTACTCTAGCAACAGGAACATACTCAATAGCACCAGCAGACGCCTTTGATACCGCTGAAGTTAATCCTATTGCTCTCCTCTTAGGAATAATTACTCCATGAGCTCCAACAGCATTGGCTGTCCTGAGAATTGCACCAAAATTGTGTGGATCTGCTATTTCATCAAGAATAATTATAAATGGGGGCTGTCCTTTGTCTTGGGCTATCTGCAATATGTCGTCAACCTCAACATACTCCTTGACCGCAACAAAAGCTATAATACCCTGATGCGACTTTGTTGATGACATACTCTCAATTACATTATGGTCAACTTCTGTTATTATTATCTTCTTTTCTCTAGCAATTGCAATTATCTGACGAATTGAGCCTTCTCGTTCTCCCTTTGAAACAAATATTTTGTTTATTGTTCTATTAGCTTTAAGAGCTTCCATTATAGGATTTCTTCCCTCAAGCTTGTCGATTTCCCCAACAGCTTCCTCCTGAACGTCTACATCAGGTTTATATTCATACTTTGGTCCTCCAGGATATGGACTCTGCGTGTCTTTATTAAACTTATTGTCTCTTTTGCTACCATAAGGCTTTTTGCCTGTATTAAACTTTGAATCCCTTTTTTCTCCGTATGGTTTTTTATCAGTATCAAACTTAGAACCTCTTTTATCACCGTATGGTTTTTTATCACCATCAAAGCCTGAGCCTCTCTTATCACCATATGGTTTTTTATCCCCATCAAAGCTTGAGCCTCTCTTATCACCGTATGGTTTCTTATCAGTATCAAACTTTGAACCTCTTTTATCACCATATGATTTATTGTTATCATCAAATGACTTTGCTCCTCTTTCCCCATAAGATTTCTTCTTACCGGAAAAAGATTTAAATCCACCCTTATTATCGTTGTTCGTCCTATTACCAAATCTATTTCTTCCTTCAGCCATTACGTAAACCTACTCTTTCACAATTATTATTTTTGTATTTACTATTCTTCAACAGACAACCTCAATATATACGTAAGCCTCTCTATATCATTTGTAAGATACAAATAGCCTATTAACGCCTCATACCCTGTGGAATACCTATAATCAGTTATTTCAGCATGCTTGGGAGCTGTCGCTGATTTAGCATTCCGACCCCTTCTGACTACGTCTTGCTCATCCTGAGTGAGCTTGTCCATTATTCTATGAATAATATCTGATTGTGCTTTTGCATTAACATATTTTATTGACAACTTATGAAGCATATTTACGTTTGTCTTTTTATTTATCACAAGCATAGTGCGAATATATACCTCATAAACAGCATCACCTATATATGCCAGAACCAATGGATTAAGATTCAGCACCTCCATTGGCTTTATATCAAAGTCCTTACGCATATTGCTAACAATATCTTCAAACATTATCTTCTCCAACCCTATTACTAATTCTGTCTTACATATACAAGCGTGCAATATAACCTCATCACAAAATAATCCCTAGAAGCCCTATATGCTTTAATCTCTTAGTTCAATGTTTATACTCACTTAATTGGGGCAGACAGAGCTTTTAAACTGTAATTGAATGTGATAATGTAGCAAATGCAAACCAAGTATAATTATACACTAAACTCTTGTTTTATAAAACATTTTTATAACGCCTAGATTCAAAACTAAATTATAATCTAATATTATTAACTGAAATAAATATTATCCACAACTAAAATCATAATTTTTCCCTTTAGAGCATTGGTTTTTTACTAATCACTCCATTTATCCACACTTTTTCCCCTTTGTGGACATGGATTCTGTGGATAATGTGGACTAAACTGTGTATATGTTAAGAATAGGCTTATCCACCCTGTGAATAAATTCATGTTATCTTATAACTAAACCCACAGGGCAATGATCAGACCCCATAACATCACTATATATTTCAGCTGACTCTATTCTGTCCTTCAAATTTTCTGATACGCAAAAATAGTCAATTCTCCAACCAGCATTCTTGGCTCTAGCACTAAACATATATGACCACCATGTGTATGCCTCTGTTTTATCAGGATATAACCTTCTATAGGTATCTACAAAGCCTTGTGACAACAGCTCCGTTAATTTTTCTCTCTCCTGATAAGTAAAACCAGCACTATTTCTGTTAGTCTTTGGATTTTTCAAATCTATATCATTATGTGCAACATTCATATCCCCACAAAAAATAACAGGCTTCTTTTCTTCTAATTTCTTTAGATAAACCCTGAAATCATCCTCCCATTTCATTCTATATTCTAGTCTTTCAAGCTCACGCTTTGAATTTGGTGTGTAAACATTTACCAGAAAATATCCCTCAAACTCCAGTGTGATTACACGCCCTTCATTATCATGCTCCTCAATCCCTATTCCACAAGAAGATGAAAGCGGCTTTATTTTAGTAAAAATAGCTGTTCCCGAGTAGCCCTTTTTAACAGCATAATTCCAAAACTGCTCATATCCATCTAATTCAAGCTGTAATTGTCCCTCCTGCAGCTTGCTTTCTTGTATGCAAAATATATCTGCATTTACATTCTTAAAAAAATCCAGAAACCCTTTTCCTATACATGCTCTAATCCCGTTTACATTCCAAGATATAAGCTTTGTCATATGTTTCCCCCCCCCGTTTTTATATCCAAAATTACCCACATAAATATAGTATACCTGCTCGCACTTATTTCAGCAGCTCAACTTTGCAGATGATAATTGTAGGTGTGGGAAACTTATATTTGGAAAGTTGAATTACAAATAATTACATGAATTAGTTGATAATTCTCCCGCACCAATAAACTTTTTTTGCGAAAGTTGATTCAGTATAAAATCGCTAACTACATTAGTTTAAACAATATATCTTCCAATTTGAATTCAAATATTTTATATTAAGTTACTCAAATTTCCCAGCTGAAAATCAGTAAATTATAAATCGGCTCCAAAGCCCTTCGCTATTTTTATAAAACAAACATCCAGCCATTTTAGCTCTGTAGCATGTTTATACCAGTATTCCTTGCTTATTCCCGATTTTTGACTTAAAAATTCAAGAGCCTCAAGTAGTTCGTCATAATCCTTAAGGGCTGATAATTGCACATATCCCTTTTTATTGTCTATGCTTACCAAATACCAATTGTTATCAGTTTTCCCCTCAACAGCTGCCAATTTGCCCTTTGCAAGTTTACCAATACTAGATGATTGCTCGTATGGTTGTTCATATACATTAGTATCAATTACAACCTTTTTAATTGCATTAATAAATGTAATCTTTACATCTGGATATTCGTTTTCAAAAAATTTTAATCTTCCAAACAGATTAAAGGAACTAAATAGTGTAGTATTTACCACTCCATAATAAGTCCCTCTTGCATGGGTCACTCTATCACTACCCATATAAATTCCTACATGATTTATACCCGAATTAGTTTTTTGGAAACATAAATCTCCGACTTTTAGATCACTTTTAGATATCTTCCTGCAAAGCTTAACATATATATCATTTGATGTATAGTCAAAGTTCATTGGTATAAGTCTCAACTTGCGCAAAGCATATACAATGAGCCCCGAGCAATCATAATATTCTTTTCCTAACCATCTTTCTGCTGAATAATTACTAAAATAGTAATGTTTTCTACCAAATGTTTTAACAAGTTGGTTTAAGGCTTCCCTAGTAAGCGGCGTACTATTTTGACCACCGTACACATATCCAGAACCGATTTTTGAATTTATTATGGATATAAATTCTCGAAGCTTATTCATAAATACTCTTCCTTAATATGTAGTTCTATTTACATAATATGAATGAGCTGAACTGCATGTGTTATCTGAACCTGCTGAACAAATAAAAAATTTATGAATACATATTCAACTTTCCAACATAATAATTCCAGCAGTGCTCAAACTTATCAATGGTTTGTGCCAAAATTGCTTGTATTTGTCATCTATTCTCTTTTAAAGCTTCATCAAATAATGCATATTCCTGTAGTACTCAAATACAAATCCATAAAAAAAGAGTTGGCAGAAGCATATTTCATGTTCCAACCAACCCATTTGGTAAGCTTGTTTATATATATGGTTATAAGCATGCCTTACTGTTTTTATATATACTTCACTTTTGCTCCATTAGCAGTATCTTCTATCACAATGCCCATTGCTTTGAGCTCATCTCTTATTTCGTCTGAACGCTTCCAGTTCTTATCCTTACGAGCTTGCTGTCTTTCATCTATAAGAGCTTGAATTTCAGGAGAAACCTCTGGTTCGCTATTTTCAACCTTCTTTTTATCCAAGTCAAATCCAAATATTCTGTTCATTCTTGTAAGAAGCTCAAATATCTGTTGTGATTTTTTTCCATATCTTACCACATTCCATGCAACACCTAGTGCCTTTGGAATGTTTAGATCATCATTAACAGCCTCCTCAAAGTCATTGAAAAATTCATTTATAACAGCACTGTCCACATTATCTGTGCCATCCTTATGTGATTGGCAACCCTCTACAAATCTATCATAGGATACCTGAGCAGACTGCATTACATCCCATGTGAAATTAAATTTATTTCTGTAGTGAGCATTTAAACACATATACCTGAATGCAAGCGGGTCAAATCCCTTTTCTCTTAAATTATCGATTGTATAAGTATTCCCAAGGCTTTTTGACATTTTACCGTTATTAACCATCATAAATTCACTGTGCATCCAATAGTTAACAGCTGGCTTACCAAGCAAAGCCTCTGATTGAGCAATTTCATTTTCATGATGAACTGGAATATGATCTACGCCGCCAGTGTGAATATCAAATACATCCCCGAGATATTTTCTACCCATTGCAGAGCACTCTATGTGCCAGCCTGGATATCCCATACCCCATGGACTTTGCCACTGCATAATATGTTCCTTTGGTGCCTTTTTCCATATAGCAAAATCAGCAGGATGTCTCTTTTCTTGATTTACCTCAACTCTAGCTCCTGCTATTTGTTCATCTAAATTAGCTCTAGAAAGTTTACCATATTCTTCAAACCTTTTTATATCAAAATATATTCCATCACTAGTTTCATATCCGAAACCCTTTTCAATTAGTCCCTCAACAAATTCTATCATTTCAGGAATATGCTCAGTCGCCTTAGGAACAATTTCAGGAACCTCTATATTAAGAGCCTTAATATCCTTCATAAAAGTATCTGTATAGAATTCAGCTATCTGCCAAGGTGTCTTTTTTTGTTCTCTAGCACCTTTAAGCATCTTGTCCTCTCCGTCGTCTTCATCTGAAACCAGATGCCCTACATCAGTTATATTCATTACATGCTTAAGAGCATACCCATTATACTCAAGTACTCTCCTTAACATATCCATAAATATATAGGTTCTTAAATTACCGATATGTGCATAATTGTAGACTGTTGGTCCACATGAATATATGCAGACCTCTTTATCATTAATAGGCTTAAAGTCCTCTTTTTGTCTTGAAAGCGTATTGTAAACCTTCATTTCCTTCTCCTTTCGTATAACCTTTATTCTATAATAAAAACAACAAATTTCCAATATATTGAATCATATAAGTATTAGATTTTTATTATTTTGTATGCTAATCCATTTCATTATTGAGGATTATCTCTCAATATTCATACTCGCTACCTTCCCCTTTTTCATCCCTACTTTCAAATACATATGAATCTTTATACTTTTTAATAGCACAGGGTCCATTACTCTTGCCCATAACCTTATTTTCCAGTTCTTCAATTCTTGCTGTTAATCTACATAATTCCTGAGCTACAGGATCTGGCATGTGTATTTGATCTAGTTCCTCAGATGGCGAGTCAACTTTTTCATTACGTTTTTTAACAATTCTTCCCTTTGAACCCACAACTGTTGAATAGGGTTCAACATCAAAAGACACAAATGTATTAGCACCTATAAGTGAATTATCTCCTATTGTACATGGTCCGAGCACTTTAGCTCCCGCACCTATAAGTACATTATTTCCAATAGTGGGGTGACGCTTCTTACCCTTTTCTTTACCAGTACCGCCTAAGGTTACCCCATGATATATAGTACAATTATCTCCGATTACTGCGGATTGACCAATGACTATACCCATCCCATGGTCAATAAACAACCCCTTACCTAGCGTTGCACCAGGATGTATCTCTATTCCAGTAAAAAATCTGCCAAGTTGGGAAATTAATCTGGCAATAAAAAATATTCTTTTTTTATAGAACCAATGTGCAAGTTTATGGTAAATAAGCACATGAAAACCAGGGTATAGAAGTATTACTTCTAACGCACTCTTGGCAGCCGGATCTCGACTTGCTATTAATTTGGCATCATTTATAAGTCCGTTTTTCATAATCTAAACCTCAATAAATAAAATAATATCAAATATTTTTCAAAACAAACTGTAATTTTAATAAATATCCAATATCAGTATATTTTATATATACTATATTGCTACTTAACTTAACTAAACTTTACCACATAAAAGTAGTTCTGCTCAAACTTATCAAAGAGTATTTTAGCTTTGGTAGATTGCCACAACTTCATGATTTTATTGTATCCTTAAAATTTTAAAGCGGTTAATAAAATTAATTAAACAATAGTAATTTTAACAGTTTTAATTTTTCCTGTAAACATATATTGTAATTATATATGAACCGTAAATAACTAAAGCCAACTACGGTTCAGCCTTCACAACTTGAAAAGCTCGAAAATAAGTTTGTACTAACATGGTGCGTTTTCGAGCCACAAAAAAACCCACAGGTTGAGTTTTTAATAGCGTGTATGGGATAGTAAAAATATATGTATACCGACATAATTTAATTCTATTTTAAGCCGCAAAGTCAATGTGGATGCTGATATCAAAGGGTATTTTAATAACATAAACCATGGTCTTCGCCCATTATGCCAAGGCTCGACTCCCCTTATTTTCTCTGTAAACCAGAGACCCTTTTGACGATGCGGCAGAATTCACTTTATGTTACGGTCTGCATTTTCGCTCGCCTTGTTATTTAGACAGGTACTTAATCCTCCCGCTCAGCACATACCATTACTGCTACGCACTGGGATTAGCTAACGGGCTTTTTGGTAATTACCCGTGCCAGACTTCCACTTGTACGGGTGCTCTAGCTTCGCTGGACGCACACATAAATAAAAGGGCATTTCTGCCCTTTCATTCTATTTTAGTCCCAAAATGGCGTCTCCTCGTATTTTGACACCTAGCCCAAGCTAGGTGGGTGTCCCGGAGATATCAGCAATCGTCCTTCGCCGTTGCACAACGTTCATGCCGTGTGTCGGAATTACCAAGGCCTGACATATGATATCAAACAGCAGACTCCCTTATTTCAAATGTAGGTTCAAAATAAAAGGCTTGCGCTCATTTCAGGAAATATATTAACTTATGCAAAGTTCAAATGTGCTGAAATACTATCAGTTCCTGCTTTATAGCCTTATTATAGCACCAGAAAACTATAAAGTAAATTTAGCTAGGATTTATTTATCTTCGTATATCTTCACCAATCTGCAAATTCCTTTGATTAAGTATTCATCCCTTTAACCTTTTATACTTATTCTTAGTAACATTTGGTATGATTTTATACACCTCTTTAATTGGTGTATTGCATGCAACTGATCCTTCTATAACTATTTCAAGATATTCTTCTGGAAACTTTAAGCATAAACCACATCCACCTTTTGCAATATGGCATGGAGTAGAAACAACCTCAAATTTATAGCCCATCTTTTTAAGTTCACCATCTAATTTATATACAAGGTTTCCTGAATCCAATACAGCAATACACTTCATAAAACCACTCCAATTTTCTTATATAAATGCATGTCTAAACATACCCATAGAAGTGAGCACTTCACAAATATTTAGTCTACATTACATAATATTGTAGCAATTATTAAAAAGTTCCCTTAATTTTCAACTAGGATAGCTGAGTTATTATCCCAAAATTAACCCTAAAAAAATGGATATTGTTCTTCACCTACTATTTCTAACATCCATTTTTTAATCTAGCTTCTCCATTGATTTATATTAAACTAGCATAATATTCAAGCAATAAGTCATCGTATAGAGAAATTGTTGTTGTATACGGTGCCTATTTATTCATACCAATTCTGTTTAATCTTGCATGGTAGAACAAGTATTGCTGTGCATAGCCTGTCAAATCACCAAACTGGTCTTTAGCAAAGCTTTGTATTTCTTTTAATTTAGATTCTTTATTTAAATAGAGCACCTCCATTACTCGTTTAACCCACACATCCGTTGGAAATACGTCATATTTAACACCACTGAAAAGTAATATACAGTCTGCAACCTTTGGTCCTACTCCAGGAAATCTCATCAGCTCTTTTCTAGCCATATCAGTATCTAGATGCCCCAGCAATTCTTTTGTTATAGAATCCTTATACATAAGCTGAGAAGTTTGATGAATATATTTACATCTAAATCCTGCTTTACACTGTTGTATTTCTTCTAAAGTAGCATTTGCAAGTTCATGAATTTTGGGAAATCCATATGCATTATAATTGGCTTCTATACATCCCCCTTTTAGTACTGAGAGAGTGTCTACTGTTTTCATTATTCTAGGTATCATATTATTTGCGGAAATTATAAAGGAGATTAGCATTTCCCAGAAGTCCTGCCTAAGCAATCTGATACCATAGCCTGTTTTGATAGCCTCCTTCATAATTTCATCCTTCTCAAGTGCAGTCTTGATTTTTGCATAATCAGTTCCCAAATCGAAATATTCATACCATATATCAATAAAATCCTGTTCTGTAGCATTTCTAATATATAGAATTTCATTACTGAAGCTTACATTTACGAACTTGTCCTTAACTATTCCATTATAGCTGCCATCCTGCTGCTTTATCCATCTAAAGCACTGACCACACTCAAATATATGTGTCAAGTTAAAATCTTTAACACCCTCTATTGCCAGAACTCCCTCCTTACAACTAGTTAAATAATCTTTATACACCATATTTTATATCCATAACCATAGCTTTTTTTACTAAAATAAGCCTTGGCATGAAATCCAGCCCCCTTTATGAAATATTCTCGGAACTATAAGCATGTTTCTATCGCTTTTCATTCTCTATCTAATTAACCAACTATAACCTCTTTGTTGTGTAAGCCGAGTTGGTTGTATATTGAAATTTTCTTCAACTGCATTAACCTTGTGCTAATGATTTCAAGTTAGAAGCTCTGACTGAGTCAATTACGATTCCAAGCCTTTGCCCTATATTTTTTTAAAGAATATATTCATAATACCCAAATTATAAGTGTCAAATCAATGTATATATTTGCAAAGTAAACTTTCACGGTTAAAAATTGTAGCTGTTCAACTGCAAAGGTCGAATAATTATTTATATGATTTGTGTCAGTGTGAGTTTATGAGACTTATTTTTATTTTCCAAAACTCAATAAAGTGATATAATTCATTTTATCGTACATTTGTAACTAGATTATAGTTCAACCATTTACAAAACAACATATATCACAGAACATGTTTTCATAGACTCATTAACTTAATATTACAGGTACACATACTTATTAATGGGAAGTTGGTTTACCTACACATTTTTGCTGAAAAACCAACACTTAAGTCTTTACAAAATTTTTATGCTTGTGGTTTTTTCATTGTGGAACACAGTAATAAACATTATGCTTAAATCTTTACTATATTTTTGTGCCCAAATGGGTCTAGGAGGTTATTATGAAGGAAAAAATATATACTATACCAGTTACAGATGCTTTCTCTGTAGATTGCGAGTGTCCTTTATGCATCTTGGAGAAAAAGCTTGAGGAAGAAGCTATTGAATACGCATTAGGTGCATCTTTGATGGAGCCAGATCATCGCAAAACCACTAATGAACTTGGCTTTTGCAGAACACATTTTGAGGCAATGTACAACAAACAGGTTAATAGACTTGGTCTTGCTCTAATGATTGATACCTTTATGCAAGAAAAGAACTTAACCCTTAAGCAAATATTCGAAAGTAAAGTAGCTTCGTTGGAACAAGATGCAGATGCAGGTTTAGTCAAAAACATTTCAAAAAAGCTATCCTCTAAGCAAACAAATACAGATAAACTCATATCTGAACTTGTCAGTGAACTAGAGAAAATACACAACAGTTGTGCTATTTGTAACAAATTAAAACATACCATGGACAGATATGTTGACGTTATATTTTATTTATATTTTAAAGAGCCTGAATTTAGACAAATCTTCCAATCCAAGAAGGGCTTCTGCTTAAAGCATCTAAAGTTTCTTTTAAATTCAGTTTCAAAGTATTTAAATATATCTCAAGCCGCAATCTTCACAAAAAATGTTATGGAAATGCAACTGAGTAACCTTGAGAGAGTGGAGAAGGAAGTAGACTGGTTTACAAAGAAATTTGACTATAGATATAATGATGCCCCTTGGGAAAATTCTAAAGATGCTGTAATAAGAAGTATTCAAAAAATAAGAGGAAATTGCGAATTGAAATAAGCCACAAATAATAAAAGACAGTTACCCTTAGAATAAACCTAATTGTAATTGTCTTTTTGAAATAGTAACATTTTTATAGCACTTTCAATATTATGTAAAGTAGATAGATATTTTTTCTATCTACCTATGAGCACCTATAAAACTACCTCCAATCCTGTACCAGTCCTCCCCCTGGCACAGAAATAACCAAAGGTGTATTGTATAGAAGTGTTAATGATACTCTAGGTGCTCATAGGTTTGTGAACCTTTAACAACCTTTCAACTTGTTCGGTCACTTGTCCTATGACTTGTTCGGTATTGGCAATTTCACATAATGCATCATAAATGGCTTTTAGCAGAAAAATAGCAAAAGCACCGCCACTTTTACATGACGATGCCTCCATTCAATTTGACGCATTTTTCTTCTAATCAATTTTTCATACATTGTGAATCCTACTTTTTTCTCTTTGCTATAGTTGCTAAATCAAAAGGTGTTTCTTGGTATACATAATAGTTAAGCCAATTCAAAAACAGCAAGTGCCCGTGCCCTCTCCACTTAACAATTGGTTCATTCTTAGGATCATCCTCAGGGAAATAATTCTTTGGAACTTCTATATCCAACCCTTTATCAATATCTCTGTCATACTCCTTTTTCAATGTGAGAGGGTCATACTCAGAGTGTCCTGTAGCAAAGATATGCCTTCCATCTTTTGATGCAATTAAATAAACACCTGCATCCTTAGATTCAGAAAGTATTTCCAGTTCATCAACCTTTTCAATATCTTCTTTTCTAACCCCAGTATGCCTTGAATGAGGCACATAAAACATATCATCAAAGCCCCTGAGTAGTTTAACATAATCTTTATTTTTTGTATGTGAAAAAACACCAAATAGTTTATTTGCAATATCACATTTCTGAATACCGTAGTGATAATATAATCCTGCCTGAGCTCCCCAGCAAATATGGAGAGTAGAGTGTACATTAGTTAAGCTCCATTCCATTATTTGAGTTAATTCTTCCCAGTATTTAACCTGCTCAAAAGGCATTTGTTCCACTGGTGCCCCAGTAATAATCAACCCATCAAAATGGTCTTTTTTAATCTCATCAAAGGTTTTATAAAATGCCTCTAAGTGCTCCTCAGGAGTGTTTTTGGGCACATGGGATGCTGGACATAAAAGAATAGGCTCAATTTGAAGAGGAGTATTTCCAAGCAACCTAAGTAATTGGGTTTCTGTAGTTATCTTAGTGGGCATTATATTTAAAATTACAATTTTAAGAGGCCTTATATCTTGGTGATAAGCTCTGTCTTCATACATGACAAATATATTCTCACTATTTAATATTTCGCCTGCTGGTAGATTGTCAGGTATTCTAATTGGCATACTTTTATCCTCCATGAGCTATAATTACCGTGTACATATCGCAATAAATCTGATGCTATGTAGAATGGTTAATACTAATTATAGTCTCATGAAAATATAAAAGTCAACTAATGTCTTAAGGTAGAAAATACTAGCTAATTATTAGGGTGTTACAGTTCCGTCTTTCACAATACAACATAGTACTTAGCTTTCCCATCTGAAAATTGTAGGCATGGATGACTTATCAATTGAAAGTTAAGTTAGGAATAATGACATGAATTATTGGCTTTTTTCGAGAGCTTGGTCTATATCGTAAATCAAGTCATCTACGTCCTCAATACCTATTGAAAGCCTAATTGTATTCGGTTTAATACCTGCTTTTATAATATCTTCATCTGAAAGCTGAGAATGAGTTGTACTAGCTGGATGTATAACTAATGATTTTGCATCTGCAACATTAGCCAGCAATGAGAATATTTCTAAACTATCAATGAACTTCTTTGCTTCCTCAAAACCACCCTTTATACCAAATGTAAATACCGAGCCAGCTCCTTTTGGAACATATTTCTGAGCTAATGTATAATATTTATTTTCTCTTAAACTGGGATAATTTACAAACTCAACCAACGGGTGACTAGCCAAATGCTCTGCTATTTTCTTTGAGTTACTCACATGTCTCTCAACTCTAAGGGACAATGTCTCTAAGCCTTGTATAAATAAAAATGAATTAAATGGACTTATTGATGCTCCTGTATCTCTTAGAAGCTGAACTCTTGCCTTTGTCACAAAAGCTGCTCCGCCAAGCTGTGAATACACAAGCCCATGATAGCTTCCATCAGGCTCTGTAAATCCTGGAAATTTACTACTTGCACCATAGTCAAAATTACCGCCATCAACAATAACTCCACCTAAAGAAGAACCATGCCCACCAATGAATTTTGTTGCAGAGTGCACAACTACGTCAGCACCAAAATCTATAGGTTTTATAAGATATGGTGTTCCAAACGTGTTATCAACAATAAGCGGAATGCCATTTCTATGTGCAATATTTGCTACTGCCTCAATGTCAATTATATTAGCATTTGGATTACCAATGCTTTCAATAAATATTGCCTTTGTTTTTTCAGTAATAGCCCCCTCGAAGTTGGCAACATCATCAGGGTCTACAAACTTAGTATTTACTCCATATCTAGGAAGAGTAGCCGCAAACAAATTAAAGGTACCGCCATATAATGTGTTAGCAGTAACAATTTCATCTCCAGCACCAGCAATATTAAGTATTGAATAGGTAATTGCTGCAGAGCCAGAAGCTACTGCCAACGCAGCTGTACCACCCTCCAGTGCTGCAATTCTCTTTTCAAAAACATCATTAGTTGGGTTAACAAATCTTGAGTATGAATATGCCGAATCACGAAGTGCAAATACATCTGCTGCATGATTAGCGTCCTTAAAAACATAAGATGATGTCTGATAAATGGGTACCGCCCTAGAACCTGTTGTCTTATCTATATCTTGACCTGCGTGCACCTGCAAAGTATCAAAGCTTAATTTTTTACTCATATGTGTGTCCTCCTTTTTTATTTCATAGTATTTATATAGGATTTGTTATAATTAATATACATCAGTATTATATTCATGTCAATAGTATTTTTACATAATTTTATTTTTATTTTATACAAATGTCAAAATTATATTATTTAATTTTAAGGTTTTACAGAATAATATCAATCGGATTTTTTCGCCCACTTTAGCCAATAAATAATATAACTTTTATATGTCTAGCTCTGAGTTGCTAATCGGATGACTATTCCTTCTCTCGTATAGCAGAATATATTACTATCGCTATAAAGAAATGAATATATTACCATAGTAATACTATTTATTACGTATATTTTATAATGTACGTTAATTTTACATATTATTTTAAATTTAAATTTAATTCTGCTATTATTTTTAATAATTCAAGTATGAATTGATTAATTTAGCTATATTATGTGCACAAATTGATTAATAATAAACAAAATACGACATGAATTAATTGTTATGATAAGGTATTATAAAGCTAGCATTTTATACTAATTTGCATTTAAAATGTGGAATCACATTACTTGCAATATTGCTATTTCTAGGAGGTCTTATGAAAACTACACCCGCATATAAAGATGAATCTCTAAGTTTTGAAGAACGTGTAAAAGATTTAGTTTCCCGAATGACTCTTGAAGAAAAAACAATGCAAATGTTATTTGATGCTCCAGCTATACCTCGTTTAGACATACCTTCTTACAATTGGTGGAACGAGGCTCTACATGGTGTTGCTAGAGCAGGAATAGCAACAGTATTTCCACAGGCAATTGGTATTGCAGCTACCTTTGATGAGGATTTGGTTTATGAAATAGCAGATGTTATTTCTACTGAAGGCAGAGCTAAATACCATGAATTCCAGAAAAAAAACGATCATGATATATATAAAGGACTTACTTTTTGGTCACCTAATATTAATATTTTCAGAGATCCCCGTTGGGGTCGTGGTCATGAAACCTATGGTGAGGATACCTATTTAACAAGCAGGCTAGGTATTAGATTTGTTGAAGGTCTTCAAGGCAATGACAGCAAATATATGAAAACAGCGGCTTGTGCAAAGCACTTTGCTGTGCATAGTGGTCCAGAAGGCGAAAGACACTGCTTTAATGCTATTGCTTCTAAAAAAGATATGTATGAAACTTATTTACCAGCTTTTAAAAAATTAGTTCAAGAAGCAAAGGTAGAAGCTGTAATGGGTGCTTATAGCAGAACAAATGGCGAACCTTGTTGTGGTAGCAAAACCTTATTAAAAGACATTTTAAGAGACGATTGGGGTTTTAAAGGTCATGTCACATCAGACTGCTGGGCAATCAAGGATTTTCACGAGAATCACATGGTTACAAAAACAGCACCTGAGTCAGTAGCACTCGCAGTAAATAATGGCTGTGATTTAAATTGCGGAAACATGTATCTAAACCTACTAATCGCACATAATGAAGACTTAATAGATGAAAAGACAATTGATGCATCAGTATCAAGACTTATGATGACTCGTATGAAGCTTGGTATGTTTGATAGTAATGAAAATGTACCTTATTCATCAATTCCGTATGATGTCGTTGACTGTAAGGAACATAATAAGCTTGCTCTTGAAGTGGCAAAAGATTCATTAGTTTTATTAAAAAATAAGGATAATATTCTTCCTCTTGATAAAAACAGCTTAAAATCTATAGCAGTTATTGGCCCCAACGCAAACAGTAGAGATGTCCTAACAGGTAATTATTTTGGTACTGCTTCTCAATATATAACTGTTCTAGATGGGATTCGGGAAGCTCTTCCTGATTCAATCAGGATTAACTATTCCGAGGGCTGTCACCTATACAAAGACAGGATACAGGGTTTAGCTAGAAAAAATGATAGAATTGCCGAGGCAATAACTGTAGCTGAAAAATCTGATATTGTTATAATGTGCCTTGGTTTAGATGCAAGTATTGAAGGAGAAGAAGGGGATGCAGGAAATGAGTATGCATCAGGAGATAAAATAGACTTAAATCTTCCTGGCTTACAGCAACAATTATTAGAAGCTGTACATGCTACTGGCAAACCAGTTATACTAGTGCTTCTATCAGGAAGTGCCTTATCTGTAACATGGGCTGACACTAATGTACCAGCTATTGTTCAGGCGTGGTATCCTGGTGCACAGGGAGGGCGAGCTATCGCTTCCATGCTTTTTGGTGAATTTAGTCCGTCAGGACGACTGCCTGTTACTTTTTACAGAACTACTGAGGAATTGCCTAACTTTCGTGATTACTCAATGAAAAACAGAACCTATAAATACATGGAAAATGAAGCCCTTTATCCCTTTGGATATGGCCTATGCTATTCACAATTTGAATATAGTAATTTATCTATTTCAAGTAAGAAAATTATAGCAGGAGATGGTATAAGCTGTTCTGTAAAAGTCAAAAACATTGGCAGCCTTGAATCAAAAGAAGTTGTTCAGCTCTATCTTAAAGATGTTGAAACAAGTGTAGCTACCCCTAGATGGCAACTCAAAGGTGTTAAGAAAATCAAGTTGCTTCCTAATGAGCAAATTGAAGTTAGCTTTAACCTGTTGCCAGAGGATATGCTGCTGGTTAATAATGAAGGCGAATCAGTTCTTGAAGCTGGAAGTTTTGAAATATACGTAGGTGGAAGCCAGCCTGATTCAAGAAGTATATCATTAAATGGCAGTAATGTATTAAAGGCTTCATTTGTAGTGGAATAAATTTCGACCTCTCCTTACCCACATAAAAATCTTTCGGTGCGGGAGACTTATCAATGGTTTGCTGCCAAAATAATTGCAAGAAATTACTGTATTATTCAATCTATTTAAAAAATTTACATTGCCTCCATATAAAAATAATATATAATATTCCTATATGGAGGCTTTATTTTTTGAAGTTAAAAATAATACTATTTCACATTTTAATACAAATTAGTATAATGTACTTATTAAGCCAATACTTCTTATGAAATAATTCTAGCTAACCTCCATTTTGCCTTTATCACTGGCGACACAAACAGCAATAAATCAGCTTTCTGTATTTGACATAAAGGGGGGTAGGAAGTCCATGCCTGTCATTAACTAAGTTCGAAAAACACAGGGTATGGATATAATTATGTATGTTGATGGATTACACGAAAAAGGAATCTTCGCAGATGGTTTTCCATTCAGACTGGAAGTAAATACCTATGACAATTTTGACTATCCTGTTCATTGGCATGCCGTAATAGAAATTTTGTATATAGAAAAAAACAATTTCAATATAAATGTTAACAACAGAGAATTCAAGCTAGATGAAGGTGATATTCTTTTTATAGCCAGCGGTGACACTCATGGTTTTTCAAACCGCAATAATAACGGCAAAAGATTTTTTATACAGTTTGACTCCTCGTCATTAAGCACCTTTGGCAATAACAATATTATTAAGGCTTTAATTTCAAGTACCTTTAAGATATCAACAAAGGATGTTCCCTTTCAGCAAAGTATTAAAGACCATATTTTAAGCATTGTTGAAAACTATTCTAAAAAAGATTTTGGTTTTGAACTTTTCATCAGTGCAAGAATCCATGATATTTTTGCAATAATATCAAAATTCTTAGCTGATAGAATTAATTTGGAAAGTAACACTGGCACCGTGAAAAAAATGCAGGGAATGGAGAAGCTATCAGACGCTTTTAAGTTTATTGAGGCTAATTATATGAACGATATTTCCCTGTCAGATGTTGCAAAAGCAGTAGGCTTCAGCGAATCTTACTTTTCAAGAATGTTTAAGGATATTACAGAGAAAAATTTTATACTTTACTTAAACGAGTATAGAATAAAACAAGCAGAGCTTTTTCTTATGGCATCAAATATGTCTATTGCTGAAATAGCATATGCTGTTGGTTTCAATAGTATAGTTACCTTTAATAGATCCTTCAAAAGCATCAAGGGCTGTTCACCTTCGATGTACAAAAAAATTGGGTTGTAGGCATATAAAGATAATTAATAGACTTTCTCATTTACCATCCATGATTCCTAGTGTTCTAAAACCGACATCGTGTCGTTTTTTTTCGGTAAAAGAACTTGGAGCTTGCTGAACAATTTTAAACATACATGAATACTAATTTTGTGATTTCACTAAAATCCATGTATTCATTCAGCAAGCTTTTTTCACCCAACTAATTCTTCTATTCTTATCTTTTTTACTAGAAAACACTTAATCTTTCAACTTTGCTTTTTAGGAATATACCTCGAACTCATATAGGGCGTAACCCCAATACCTGAGCTCAACTCCCTGCACCAGAGTCCTCTCCGTTCCATACATTCTCACATATCTAGCATTCGTAGGAGTAAATGAAATTTCCTCAATACCACCTTTTCCTTTAGTTGTGGAATACACGTCTGTCCAGTTGCTAGAATCGTTTGATACCTGTATCTCGTAGCTCTTTGCATATGCTGCTTCCCAAGATAGCTTAACCCTATTGATATTGTATGATTGCCCAAGGTCAACATATATCCACTGTGGGTCTGAATATTCAGAAGTCCATCTGGTTGAACTATCGCCATCTACTGCCATCCCTGCTGTGTGGCCTCCATTCTCTATTGATGATGCTACAGCCGATTTATTCAACGCAAGGTTGCTTGAATATACCTCGAACTCGTATATTGAGTAACCATAAAAAGTCCCCCTGCTTATTCCATACATTCTCACATATCTAGCATTCGTAGGAGTAAATGAAATTTCCTCAATACCACCTTTTCCATTAGTTGTGGAATACACGTCTGTCCAGTTGCTAGAATCGTTTGATACCTGTATCTTGTAGGCTCTTGCATTTGCTACTTCCCAAGATAGCTTAACCCTATTGATATTATATGATTGCCCAAGGTCAACATATATCCACTGTGGGGATGAATATTCAGACGACCATCTAGTTGAACTATTGCCATCTACCGCCATCCCTGCTGTGCAGCATTCCTTCTCCATTAATTCTTGCTCTATTGATGATGCTGCAGCCGGTTTATTTAATGCAAGGTTACCACCTACATCTGCATTTATTCGTACAATAGATGTGCTCCGGGATTCTGGACCTTCAACCAATGAATTCGATGCTCTGACAAAAACATAATAGGTTTTTCCATTTGTCATTGTCGAAGCATCAATTATTGCCTCTGACCCGTTAAATGTCACTTTTGGTTGAGGTGCAAGCTGCACATTTTTATCATCAAGGACAGTAAGAATGTATTTAGTGGCCCCTGTAACAGTATTCCACGATGCTTTTATATTGTTATCAACATTTACAAGATTTAGGTTCTGAGGTATTGTTAACGTAGATACTGGGTCACTCCACACGCTCTGTACATTATCAGAAGCCGCACTCACCTTGATCTGATAAGCTTTGGTCTGATCAATACATTTTCTGGTAACTATAGTTGCTTGATTGCCATCAATTGTTATGTCAGGTTGAATAGCTAACTCCGCTCCAGTTCCGTAAAGTACCTTTACCATATGCGATTTTGCCTTGGAATCGTTGTCCCAAACTACAGTGATACAACTTTCTACTTGAGCGAGCCTTATGTTAACTGGTTTTGCAAGATAGCTTATAAACTGGGATTCTCCATACTGGCTGTCAAACATATCCTCCTGTCCAGCTATTGCTTTCACTCTGACTTTATATGTACCCGATGGAATATTTCCAAGCTTGGTTAAATCAACAGTGTATATCAGCAAATCTTTATCAATGTTTGCAGTACTGATTACTGTATCATTTTCTGCATTGAAAATCTCAAGATAATATCCTGCATTGTTTAGGACATTCTGCCAGCTTACATTGAATTCCCAGCTTTCAGCATCCCAAATTATATTTACTACAGGAGCCACTAATCTTGTGATTGGAACTGGCGATACACTAAAATCACTTGGAATGTAGCTTTCATTGGCATCGTCATTGCCATTGGCACGTACGTTTGCAGTATAGCTGCCCGCCACTAAAGTTTTTGCATCGTAATTTTTGACTTTTTCTGTGCCTATGTCTGAGAATAATTTCTGATCATCTCTAAACAACACGATATTATAATTGTTAATGGCATTGTCGCAATCCCATGAAATAACCAAATTATCCTCATCCTTTGAATAGCTTAAAGCTATATTACTTGGTGCTTTAAGCTTCTCAATAATCGCACTGCCATAGGCTGACTTGTATTCACCGCGTATTGACCTAACCTGCCCTGTATATGTTCCTGCAGACATACTCTCATCTAAAACATCTACACTTATTTTGGTTTGATAATCCTCAAGCTGTGTTAACTTACCCACAAGAGTATTATCAGGTCTTAGCATTTGGAATTCATATCCACTAGCATACTCTGTAGGTCCCCACATTTCTGTTACTTTTGCAGAATCCTCTGTTTCGGAATATTTAAAGCTCCAAATCTCTGGTGCCTCAGGCTTTGGATCTACTGGCTCTGGTCCAGGGGGGGTAGGATCATCACCTATTGCCTCTACTATTATTGCTAGTGCTGCCGCAATTGCTGTCGCTGCTGCTGCCGCTGTTAGAACACCGCCCGCTGCTGCTATCGCCCCTGCTACTGCAGCACCTGCCGCCGCTGCTGCAGCAGCAGGGGCTGCGCCTATCAATCCCCGACACAAAAATTTTGCAGCAATATTAACTGCTTTATCTGCAAATACTACTGCCAAAAATGCTGCTATCTGACTTGGGTTATTGAACAGCTCCATAACAAAATCAGCAGAAGCATCTCCTATACACTCTATAACCTTTACTAAAAGATTATCAAAGTCTATATCATTTGGAATCTTAAAGTCAACAGTAGGAAATGCGATAGTTACAAATGTCGTATCATATAATTTTAAGAAGTACTTTCCAGTCAATACAAAATACAGTCCATCCTCCCTTGTACTGAATGAAGGTGATATTGAATAGTCCTGTGTAAAAGTCACATTACTGGCAAAGTCCACTAGAGCCCCACAACCCGAACCGCCTTTGTCATATATTTTCTTAATTTCTTTCATAAAATCTATTATGTCTTCTGCTAATTCGAAACTAGGCCAATTGTCTACTATAAAACCTTTAGTCTGGCTATATGAAAAGTCTAAATTAAGCTCACCGAATACATCTATGGCAAAGCCCGACTTCAAGTTGCCCTTTATCTCCATAACATTGCTTTTATCAAGCTTCCTAGCCATAATGGTTGCAGCTACGAAAGGCGTCTGGAAGAAGTTCAAACCTGCGCTGAATCCAAACTCAGGATTTGATTTGGTGGTATCAATATTTAAGGTTGGGCTTCCTATGTATTTGCCGTCAGTCCCCTTATTCGTACTTGCCAATTGAAGTACAAAAACATCAATAGGTTGGGTCAACCCAGCACTCGCCACAAATCCTTTATCAATCTTCGCTGTTAACACTATATCAATGCTGGCGAGTATGGTAAGAGTTATAGTGGACTCTATATTGAAGCCGCTCTCATAGTCTTTGAAATGCTCATTTGGGTCACTTTCACTTTGATAGTAATAAACCCTGCTCTTCCTGTCCAAACTACCATCATCAGCAATAACCTCAGGAAGGAATACGAGGTCAACGAAGTCAGTTGGCCATAATTTCCCTGGAATTAAGCTATTGAACAGGCTTCCAACAGAAAAGTTTTCTGTAAGCACCGCTTCAGCCAAAACAGGAACTCCATCAATTGTATATACAGCTGCATCGAAATAAATATTTTCCAGTAGCGAAACCTTTCCTTTGATGTCCATGGTCATATATTTCGTAGGATTGGTTTCTGTCTGATAGCTATAAATAACGTCCAGATCTAGGTTACTCAATGTCATAGCCTCCGGCAAATTAAACGGAAGTAGGTTCTTGCCATCAGGAGTAGATACTGTAAATTGGGTATCCTTCTCGGTAGATTTCAACATACCTATAAACGAATATTCTTGGTCAAATATTTTAAAGGTTATTTTACCTGATAATTTATACTGGTTACACTCGTCGGCATTAGCAGAATACTCAAATGCAATCCCAGTATTTGTCTCATCCCCTCCGAACTCGACAGTATCAAGAATGGAGAATGGCGCTAAAACCGCCTTAAATGTAGAGTTCACTGAATCTTTTGCTAATGTGGCATATAGTGTCACATCAGGTACATCTCCCATTTTTCTTAATTGAAGAAGAGTCGCTAGTAGGTTACTACCGAAGTCAAGAGCAGCGTAGATATGCATTCCTTTTACAACCTTTTCTTCTGGAAGGTTTCCCACAGTTATTGGAGATATTATTGTTCCAGGCTTATCTGAAACGCTTATAATGGAGTCAATATTCTCCTTCAGCTCGGTTGCTGAAGCGATGTCATATGTATTTACTACAATGCTAGCTTCCCTAATTTTAAGTATGTCATCTATTATCTGAAGGTTGGAATATAGGTTGCTAAATTTGAAATCAGGAGAGGTTGCAAAAGCAAAAAGATAACCTGTCTGGTCTGCCTCCCCTGTTGTCTGGTCAGCCATTTCCGCTTTCTGACTTAAAAGTACTGCCTGTCCAAAATTCGCTATCCCACCATACAGGAAAAATTGATCCTTTGTCTTATCGAAATACAAGTATGCTGAATTGAAAACAATACCAGTGCTCTGAGTATCTGATGGAGTAAGCTCACTCCAGGTCGCACCTGTCTCACCTGACACAAGTCCGTCGGACAGCTGTGTTACACTGATGGCTGTAGCCTGTTCATTCGAAAGTGTGGCAGTAAATATGGTGTCAATCCCTGTACTGCCAAGTTGTAAACCGAGTCGTGCCTTTAGGGTACTGAACTCCAAATCTCCGTATATTATACCCTTAGAGTAATTATCTATTGAATCTGTCTTGTCCTGTATATCTATTATTCCACCAAGGCCTGTTATTGGAAACTTTATTTGGAAAAATGGTATAGTCCAGTCAATACTTACGCTACCATCAAAATCAAATTTGCCGTCATCAGGAATAATTGATGCATTTGCCTCATTTAAATCAACTACTGGCAACCAGTTTTCTGATGGTATCACCAGCTTGTCACTAAGTGTCAATGTGTTTATCAGCTCATTGAAGTCAATGCTTATCTTATTAGCAAGAGTGCCTGTAAATTTCCACTCTATATCCGGGCTGGACTTATCAGCATTGAAACTCAACTCTGCATCACCTACAAGGAGCGAAGTCCCTATACTACAACTGGAGATTAACAGTTCATTGTCATTCGTAATCTTTGCAGTTATATATGTTTTGTCCAAAGAGAGATAATTAGGAAGTATTTTCCACTCACTACTATTATATATTGAGAAATCAATTTCCTTCAGCTTTTCATCGCTTATGTTGAATTCAAGGCTCAAATCCGTTATGTCAAAACCATCACCAAACGGCATGAAACTCTCTGGGATATATTGAATAAACTGTACAGGAAGCATCCACGCTGCTAAATCCTTAATTCCGGGGATATGTATTTCACTGACTGTATTTAGCTTAAATATCCACGGCATATCCTTTGCATTTTTCTTGGCTTCCATTTGAAGCTGAAACCCAGCAATTGTGAGCTGCCCTCTGATGAAGCCTGTCGCATATTTTTCATCGTCGGTATTTCCATTAAATAGGCTTAAGTCAGTTTCAAGGTAGTTCATTACCAGTCCCTTGTTCTCTATTATGTTCCATGGTAATGGCGTATCCATATGGAATGAGACTGACTGAACATTCATGGTCTTGAATACAATTTCAAACTTTGATATATTGAAATTTCCTATCTCCTCTATTCCTTCTGGAATAAGATTTCTTAAGCTTTCAGCATGAATAAGCTCATAAATACTACCCAAGGAAGGTATATTGAAACCTTCTGAAATTGATGCTGTCCATCCATCATCTCCCATAGGTGTAGTAATGAAGACACTCAACTCCATGCCCTTGCTTCCACCAAGCATAAATCTTCCACTAAACTTGCCATTATAACTCCATTTCGATTCTTGTTTTGTTGCCGTCATATCTAGAGTGAGGTCGTAAAATTCTAAAATACCGTTTATGATATTCCAATTATTAACCTGTGGAATACTGAATGAAGTGCTCTTAAAAGTCATGTTGAACGGGTCAACAGAAATTTTTACGTTTGTAAGCTTAACATCTTTACTGAGACCTTCAATAATAGGCAAGCTGTTTAGAACATCAGTGGTATCTCCTCCAATAAACTGCATCAGAGCATCAAGAGTGATACTGACTTCACCTGGTAAAATGCTGATTTCCCAGTCTCCTTGGCTTGGTATGTTGATTTTTACATCTCCAAGACTAATCTTTGAAGTAATGCTGGCCCTGAAAGTCTCTTGTACTAAATTGCTGTCATCTATAAAATAGGTGGTATCCAAATCAAATGTCATTTCGTCCAAGGCTATTTCCGGCGTAGTACATATGATATATTTGAAGTTTTCGTCCGAGACTAAATTTACAGCTGCATTTGTAGCTTCCACACCATTTGGATCGAATTTGTACGAAAGGTTTTTCACAGTCATATCGCTAATATTTTTTAAGGCATCTGGTAAAACATTGTCAAGCAGATTGCCACCTATAAGACTTGCTGCCCTACCAATAGACAGGAACACATTTTCATCTTCAAGCACAAGGTTTAAAGCACTTGGTAAAAGTGTAGGTATATCCACTTCAAACTGTCTCTCTACAGAATCAAGCAGTATCTTACCTGCTACAGCACAAGTATTTGTATTAGGTTTATCAATGTTTCTCTTACTGTTCAAAACAAGTGAACCGTTTTTCAATATCATAGAAGGAAGGTCCAAAAGGATAATGCTTATATCGCTCAAGCTATTTGCACCTTCCAACTGAAAATCAGGGCTATTACCTGAATAATCTATATAACCACCAAATAAAACAGTCTGTAAATCCAATGCCTGGACACTGCAAATAGGAAGCAGCTTGGAGGAAATTGATAATGTAGATATTAAATTGCTTCCTAGACACAAGTCCCAAAGTGCACCGTCTTCATTGTGTTTATAGGACGTAATATACTCTGTAGTATTGCTAAGCTTAAGGCAATCAAATTCTGACTCTCTTAATTCTTTAAAGCTATCAGAGAACACCCACTCCTGCGGCATTTCAAGTTTCATTGTAAATGTCAGTTCAAAGCTTTCTGAAACCATAAATACAACATTGACAATAGCTATTTTTCCATTTATTTCAGTCTGTCCGTCTATTGTAAGTATTTCATTAACATCATCAAGAATCGGTCCCGTTGTTGTAGCAATCACCAACGAAGATGTTTTCATGTTAGTGCATATAAGATCAAATATATTCCACGGATTGCCTGGAGCCTCTTTGGGTAGCGTATGTTCATCTAAAACTATATCTCCAGTCTCTGTGACATTGGCAATCAATCGATCCTTCATGAGCCTGAGAATCCCTATTGCAGAATTGGCTGTCACCCGCACACTCTTAGGGGAAAATTCTGCTTTATATACATTTTCTGCCGTGATCGTTTCAGGTTCACTGAATGAAAATCCAACACTCAATTCCACAGAATATGTCTGTCCTTCCACAGGAGAAAATGTATCAGACTCTAAATTAACGGGGTATATAAAATCTGAGGCATCAATAAGTTTATCCAAAACTATCTCACCAGTGCTGACTTTAACTATTATCCGATATTGATTTGCAAATTCTACAGGTAACCATGAAGCTTGTAATTTACCTTCCGAATAAAAGGCGTTGACATTAGGTACTATAATATTTTTCATACTTGTCCCTTTCCTAAGAAGAAATTTTTAATCTTGATAATACCATTTATTGCTTCTTGAGATCTTTGATTCATATGTCATATGTAGAAAATTGAAATCAACATCATCTGTAAGATCCTGAAAATTTTACCCTTAAAAATTTTATTACCTAAACGTATAATATCCGCCAGCATTATAGAAATTTTAAGGAACACATTCTCCTTCTTTTTGTTTATTCGACGCCAAATGAGTATTTTTTTGTCTTTTATTTTAAAATATGACATTTATATTATATATTAAATATGTAGTAAATTGCAATTAAATGTCTTTTCTAATTAACGGATATATTATTCTAATGAAAGAAATCAGTCGAATATTATAGTCCATCACTGGCATTGTGAATAAGGGTATCACCACTGATGTACAAACAATACTAGTTGACAAGCCAACATTGTTTATGAAAAATACAAAAATCCTGTTTTTATAGTACATGCGTACTACATAAACAGGATACTCGGTTATATATATTCTATTGTTCAAAGCATTGCTTTCACTAATAATTTACTGCCAACCCGCTATCAGTCTCATTAACTCTTTCTTCAATATAGCTTTTTACGTCATCCCTTGGTATGCCTAAAGCTACTGACAGCTCACCATAAAGTAAATCTTCAGCTTTTTTCATATAACGCTCATCTATTTGTCCAAGTTTTTTTCCCTGCCCCACTGCAATGACTCTTTTATTATAAACAGTTTTAATAACTTTAATTAAATCACAGCATTCATGGGATTGCATAGATTCCTGGTATTGTACTTCAACTAATTTTGAACTATTAATAGTATTGGAATATGTTCTAATGCTTGGAATAAGGTCTATAAGCTGTTTTGCCTTTTCATATGTAATAATTGACCTCATAAATACGCTGGTATCAATTGGTGTAAATACCTTTCCATTTTGGTAAAACGGACAAAGTGTATAATATACCCTAGTTTCATCAAGTCCAGAAATATCAGGTGTCCCTATTGCTTCTACTCTACATACTCCATAGCTTCCATAAATAATCAAATCGCCAATCTGATACATAGTTTTTTTAATCTCCTATCTTTATTATTCTTGTGTCGACTTGTATTTGTTCTTTAACTCAAGTTTCATACTAAATTTTGTAAGTCAATAAATTTATCCGATATCTAATGTATATAATATCTTAATTTTATATTTATTGGACAAGTAACGATGCATACCACCCTAGATAAAAATTACTAAGTTCTAGATTTAAGTCATAACTATGGGGTGAAAAGACAAAATGTTCTTTCTTCATTAGTTTGGTTTTATGGTAACCATCACATCGACTCTAGTTCTTTAAATAATGTAAACTTTTTGAGCTGTTACAAAAATAACGTGTAGTTTTGACAACAGGAATTACGTTTATCAAAACCACACGTTGTTTATATTATTATTCTATCACATATTTAGAATAAAAGTAAGCAAAACTATATTTCTAAGAATATAAATTCCAAAAATTTTAATGATCAAACAAAATAAATACATATCTTAATCTATATTAGTAGTTTTCTAAAGTTTTACATAATGTAGAAAATAAATATATGATGAATATTTCTTTATGTACAGTGGAAAGAATAAAGGCTATATTAGGCAATTATATTAAGATGAAACCTTTAAAACGAAAGGAATTGATAAAATGAGTCATAAAATAAAATACATTAATAGCGGTGATTTCGAGAATGTTGTTATAGATAGTGAAATCCCAGTTATTATATACTTTTATTCATATGAATGTCCTCCTTGCGAGATTTTGAATCCTATCTATGAAAAAACAGCTGAAAAATATGGTGAACGAATAAAATTTATTAAAATTTTAAGTCAAGCAAATAAAGCCTTTGTCAAAAGCATAAATGTCAATAATAGCCCTACAGTTCTGTTTTATAAAAATGGTAAAGAAGCAGGACAAAGGCTTACTGGCTTCATAAATAAATCCCAGATTAGAAAAGCTATTGAAGAAATCCTTGGCGATTATGCTCCAAAAAGTACTTCAAAACGTGTTAACTGTGATGTAATTATTATAGGTGCTGGAGTAGCAGGTCTTTCTTCTGCCATATATGCCTCTAGATCAAAAATGAAAACCGTTGTTATTGATGAAAATATTCTAGGTGGAAAGACAAGCTCCACATATCACGTTGCAAATTACCCAGGTACTCCAGGTGTTATAAAAGGTAAAGAATTAACTGAAAACATGAGAAATCAGGCAATTTCATTTGGTACTATAATTGAAGATCTTAAGGAAATATTTAAAGTTGAATTACTTGGAAACATTAAACATATACGTACAGAAGATACCGACTATTACTCAAAAGCTGTAATTATTGCCTTAGGTGCACAACCAAAGCTATTAAAGGCAGAAGGAGCAGATTACTTTAAAGGAAGAGGCGTCCATTACTGTGCAACCTGTGACGGTGAAATGTATCAAAACCGAAACGTAATAGTAGTTGGTAGTGATGGTTCAGCAATAGAAGAAGCTATATTTCTAACTAAATTTGCCCGCCATGTAACTATAATTAACCCGTCAACTAAGTTCAAAGCAACGGGAGCAGCTCTTTTTGAAGCACAAAGCAATCAAAAAATTAATTTAATAACAAATACTGTAGTTAAAAAAATTAATAGTTCTAATAATTTATTAACAGGTGTAGTACTAGAAAATATAAAAACAGGTGAATTGACGGAGTTTCCTACAGAAGGAGTCTTTGTATTCATTGGAACAGAGCCTCTGACTCATATGTTTTCAGGACAGATAAGGACAAACAAAGCTGGCTATATTGTAGCATCGGAGGATACAAAAACCAATTTATCAGGTGTGTTTGCTGCAGGAGACATACGGACAAAGCTAATAAGACAAGTGATTACAGCTGCTGCTGACGGTGCTGTAGCAGGAATTATGGCTGAAAGATATGTTCATAGTTTGCAGAACTATAAAAAGCAAGACTTAATCTTTAGTATTGAAAACTCTTTTTTAAAGGAAGCGGTTGAATAACATCATATTAGTTTAAAAAAGCTATAAAAGCAAAATTTGTTCTAAATATTCTTTGTTAGAAAGCTATTAACCATTTTGCTATAGCCCCCATTAGATTTATATCTTACGGGAGCTATAGCATTTATCAATATAACGAAGCAAGAAGATGTCCCCCACTTCTATAAGTGGCGGGTATCACTTTGGTTATCAGGCGGTGAAAATATCTCCCGCCTCGATGAAACGCCACTGATGTAATGTCAACCTATACCTATAGTTTGCACTATTTCAATTTATTTGTTAATGGCACCACATCCCATACCTTGACATCTTCCATTTCCCATGCCTTGACCTCTACCTCTTCCCATTCCTTGACCTTTGCCAAAACCCATACCATTTTGCTTACCTAGCTTTGCATTTCCAGTTCCATCACAGATTGTCTGATTATTTTTAATATCGTTATACATTTCATCTGCTTGTTGCTGTGTTATTATTCCGTCCTTCACTTTTTGATCTAACAGAGCTTTTTTCTGCTCAAGCATTTGAGTTTTAAATTCATCCAATTTCCCTGCTTCATCTGCTATCGCTCCAAATGTTTTTCCCTCTGCTCTCTCGTTGGTTATATCTGTAACACTTTTGCCTGTTACTTCAGCTGCAATGTCTGCAGGGGCTTTGATTTCTGCAGCATACACTATTCCAGCTGCACTTACTACACATACTGATACAACTACTGCCATAAGCCTTTTAATATTTTTCATAAAAATACACGCTCCTTTTTTTATTTTTTGTTGTGCTTCATGCCTTTATTATAAGTAGCAATTGTGGCAAAACTATGACAAAAGTTCGAATCAACTGTGACATTTTCTCAAATTAATGGCTAAGCTTGGTTAGAATAATTGCCGAAATACAGGTAAAGCTTAAAAATATAGAAAATTTTTTACTGATAGTTTCACCATTTTTTTGTGCCGTAAGTCGGCGTGGAGGTTAGTATGAAAAAGTATATTCTTATTGCAGATGATAATGATGGAATTCTAGATATATTAGAAACATATGTTGTAAAAGAAGGCTTTACACCTATACTTGCACACGATGGAAATTCTGCTTTAAATTTATTCGCAGAATATTCTCCAATTTTAATTCTACTTGATGTTATGATGCCCGAAAAGGATGGTTTTGAGGTTTGCCGTGAAATCCGCAAAAATTCTAACGTACCTATTATAATGATTACTGCTAGAGGTGAAGATGCTGATCGAATAATGGGTCTTGATATCGGTGCAGACGACTACATTGTAAAACCCTTTAGTCCACGTGAAGTTATGGCAAGAATACGAGCTATTTTAAGAAGAGTTGACCTTCCCGATGAAGAAAAAAAAGACATTATTACTCATACTAATCTAGAAATAAACCTTGCCGACTATGAGGTTAAAATTAATAGAAATGCCATCTCACTTACCAAAAAAGAAATAGAAATATTGTGGCTTTTAGCTAGCAATCCTGGTAAAGTTTTCTCAAGGGATAATCTCTTGAATAGTGTATGGGGCTATGAATATTTTGGTGATGCACGTACTGTAGACACCCATATAAAGCGTCTTAGAGCCAAAATAGGGATTACTGATACTTTAGGTTGGGATATAAAGACTATATGGGGTGTAGGCTATAAATTTGATGCAAAGGATGACAAACCATAAAGCACTACTGAACTAATTAATATAAATTATTAACACAAACTATAAACGTAATTTCTTATAAGTTGAGATAAATAAAGGGGGGAGTAAACCCATAGCTAATACTGAACTTTTCTAGTTTAGTCTATGGATTTATTATGTTCAATAAAAAGATTACATTTAAGTTAACAACAGGCTTTGTTGTAATTGTTCTGCTGTCAATGCTTACATTAGGGGTATTATTTATTCAGATGTTTAGACAGTATACCTTAGATAACAAAGAAAAAATTATGCTGGAACAAGCACACAACATATCTGAAGTTATTTCAGAAAACTCTCAAAGTAATGGACATATGATGGGCTTTGGAGGGTTTATACGTTTTCTTAATACACTTACCGAGTCAAAGGTTTGGATAACTGATAACAAGGGCAACCCAGCTGTATTATACGGCATGGGCATGGGGCAAAGATCCAACTCAGAGCCACTGCCTAAGGAAGCCGTAAATATAATTCAAGAAGTGCTCTCAGGTAAAGAAGCAATAAATAAAAATTTCAGCAGTGTATATCAAGAAACAGCACTAACTGTAGGAGTTCCAATTTTTGATTTTGAAAATAAAATAATTGGTTCTGTTTTTTTACATGCTCCTATTGCAGGAATCAGTTCAACTCTTAATAAGGCTATAAGCATATTAATAATAAGCCTCCTGATAGCCTTGTTGCTAGCTATCGGTTTAGGTATTTCCTATTCTCTTTTTTTTACACGTCCACTAAAAGCTATGAATTATACTGCTTTAGAAATGGCAAAAGGCAACTATTCTGCTAGAACAGGAGTTAAGCGAAATGATGAATTAGGTCAGTTAAGCTACTCTCTAGATCAGTTGGCTTCTAAGCTTGGCTATACTATTGACCAGCTCTTTCAAGAGAAGGGCAAAATGAGTGATATCATTTCCAGTATTACAGAAGGTATTGTAGCCTTTGATTTAGAATTAAATCCATTAAGTTTTAATTCTGCACTATCAGATATAATGAATCAGCCTATTACCTATCCCAAAGATTTATTGCTAAAGGACTTCAAAGCTTTAGAAATTGATAATTCTCTCAAGCTAGTCATTGAAGAAAAAAAGTCCATACAAGTAATAAAGAACTGGAAAAATAAAAAACTTAAATTTACTTTATCACCTATACTGAATAATAGTGAAAATGTTACAGGAAGTGTTGCTTTAGTACAAGACATCAGCGAAAGTGAGCGTCTGGATCAGTTAAGAAAGGATTTTATAGCAAATGTTTCCCATGAATTCCGAACACCTCTTACAGTAATTAAGGGTTCTATTGAAGCTCTTATAGATGGCACTATAGACAAAAAAGATGACATATCGAGATATCTCCAAAGAATGCTATCAGAAACCCGAAGTTTAGAGAGACTTGTAGGTGATCTATTAGAACTTTCACGCCTTCAATCAGGTAAAATTTCTATTAATAAAGAAAAGGTTCATATACCAAATCTAATAATAGACATTATTACCAGCATGGAAACAATTGCAAGTAAAAAAGGTATCTCAATTGAATTTATAACACCAGACAATGTACCACCTGTTATAGGCGATTATGATAGGCTTAGGCAACTATTTGTTATTTTTATTGATAATTCAATAAAATATTCACCTGATAAGTCACAAATAACTATAAAAATAAATATGGGCACTGATGAATTTGAAATATTTATAGCCGATCAAGGCTATGGTATACCTACTGATGAGCTTCCCTATATTTGGGAACGTTTTTATAAAGCTGACAAATCACGAAAAAGCAGTGGAACAGGACTAGGACTCGCAATTGCCAAGCATTTGGTACAGCTTCATGGTGGAAATGTATCCTTACAAAGTAAAATTGATGAGGGAACTACAGTTACCATTTGTCTTCCATATAATAATTCTAGCCAACTAAGTTCCCAGCAAAAAATTAATCTATAAACTTTTTAAAAGAATGTTCTTATTATAAAATGAAATATTTTTTGATTTAAGATAATTCTTCGCTGCCTTGCACCAAGGACAGTACGTAGTAGAATATACTTTCACGGACATACACATTACCTCCTTTTATTAAATTATTATCATTATATGTAAAATTTGGTTGATTATTATATACCTCATCAAGTTATATCTAAACATTAACTTTTCTATAATTTGTAACCTTATTGAAAATATTGAATTATTAAAGCATAATAAGTCAGAATTAGTTAGTATAAATATATGTTTTTAAACACTTGTCCTATTTTCAAATCAATTATTTGAGTAGCAACTATTGATAAGTTTCTCGCATATTTAGACTTTTAAGTCCGTTAGTTTATTAGAGTGTTTGCTTATATTATTTATGGGTATATTAATTATGTCTATATGCTGTACTATAGTAAATACACAAAACTTTTACTAGGAGGTATTTTATTGTCAAACGTTTCTTATTTAATGACATTTATTGAAGGTATTTTAACCTTTATTTCACCTTGTATATTACCGATGCTTCCTATTTACTTTGTATATTTGGCAGGAGAATCACAAAAAAGTGAAAAATCTTTACCTTCAAATAAAAACAGGTTACTTATAAATTCTATTGGCTTTGTAATTGGATTTACAATAGTATTCACTGCCTTAGGTGCCACAGTTACATCCCTTAGTCACTTTCTGGTAAATCACAGAAGCCTGCTTGAAAAAATAAGCGGAATAGTAATGATTGTATTTGGTCTTAACTTTGCAGGAATACTAAAGATAAACCTATTAAACAGGGAGAAAAGATTTGATTTCAAATTTGATAGCCTTAGATTTATAAGTTCAATTGTATTCGGTATGGTTTTTAGTCTAGGCTGGACACCTTGCTTAGGTGCATTTTTAGGTTCCGCTCTTGCTCTTGCCAGTAACTCGGAAACGATTTTTCAGGGAATGCTTTTACTATTCATATATTCTATAGGTCTGGGTATTCCGTTTATTCTGACATCAGTTTTATTTGAAAAAGTAAAAGGAGCTTTTAGTCAAATACAGAAGTATACTAGAACAATAAGCATTATATCAGGTATTCTTTTGATTATTGCCGGCATACTGGTTTTTACTGGTAGCTTGAAGTATTTGAGCTTTTTTGCTTAATTTTTCTGCTTTGAATTATAGCTAAACAGATATTAATCTTATTCAAATCATACACGTATTTTTGTATTTAAATTATAGTTATTAGCATAATAAATAAATCTTAACAACAGCATTAGAAGAATTAAAAACTGAGGTATTACTGCAAGCTGGATAAATACTGTTTCGATATTTTTATTACGTACGTGTATCCAATTATATTGGAAGCTATTGTACTAAAAATATATTTACAGTTATGAAAGGTTGCTAAATATAGTAGATTAATATTCAAATATGTTACAGTTTTTAACCTTTGTTCTATTTAAGACTATTTAAATCAAATGTATAATGCAAGGAGGAAAATCGATATGCAGAAAAAGATTAATATTATTATATGGGTGGTTGCACTTTGTGCTGTTATGGTAACGGCATATATTCTCTATTCAAAAAAGCAACCTCAGATAATTCAGCCCCCAGCACAGCAAACTCAAGAGATAAGCCAATCAACACAAAACAATAACCCAGTAGCCCCTGACTTCACATTAAAAGATTTAAATGGAAATGATGTAAAGCTATCCGACTATAATGGAAAGATCGTAATTCTCAATTTCTGGGCTGTATGGTGCAAATACTGTCTAATTGAAATGCCTGATTTTAATGAACTAAACAAAGAATTAGAGAAGGAAAACGATGTTGTTATATTAGCTATCAATTCTCAAGAGTCACTTGAAAAGGTTAACGAGTATTTATCTTCAAGCAATATAGACTTAAAGGTCTTATTAGATCAAGATGGTGCGGTTACTCAAACCTATGGTGTCACAGGTTTTCCAACTACTTTTTTTATTAATAGAGATGGAACATTATATACCTATATCTCTGGAATGACTGACAAAAAGACATTAACGGAAGTTATTAGTAAAATTAAAAGCGAAGAGGCTGCCCAGAAATAACAAGAGCGTTAAAAATAATTGCAGGAATTAGTTGGTGAATAGACGAACCATTACTAATTTCATGCAATTATTTTGGAAACAAGCCATTGATAATTTTTAACACGAAAGAATCTTTATGTGGGGAAAATCGAGTTATTTATATATAGTTTTATACAAGTAGCAATAAAGCTTCTTCTTTTAATATCATTTTTATAGGAATGCCTTTTCGAGAAATTTCTCTCCAAATATGTTTGTCAGTCTCCCATCTTATTAGTGAATTTTCATCACCATTATTACAGTTTTTGTTTTTTAACATAATAATATAGGAAAACGGATTTTCAATTACCTTAACTACTTCACAAGTCATAACATTATTTGAGTCATCTTTTTCGGTATATTCTAAATAATGAGCTCTTATACCTACATACTTTATGTCTTCAGATATTAAGCTGTCCGTGTGCAGAATCATGTTCCAGTCAATTGCCTTCAAAGTACCTTCTGAAAGCCTTTGCGCTCTTGATATATTTTTGCAGCCAGTCAAAAGTGCAGCTGATAGTTTTTTCGGAGCAGTAAACAAGCTTTCCTTTTCGCTTACCACCTCAACCTTTCCATCCGAAATAACAGCAATAGTTCTTGCAAAACGATAAACTTCATTTCTATTGTGTGATACAAAAAGAACTGTACCTTGAAAGCTGGATAGTGAATCTATTATTTTCTGTTCAAGCTGCCATTTTAAATAGCTATCTAAAGCACAAAAGGGTTCGTCCAGCATAATAATGTCTGGTTCTGATGCCATAATTCTCGCAAGTGCTACTCTTTGCTGCTGACCTCCCGAAAGCTGGTGTGGTCGTTTCTTTTCTAAGCCCTCCAGATAAAATGCTTTGATTTTTTCTTTTACAATCCTTTTACTCGCCTCTTTATTTGCAGAAATGCCAATTCCAATGTTTTCTTCTACCGTCATATTTGGAAACAGTGCATAATTTTGAAATAAATACCCCACTTTTCTTTTCTGTGGTGATAAATTAATATTCTTTCCTGAATCAAATAAAACCCTGCCATCTAAAACAATAGTACCTTCATCAGGCTCTTCTACACCTGCAATACATTTTAAGGTCATGCTCTTTCCACAACCCGAGGCACCTAGTAGGGCAGTTATTTCATTATGTGCAGAAAATTCAACTTCAAGTGTAAAATTATTATCCATAACCTTTTTAATATTAACGTATAGTGACATCAAATATCACCTCTTTTTGCTGTTGTCTTGCTTTGACGACTATTCCAAAAATTTATAAGAATTATTGAGGTAAAGGACATTATACAAATAATTAAAACCCAATTATATGCTTTTGCTCTGTCCCCAGCCTGTACTGCCGTATATATAGCAATAGCCATTGTTTGTGTTCTGCCTGGAATATTCCCAGCAAGCATTATTGTTGCACCAAATTCGCCTAGTGCTCTGGCAAAGGAAAGCACTGTTCCTGCTACTATACTTGGTAACACATTGGGAATTACAATTTTATAAAACAATCTAAACTCTGATATACCTAGAGTCCTTGCAGCATAAATCATGCTTATGTCAAATTGTTCAAAGGCACCTCTTACAGTTCTATACATTAATGGAAAGGCTACTACTATTGATGCAATTACTGCTCCTATCCATGTAAATACAATACTAATATTGAACTGCACTAACAAGCTACCCAACAAACTATTTTTCCCAAAAATAACAAGCAGGAAAAACCCCACCACTGTAGGAGGCAAAACCATAGGTAAAGTAAATACTCCATCTATCAAGCCTTTAAACCTCTTAGCCTTAAAAACATACCATGCAGCCAATATTCCCAAAAAAACTGCAACTATTGTAGCAGTAAATGCTACTTTAAGCGATATATAAAGTGGTGATAAATCCATAGGTTCTACCCCCATTTTTATTTGTAAATTTGAAAGCCGTATTTCGTAAATACCTTTTCAATTTCTGAGGTTGATAAAAAGTTTAAAAATTCTTCTGCCTCTGCAGTGTGCTTGCTGCTTTTTAGCACTACAGCAGGATATATAACTGGTTTATGGCTGTTCTTTGGAGCTTCACATACTAACTTTATTTTATCAGATAAAGCTGCATCGGTTGCATAGACTACTCCGCAATCAACATCTCCATTTTCTACCCATGTAAGAACTTGTCTTACATCACTGCCATAGTTTGCTTTCGCCTTTACTTTATCTAGTATTTTAAGATAAGAGAGTATCTCTTCTGAATACTGTCCAACTGGAACACTACTAGGCTCTCCTAAAGCTATCGTCGAGACCTTGTCAGTTGCGAGATCCTCAAAACTTGTAATATTCTTTTTATTATCAGCAGGTGTTATTAATACAACTTTGTTTATAAGTAATTCTTTCTTTGTACCTTCTTTAACTAAACCCTTTTCTTCAAGTGCAGTCACCTGTTTTTTTGCTGCTGATATAAAAATATCTGCTGGTGCCCCCTGTTCAATCTGCGTTTGTAGCGTTCCTGCAGAACTAAAGGTACAGGTGATAATAACATTTGGCTGAACGCTTTTATAGAGTTCTATAATTTCAGTTGTTACATCTGTTAAGCTCGCTGCTGCCGCTAAAAAAAGTTCAGTTTTTTCTGCAGTACTATCAGAATTAGCCTCAGATACTTCTGTGGCTGTAGCTTTTGATGCATCAGAGGAAGAATTTTGTGTAGGTGATTTATCTGTACCACAACCTACTTGTATCAAAAAGCTAATAATTATTAATATAATAATGGTTTTTCTCAGTACTTCCATAAACACACCCCATCTCCACTTCTTAATATATAAATCTAACCTCCATTTTGCTGATACCGCCGGCGACACAAATAGTAATGAAAAAGTGTATAGTCATTGCTTGATTGCTCAACTCCACAAAAGCTACTCGCAACATTTTGATATGCGTAGAGAATGATGAATCTAAACTTCGCATTATAAGCTACTTTTCCGCAAATAAAATCTCTCTTGCACTCTCTTTTAAATCATTAATACTAGAATAATTTGGTCTTATATCAAAAAGCTTATCTGCTGCCCATATAAACTCACATATATCACAATTTCCAGCACGTTCACCTATTCCAAAAAGAGTTGTATCTATAAAATCCGCTCCTGCCTTTGTAGCTTCTAATGAATTTGCCACTGCCATACCCAAATCATTGTGTGCATGAATACCTACTGAAATACCTGTATTGCTAATAATGTCACGTATGGTTTGATATGTCCTCGACGGTGTCAAAACCCCCACTGTGTCAGCAAATCGAATGCTTGCAACTCCCATATCCTTTAAAAGATTAGCAATACTAATAATAAATGTAATATCTGCCCTTGAAGAGTCCTCTAGTCCTACGGTAACAGTATAACCTTTATCTAATGCACAACTAACGCAAGCCTGTAAATTATTTTGCAGCCAAATCTTGTTCTTTTTAAGCTTAGAATAAATATGTACATAGGATACTGGTGCACTTATATGGATAATATCGGGGCAACAATCAAAGGAATGCTCTATATCCTCTTTTCTCATCCTATTCCAGGTTGATATCTTTGCATTTATTCTTTTATCGATAATTTTACAAATGGCAGCTTTTTCATACTTTCCCATTGCCGGAACTCCAGCCTCAATTTGATATATACCTGCTTTTTCCATCAGCTGAGCAAGCATTACTTTTTCATCTATGTTAAATGCAAAGCCTGGGCTTTGTTCTCCGTCACGAAGGGTTGTATCTATCAGATATTTTTTTTCCTTCATAGCGAGTCCAACCTTTCGCAAATGTATTTATTGACTCAAACTTCGCACATAAAAAGTCTATTGGTTATAATCAATTGCGAAGTTTGAGTTTATTAAAATTCTCTGCAATTGTCACAAATTCCTCGTCAGATATACTTCTTTTTAAACGGATACTCTCTTGTTGTACAGTACCTAATAGTTCTGCAATCATATTTTGCGGGAATGTTATATTATACTCTTTTAATTTTATTTCAATTGCTGTACTACCCGAATGTTTTCCAATAACAATTTTTCTGTTCATCCCAACAACCGATGGCTCAAAGGGTTCATAATTTGAACCCTTTTTATAAATACCGTCAACATGAATTCCCGATTCAACCTCAAAAATACCACTACCTATGATAGCCTTATTTTTAGAAATTTTTCTACCCGTTATTTGTTCATATAAGTTTTTTATTTGTACTAACACTGATAAATCTAAATTAGGCTTATGGCGTTTAGTAATACGAAGTGCCATTATAACTTCCTCTAAGGCAGCAAAACCACCGCTTCCAGCAAAACTAACTGCAATGTTATTTCCGCCATTTAATATCCATTCAGTGGCAAGAGCACTAGCACAATAGCAGCTATTTTGAGGACATAGCTCAAGCGTTTCGAATTTCAACTTTTTTATTTTACTGAAAGCAGATAAATAATCATGCTGCATTAAATCATCCAGCCCAACAATTCTAATGTTGTTATATTCAGAAAATTTGCTCATCAGGTTAATTTCTCTGGCATCATTTATTTGAATTTCAGATATAGTATCCATCTGGGTAAAGAACCCACTATGTCTACAAATATATTTTTTAAAACCCGGATAATACTTTATCTCTGTAGGATCCTGAACTCTCAAAACAGTCATGCTTTTGTCTACTTTATCTTTAAACCTTTCAAATAAATACACATTAATTTCTATAAAATTTACACCAGCCATACACAACAATTGGTATAACTCCATAACCTTCTCATTTTGAGCAGCCTCATTGTTCAGAGAACATAGCGTAACATCTGTAATTTTAATCATACTAACCCCCGGCACACAATTAAAGTGAGACTATCGTAGAAAACTTCTGCTTTTCAATGGTATGCAACATGTTTAACACTGTATCCACACTGGCAAAAACCACTCGTGGTTTTTGAAGCTTGAAAATGCACCATGTTTGCACAAATTAGACTTTCAAGCTTTTCAGATGTACTCAACATGGATAATTAGATAACTCAAATAAGTAACTCCTTTACCTTTTCCCCTCCAACCAAATGTCTTTCTACTATAGTCTCAATATCCTCCTCAGATACATTTCCATACCAAGTTCCCTCAGGATAAATAACAACAACAGGACCTTTATCACAGATTCCAAAGCAACCTGTATTAGTAACCATGACCTCACTTGTCAGCTCTTTGTCATCAATTTCCTCCATAAATCTTTGCACTAAATCTACGCTTCCCTTAGAATGACAAAAGCCTTTTTGTGTTCCATTTATTCTGCAACTAGTACATACGAATACATGATATTTTGGGTTCACCATAATTCTAAACTCTCCTTTAAATTTTAATCTTTCCGTTGTTCACCACCAATAACACACCCACTATATGTGTAGATAAATGGCACCACCACTCTGAATAACTATTTTCATGTGTAAGGCACCTGAAAGGCTAATAATGAGCAATTACTAATTCACGCAATTATTTTGGCAACAAACCCTTGAGAAGTTGAGTTACTACTTATACACACATTTTTTCGGCTGCCAATTTAACTGCTTCCTCTATTCTGTCATAAGTCGTGAAGGTCTCTATAGACTTTTCCTTTAGTATTTGTTTAGGCACTTCACCGATTCTCATTGCCAAAACTCCATTGCAGTCCTTTACTGTCTCAAGAATAGCCTCCATTTTACCTTCCTTATTTAGACCACTCCTTCCATCACAGCCTTCAGAGCCTTCACAGTACTTAGTGACACTTCTCCTTTCTTTAAAACGTATGTTATTATTCTTGTACTCATATATGTAAAAGTCACTTGCGTGACCGAAATGCTGGTCGACCAAAACCCCACTTTTCGAAGAAACTGCAAATAATAAGGTATTTTCTTCTGTTGATTCCTGAGAGTCTTTGTTTTTATTTCCAGAGCACCCTCTAAAGTTAATAGATTGGTCGTTGTCTAAGGTTCCAATTGCATCAGCTCTGCATTGATGACAATGGTACATTTGCTTTAAAGTAGATTCACAGCGTTTTCTCATACTCATTATTTCTCTATTACTTACTAATGGAATGTTTTCAAATTCACTTCCTGCCACAGGAATTAAGTGCATAATATTTGTAATTTCACAGCCTAGCTCTTTTGCCTTTTCTACAACAACAGGGATATGATACTCATTAATTCCCTTTAGCATTACAATATTTACCTTGCATATAACTCCCAGTGAAGTCAATCTTTTAATTCCCGCCAGCTGATTTGCCATGAGAATAGCTGCTCCAACTTCGCCAAAGTATCTATGCCCCATATAATCAACATGCTTATATATTTTTGCTCCAATAGTTGTGTTTACTGAATTCATAGTTACTGTAACATGTGATACCCCTAGCTCTACTAATTCATCTGCATAGAGCGGAAGTAAAAGCCCATTTGTTGATAGGCAAAAAGTAACCGATGGGTCTTCTTTTCTTATTAAGCTTAAGGTCTTTTTTGTGTTTTCAAAATCAGCTAACGAGTCTCCTGGCCCTGCAATTCCAACCACCTTTAGATTAGGCAGCTTTTCCTTCACCATCTTGTACTTTTCACAGGCTGCCTCTGGAGACAAAACTTCTGTTGTAACTCCTGGCCTACTTTCATTAGGGCAGTCGAACTTTCTGACACAATAATTGCATTGGATATTACATTTTGGTGCAATAGGCAGATGCATTCTTGCATATTCGCTGCCACAGCCATTAAAACAAGGATGCGTTTGAGTCTTTTTTTCATTAGCAGCTCTATTATCTACTTTATTCATATTCTCCACATCCCTTTCAGCATTTTTTTTCTTTGCTTCACCGTAAGTATTCTGCTTTTCCTCTGTATAATAATTTTCATACATTTTGCTTCTAAAGCTATGTTCTTTTTGACTTAGCAAATTATTTGTAAACCTATCCAGTAATACAAGCGAACCGTCATAACCCAGTGTTCTTACACGTTGTCCTCCAACCTGATCATGTATTGGAAACGCACACCTAACAAGTGGAAGCTTCAGCTTTTCTTCAAGTCTTCTGCCATCTGAACTGCCTATCATTAAATTGGCTTCTAGTTCAAATGCGTATTTTTCAATTGTATCAAAATCACAATTATCCAGAATTTCAAATTTATCTAAATGAAGAAAGTCTGCAATAGCTTGTATTTCTGGTTCCAACAGCTCTCTCAAATTACTGCACTTTGACCCTGTTGCTACTAGAACTGGCATAATGCCATTTTCAACACACAGACGGGTAGTCGCATATACAAAATCAGGTTCTCCAAAAATAATAGCTCTCCCCTCAGCATTATATTTGTGCGAATCAATCATAGCATCCGTATATCTGCCACGTTCTTTAATTAGCACCTCTGTTTGTACCCCACCTGCCTTTTCCAGCACTTTTATTAAAGCATCTGTATCACGCAGTCCAACTGGTAAATTGCATCTAACAAAAGGCACCCCATAAGCCTCATATAAATATTGTGCTGGAGAATTATGACTCTTTGTAAATGTAGAAAGCTCAATTGTAAGCTTTGCTCCCCCCATTAACGAAATCTCTTCAAGAGATGTTCCACCCTCTGGCAACCTATTATAAAAGTCTGTATGCTGACCATCCAAATTGTCTGAAATATCAGGTAGCAATATGTAATCAAGCTTCATTGAATCCAGCAAAGCTTTTAAATATCTTGTGTCGGCAGGAGATATCAATCCCGTAATAATATTCACCTTATTATTCTTCTCTGGCAGCATTTCTACATTCTCTACAATGGATCTCAAGGCTTTAAAAAATCCTTCATACTGCGTTTCCGAATAGCCCATAGAAACTACTGGTATAAATTTTACATTGTTGTCAGAATGGAGCATATTAAAATTATTAAGTATTCTTGGCACATCCTCACCAATTGTTTCTGCAAGGCAAGTAGTTGCTATTCCAATTACTTCAGGCTTATACAATTCAATCAAATTTTCTAAACCCTTTATCAAATTGTTCTCTCCCCCAAAAACAGTACCATTCTCAGTCAAGGAGGAAGAAGCAATGTCCACAGGCTCATTATAGTGTGTTGCCATGTGACGTCTAATATATGTGCTACAGCCCTGTGAGCCGTGTAGTATTGTCATACAATTTTTTATACCATAAAAAGCACTTACAATCCCCATAGGCATACACATTTTACAGGGATTCACACTTAAATTAACTAAATTTTTACTCATGTTTACCTCCCACGCCTAATCTGAACACAAACATTTTCTTTAACCATTATTGGAGAACTCTCCCTATTTTTTGCACGACATTATTTTATAATCACTGCCGTGCCCTATACATAGTGCTCACAGTATGCTTGTGCATTCGACTTCGACTTGTCAATATTTTTGAGCTTTCACATGCTCCCACACAGGACTGTTTAAAGAGAGATTGATCTCCTTTGTAAAGTTTATTACTCCATCATATCCTGCAAGTGCATGCTTTCTTTCGTGATTATGATCGCAAAAAGCTATTCCCAGCTTATAAGCCAACGGCCTCTCTTTAACTCCCCCTACCAATATGTCTACGCCCTTTGCCATCATAAAGGTTTCTAACTCAGCTGGATTAGTATCATCTAAAATTACCGTATTCTCTCCCACCAAACTTGCAATTAACTCGTAATCTTCTTTTTTTCCTGTTTGGGTTCCTACAACTACTGTTTCAATCCCCATTTCAATAAACTGTCTAATAAGAGAGATGGCCTTAAAGCCTCCTCCAACATAAATTGCAGCTTTTTTACCCTCTAAACTTTTTTTATATTTATCTAAAAAACTTTTCAGTTTATTTCTTTCCATGTTAGTAAATTGCTTTGCCTTTTCAATATTTTCTTCAGTGCCAATAGCCTCCGCTATACGTATCAATGATGCAGAGGTGTCTTCTACACCAAAGAAACTGACCTTAACGAAAGGAATTTCCATTTCCTCTTCCATCTTTTTTGCAAGATAAGTCATTGAACCTGCACACTGTACCAGATTTAATTGTGCCGCAGGTGCTTTAATTAAGGTTTCGTAGCACGCATCCCCTGTAATGGTTGATACTACTGGAATGCCTATTTTCTTCAAATAGTATTTTATTATCCACATCTCTCCTGCAAGATTAAAATCTCCCAGAATATTGACACCTTTAACTTTTGCTTGATTTTTATGAGGCTCTATAAGCTGTAATAACGCATTACAAGCCATTTTATAGCCATATGATTTATTGCCCGAAAATCCGGGTGACTTTACTGAAATAACCCTTGTGCCATGCTTTTTCTCTGCCTGTTTACAAACTGCATCTACATCATCACCTATAACTCCTACGATACAAGTGGAATAAATAAATATTAGCTTAGGATTATGTTTCTCTATAACTTCTTCAATTGCAGCTGCTAACTTCTTTTCTCCACCGAAAACAATGTCTTTGTCACTTAAATCTGTTGAAAAGCTATTTCGGTATAAATCACTTCCACTGGTTAAACTCCCACGAATATCCCAAGTAT
>JAEWST010000007.1 GCA_023398105.1 Bacillota bacterium | reverse complement strand
TGAAACAGGAATGATGGCAAAATACTACTTCAATATTGATGAACTTTTTGAATACGAACAAGATATTGATGATGTAATATTCTCTGTTGAGTATGATGAGCAGATTTCCATGCAACAGGATCCTATAGAATTAAGAGGACCATTTAAATGGGATGATGCAGGAACCTACTATTTTGAATTCGATTGGAGCGGAAATAATATTTATGGAGACAGAGAGCTTCAGATTTCGTTCAGAGTTAAACAGGATAAAAACTACTTAACTCACTGGGATTCATCAAATGATTACAGTAAAGAAGGACTTACTCAAACTTATGCAGTGACAAAGAAGGTACCTGTTTATTTGGATGGTAAACTAGTATACGGAGAAGAAGCACCAAAGCTTGATCCAAAAGATCCAGGTGATGAAAACCCAGATAACACTCCACCTTCAATTCAGTTATTGTATAAGACAGGAGAGGTGGATTTAACAAAAAATACCTTAAGATCTACTATCAATATAAAAAATAATGGTACTGTTCCTGTAAAATTATCAGACGTTAAGGTTCGCTATTGGTTTACAAATGATGGCAGTTCACAAAACACGTTTGTATGTGATTATGCTGTTTGCGGCACTGAAAACATAATCGGAAAATGCTACAGTGTAAGCAATCCAGTAACAGATGCTGATACCTATTGTGAAATTTCCTTTGCCGAAGGAGCAGGTGTCCTTGCAGCAGGTGGAAGTACAGGAGATATACCTTTCAGAATTGATGGTGCATCAGATTCTGAGTACGACAAGACAAATGACTATTCCTACAATTCAAAAATGGACACTCTTGGTGAAAACGATAAAATTACAGCTTATATTAAGGGTGAACTAAAATCTGGAATAGAACCTACATCTAAGATTGGTGATATAGACAATAGTGGAGATATTAACGCCATAGATATTGCTCTATTAAAAAAACACCTACTTGGAACTTCACAATTAGATGTAGTAGCTTTGGTAGCAGCTGACGTTAATGGAGATAAAGCTGTTGATGCAATTGACTTTGCATTATTAAAAAAATATCTTCTTGGCACTATAGATTCTTTCTAAGTCAATTACTATCGGCTAAAACTTTGGATTATTGAATACAAACAAAACTAACACTAAAACAAAAAAATACAATACAATAAAAACCGTACTCTTATTCGAATAACAATTTAAACAGGATAGGGTACGGTTTTTAATACTAAATTACTCAACTTTCACAATTAAAAAGCGTAGGTGTTAAAGTTGAGTAAATTATTCAAAATATTGTTATAAAAGGAGGAAGTTAAGTTGTATAGTATTAAAAAAGAGAAAAAAATAAGGTTTATAAAGCAAAGAAGTATTCTATCGATGTTATTGGTTTTTTCTATAATTGCAGGGCAGTTTTTTATAACAAGTGGTATATCTGCCAAAGAAGATATAGATTCAGCTGAGATATCTGCATCTGCTTCTGATGCAACTACTAAATCGAAATTTACACCTGCTGAGGGATGGGAAAATTACGATTATTTTAATTTTGCCGAAGCTCTGCAAAAATCAATTTATTTTTATGATGCTAATAAATGTGGACCAGGTATAACTGGCGGAAATATTGAATGGAGAGGTGATTGTCATGTGGGAGATTGTAATATCCCTCTTGAAAACACGTCCCTTTCTGCTGAATTCATAGAAAAGTATAGAAATATACTTGACCCTGATGGTGATGGAACAGTTGATGTACATGGTGGCTTCCATGATGCAGGAGACCATGTAAGGTTTGGACTTCCGCAGAGCTATACTGCTGGTACTCTTGGATGGGGTTTTCATGAGTTTAGAGATGCCTTCAAAAAATCAGGTCAGGAAGAACACATGATTGATATTTTGAAGTATTACACAGATACTTTTTTACGTTGCTCTTTTCTTGATGAAAATGGGGAGTTAATTGCTTTCTGTTATATGGTTGGAGAAGGTGACTTGGATCATTCCTATTGGGGACCACCTGAATTATATCCTGATAATATACCAAGGCCTGCAGACTTTGCTACTGTAGAATCACCTGGTAGTGATGTTTGCGGTAGTACTGCTGCAGCACTTGCTACATCATATTTGAACTTTAAGGATGATGAACCTGAATATGCAGAGCGTTGTTTGACTGTTGCAGAGGCTATGTACAAATTTGCAAAAGAAAATAGAGGAATGTCAAAGGGCGATGGTTACTATACATCAGCATATGACGATGATGAAATGGCTTGGGCTGCAGTTTGGTTGTATGCTAGTACTGGTAATATGGGCTATATAGATGACATTATGTCGGTTTCAGAAGACGGCAAATATTATACTGGATATATGAAAAGGATAATACCTGATACCTTTAACACAAATATGTGGTTCAACACATGGGTTCATTGTTGGGATGCTGTATGGGGTGGAGTGTTTGTAGAGCTAAATACTTTATTCCCAGAAAATGAGTTATATGACTATATTGCTCGTTGGAATATAGAATATCATTCTGCGGGTATGGCAAAGCATAAGGAAGAAAATGATCATGGTTATACCACAACATCTCCAGCAGGATATACAATGATAAATGGATGGGGGTCTGCTCGTTACAATACAGCTGCTCAATTATGCGCACTTGTATATATGCAGCACCACCCTGATAGAACAGATATGGGAGCATGGGCAAAGAATCAAATGGAATATCTAATGGGAAGAAACCCAATGGGATACTCATATATAGTTGGGTATGGTTATGAGCAAGGATTGCCTTTTGTACAGCATCCACATCATAGAGCTGCTCATGGCTCTAAAACATTAAGTATGTTGGATCCAGTAGAACACAGGCACATTTTATGGGGAGCTCTTGCAGGAGGACCTGACAAAGAGGATTACCATCAGGATGTAACAACTGATTTCGTTTACAATGAGGTTGCAGTTGACTATAATGCTGCATTTGTAGGTGCTTGTGCAGGATTATATAAATACTACGGTGAGGGACAGCAGGTAATACCTGATTTTCCTCATGCAGAACCAAAGGTTGACGATTACTATTGTGAGGCACGTGTGGAAAGAGAGATAAAGGAAAGCTCACAGGTAGTTATTAAATTACACAATGAGTCGAGCCAGCCTCCACATTATGAAACAGGCATGAAGGCAAGATATTTCTTTAATATTAGTGAGTTGCTAGCATGTGGGCAAACCATAGATGATGTGGAAATGAGTATTGCATATGATGAACAGATTTCACTGCAGCAGGAGCCTATTACCTATAAAGGTCCTATAAAGTGGGATGATGCTGGAACCTACTATTATGAATTTGATTGGAGTGGCAGAGAAATATATGGGGACAGAGAATTGGCATTTACGTTAACAGCAAAGCAGGATTCAAATTATATGACTCACTGGGACCCAACTAATGACTTTAGCAGAAAGGGGCTTACAAGTGAGTATGTATTAACTAAGAATGTTCCTGTATACATGAATGGCGTTCTAGTATTTGGAGAGGAGGCTCCAAAACTTACTCCAACAGACCCTGATGAAAATCCAGACACTTCACCGCCTTCAATAAAGATTCAATATAAGTTTGGTGCAGCTCATAGCCTTACAAATACATTAAGGTCTACAATTAATATAGTGAATAATGGAACTGTTCCTGTAAATTTATCAGATATAAAGCTACGCTATTGGTTTACATGTGATGGTAGTGAGCAGAATACCTTTACTTGTGAATATGCACCTTGTGGTACGGAAAATGTAATGGGTAATTGCTACAGTATTGACAATGCTGTGGAGGGTGCTGATACATATTGCGAAATTTCATTTACAAATGCTGCTGGTAAACTTGCTCCAGGTGCAAGCACAGGAGATATACCTTTTAGGGTAGATGGCTCATCCGATTTTGACCATACAAATGATTATTCATGTAATACTGAATTTGAAAGCACTTTTGGAGATAATGAAAAAATTACTGCTTATATCAAGGGTGAACTTAAATATGGAGACGAACCTGTAAATATAGGTTCAGATGTAATGATTGGTGATGTAGACGATAGTGGAAGCATTGATGCAATAGATTTTGCTATTTTGAAAAAGTATTTGCTAGGGTCTACAGAATTAGATGATTTGAGTTTGACAAGAGCTGATGTTAATAAGGATAAATCCGTTAATGCATTAGACTACGCATTAATGAAGAAATATCTTCTTGGTACTATAAGTAATTTTGAGTAGATACTATAAGTAAACTGTTATATATGTTATAATATAACAAATAAAATGTATATAACAAAGGATAGCTTTCAATTGAAAGCTATTCTTTGTTATTACTACTAAATTTGTTGGAGGAATAGAACAGATGGGGGAAATGGGAGGAATGTTTTTAACACCTTTTGAAAGTATCATAATTTTTATTTTTCCTATATTTATAGGTATTATATTTATAATTATATTTGGAACAATTATTTATTCTGTGGTAAAGAGTCTGAAACAGTATAAGAAAAATAATGATTCACCTGTTCTCACAGTTGATGCGACTGTGGTTACAAAAAGAACTGATGTACACCACCATCATCACAATGCAGGATCAGATAATATGAACCATATGTCATCATCGCACACTACATATTATGTTACCTTTGAAGTGGCAAGCGGAGACCGTATGGAATTTGAAGTACGTGATAATGAGTATGGAATGCTTGTGGAAAAGGATATAGGGAAGCTCACGTTCCAGGGTACAAGATATTTGGGTTTTGAACGTGTAAGAGTCTAAGTATTATTAGTTCTATCTTCAATTCGTTCAGAATCAAAGTTTTTGAACGTAAATGCTAAAAAATAAAATTAAGAAAAAATGAGCAATAATAAAGCAACCGTATATGATAACTTTGAGAAAAAATCGAGGATATCATAACGGTTGCTTTTACTATTTATTAATTCTAATCGTTCATAACTTTACCCTTCATTTTTTTTGAATAATCGTGCTTTTTGGTTTTTATTTGGTTTTTTTAATAATTAATCAAGGTATGTTAATTTTTATATTAAATCTTGTTAAATTCACTGTTTTGGGCGTTACTTTTTTTAACATATATAAATACAAAATATAACAAAGGTATAATAATGTGGTAATATTCATTCTGTATCATTTAATTCATAAAAGGCCTTTTAAAAATAAACTAGGAGGTATTGTTTAATATGAAGCGTAGTATTTCATGTTTTTTAAGTTTTGCAATAATTATAATGATATTACTCAATTCTGGTGTTTCAGTAGCAGCTTCAAATTCTAATGATTTGGAAGTATCTATTATTACTCCACCAGTAATATGTAAAGCGGTATCTTTCCC
>JAEWST010000182.1 GCA_023398105.1 Bacillota bacterium | reverse complement strand
GGAGAGAGGCTATGACAGCAGATGGAGAACAGTAAGCAAGAGGTACTTAGAAAGCCATCCGCTGTGTATTTATTGCTTGAAGGAAAACAAGCTGATCAAGGCAACAGTGGTTGACCACATCACTCCTCACAGAGGTAACAAAGCTCTGTTTTGGGATGAAAGAAACTGGCAATCTCTTTGTAAGAGATGCCATGATAAAAAGACAATGACTGAAGATAGATATCAAGAGTATAAATTTTAATGCGTAGAGGTTCAAATCGACACCATAGGGGGTATCAAATCTCTGCAAACGCTTACACACCAACCGCTGCCCCCCTTCGCGTGAAATTTCGCAGAATTAAGCAAGGGGGGATACAAATTGAGGTTGAAACTATAGGTGAATGTTAACTGCCATAGGGGTTTGAACATATTATATTATTGCGGAAAGGTATTACTTAAAAGACGAAAAAAATTAGTGTTCAACCCTTGAAAAACCAAGGTTTTAAAGGAATTTAAAAATATAAAAATAAATAATAGAAAGCGCTTATAAAGCTGTAAAAACAGTTTAATAAGGCGCTTTTTTTATTACTTTTTTGTATACTGCTTACGCAGAAAGGAGAGCATTAGATGACTGAATTTGAAAAGCAACAAATACAGGATTTAAGACTCAAGGGCGTTGGCTACAAGGCAATTGCAGCTATACTTGGAATTTCAAGAGACAGTATAAGAGGATATTGTAAACGCAATGGACTAGATGGAGATTCTAAAGTAGTTTCACTGAATGTAGAAGAGAAAATAAATCAAAACTTGCTCTGTGCCTGCTGTGGTAAGCCAATTAAACAAAAGAAGCGTGGGACAAAACGGCGTTTCTGCTCTGAAGAGTGTCGCAGAACGTGGTGGAAGGAAAACCAAGACAAACGTAAAAAAAATTGCAAAGCAATATATAAATACATTTGTCCTAACTGTAATAACGAGTTCAGCTGCTATGGCAATAAACACAGAAAGTATTGCAGCCACAACTGTTATATAAAATCGAGGTACTGGAAGGATGATGCTAATGATTGAACAAATTGAAGCAAAAGCGATGGCTGGTGAAATACCAGTATATTGTGCCCATGATAAAATTCTGGAAACTGACAGGCTTGTTGAAAATCCGAAAAATCCAAACAAGCACCCGAAAACACAGATAGAGGCATTGGCAAAAATAATAAAGTATCAGGGGTGGAGGCATCCGATTGTTATATCCAACCGAAGCGGATTTGTGGTGAAAGGCCACGGAAGGCTTATGGCTGCAAAGGAGTTGAAAACAAATTATGTTCCGGTTGATTATCAGAATTATGAAAGCGAGGCATCAGAGTACGCTGACCTTATTGCAGACAATAAAATACAGGAATTCAGTGAGCTTGACATGAAGATGTCGGCAGATATTCTGAAGGATATAAAAGACAGCGGAGATATTGAACTTGAAATGTCGGGCTTTACAGAGGATGCACTCAATGAATTGTTTTCGAAGCTAAATACAGAAGAGATTAAGGAGGATGAGTGTGACATTCCGGTTCCAGAAAATCCTGTTTCAAAGCAGGGAGATATCTGGCTTCTTGGCAGACACAGACTGATTTGTGGTGACAGCACAAAGGCTGAGACCTACATAGCTTTGATGGATGGTAAGAAAGCAAACCTTGTTGTAACTGATCCTCCGTACAATGTTGCATATGAAGGCAGTGCTGGAACAATTCAGAATGACAATATGGATGATAAGAAATTTTATGAATTCTTACTGTCAGCTTACAAGGGCATGTATGAAAGCATTGCTGATGGCGGCTCGATTTATGTTTTCCATGCAGACAGGGAAACAGTCAATTTCAGAACCGCATTTAGAGATGCTGGTTTCTTCTGCCATCAGACATGTATCTGGATAAAAAACACACCGGTGCTTGGAAGATGTGATTACCAGTATAACCATGAACCAGTGCTTGTTGGATGGAAACCTACGGCGGGGCATAAGTTCTATGGAGACAGGAAGCAGCGTACCACTTGGAACTTTGACAGACCTTCCAAATCCAAACATCATCCGACAATGAAACCTATTGCCCTGGTAGCATATCCAATAATGAACTCAAGTCTTACAAACAGTATTGTCCTTGACCCTTTTGGCGGCAGCGGTTCGACCCTGATTGCCTGTGAGCAGATGGAGAGGATATGTTTTACTATTGAATTGGATGAAAAATATGTGGATGTAATTGTTAAAAGATACATTGACCATGTTGGTAATGACAAAAGCGTATTTCTTGTAAGGGATGGACTTACCCATAAATATGAGGAGTTGGGGGTCGTAAATGAATAAGAGCAATAACGAGGTGTGGAAACCTGTTGTTGGGTTTGAAGATACGTATCTGGTTAGCGACAAGGGACAAGTATGGAGCGTTCGAAACAAAAAAATATTAAAGCCAAAACTAATGAAAACAGGATATTGCCGTGTGTCATTGTCAGTAAATGGTTATCGTGAAGATTTACTTATACACAGAATTGTAGCTTTAGCTTTTATTACTAACCCAAACGATAAGCCAACAGTAAACCACATCAACGAATACAAAACAGACAACCGAGTAGAAAATTTAGAATGGGCTACTACCTATGAGCAAAATGTGTATGGTACAAGGATTGAAAGAGCAGCGGCAAGTACAAACTGGTGTGACCGTACAGCTAAAATCGATTATGCAGAAGTAGCAAAAAAACATAAATATTATGAAATCAATAGGAAACAAATGAGACCCGTGCTTCAGTTCGACAAGCATGGGATTTTTATTGCCCGACATAAGGGGGTCGCAGAGGCTGCTCGTTCTTTGGGAATAGGTGCAAGTCATATCTGCTGTTGTATTAAAGGAAGGAGAAAAACCTGTGGAGGATATCAATGGAAATATGCATAAAGGATTAACCCTTGGAAGTCTGTTTGACGGCTCTGGGGGGTTCCCTTTTGGGGGACTACTTTCAGGAATCACACCAATCTGGGCCTCGGAAGTGGAACCGTTCTGTGTGAGAGTAACCACTAAGCGACTTCCGAAAATGAAACACTATGGAGATATTAAAAAAATAAATGGTGCGGAGATAGAGCCGGTGGATATCATCACCTTCGGTTCGCCCTGTACCGATATGTCAGTGGCAGGAAAACGGGCAGGGCTTGACGGGAAACAGTCAGCGTTGTTTTATGAAGCCATCAGAATCATAAAAGAAATGAGGTGCAAGACCAATGGAATGTATCCACGATTTATCGTGTTTGAAAATGTGCCGGGCGCATTCTCAAGCGGAAATTCAGAGGATTTTAGGGAAATCCTTAATCAAATTGCAAAAATCAAAGATGAAACCACTGATGTTCCTATGCCTGAAAAGAGAAAATGGCTGTGTGCAGGGGAAATCGTGGGAGATGATTTTTCCATTGCTTGGAGAACAATTGACGCTCAATTTTGGGGAGTCGCCCAGAGACGCCGTAGAATCTACCTTGTCGCAGATTTTGCAGACCAATGTGCCAGTAAAATACTATTTGAGTTCGAAAGCTTGTCAGGGTATTCTCCGAAGAGCATCAAGCCGTGGCAAACAACTGCCAGAGATGCTGAGAGCTGCGTTGGAACACCAATTAGCTTTGAGCCTGGAGCAGCATCAAGATTAGGAAATCACTATTGGCAGAATTCCGCATGTACCCTTCGTGCGGATATGGGAGATAATCAGCTTGCTGTTGCAATTGAAAATCACCCGGCAGACAATAGAATCAAAATTGATGAGAGCGGAACCATTCAAACTCTTACATCAAGGATGGGAACTGGTGGAGGAAATGTCCCACTTGTTATGAACGAGAGACAGGAAGCTTTAACCATAGCAGAGGACAAAGCAAACACACTGACAGGTACCGATTATAAAGAAACCCAGTGTGTTTCTGAGCCTAATTGTGAACTAAAGCCTGCTACATTGAAAATACGCTGCGGCTGTGAAGGTGGTGGCAAAGGTGCATTGGTACAGGCTGATAAATCGGCAACTCTATCCTGCAATAATGAACAGACTGTTTTCGTTCCTTTTTGCGAAGGGAAAAGCAATGCACAGGTTGTAAAAGCCTATGGCATTTGCTCTCATAAGAGCAACTCAATGCTCTCTAGCAATCCCAACAGTGGAATTTATGAAGCGGAGACAAGCAGAACGCTTGATGCAACAGGTGGAAACCCCTCCTGCAATCAAGGTGGAATTGCTGTAGTTGCACTGCAGGGCAGTATGATTGGAAGAGCAGATAAAAATGGACCGCAGGGCAATGGAATAAATGAAGATATTTGTTTCTCGTTGAATACCATCGACCACCATGCGGTAGCCTATGCAATGACTACTGGCTGTTATTCCGAAATCAATAAGGAAATAGCCGCACCATTGATGGCAAGAGACTATAAAGATGCTCAGATAGTAACGGAACCAGCATCCTTCTATCCTCAGATGAAAGCAGAGAGTCAATGTTTTAGGCAGGATGGTATATCAAATACGATTGTCAATGGTACAAATCCAGGTTATCAAAATGGATTAATTGAGCCGAATTATATAGTCCGTAGGCTTACACCAACGGAATGTGCAAGACTACAAGGCTTCCCTGATTATTGGTGTGATGACCTTGATACAGTAAATCCAACAGAAGATGAAATTTTATTCTGGACAGAGGTATGGGAAACCCACCGCAAAATTATAGGTAAAAGCAATAAGCCAAAAACAAGAAAGCAGATAATAAAGTGGCTTAAAAATCCACATTCGGATGCTGCAGAGTATAAAATGTGGGGCAACGGTGTTTGTGTAAACATAGTGATTATGGTAATGGCAGCGATAAAGTTTGCGGCAGAAGGCGGTTTCTCTAAAAATAGCTTTCCGTAATGAGTATATAATGCCAATGGCGGACATCAAGTGGAATATAAAAAACAATGCCTAAATGTAATAAAACCCTTGCAATTACTGATATTCAGAGTGATTAATGTAATAACAAAAATTGCAGGAGGGATTACAAATGGACAGAAAGCAGATAATTAAAGCTTTGGAAGAACATGCAGGAGTAAAGGCAAAATACATGGGAGTACCGAGCTTTGCATATCAAATAACAATTAATGAACGAACTTATACAATTGATAGGGCAGGAAGAATTACATTAGATGATGTAGAGGTTGAGCTTGAAGCACTGATTAATGGAACAAATGAAGAAAAAGAATTAGAGGCAGAAGCACAAGAACTAGCACATGAAAATGAAGCCCTTGACTTTGAAATTACAATTCCGATGGAGGGACATACAGGTAGCACGCTGAGAAATATGCTTAACATGCTTTACAGCAAACAGCCTGTTATAAAGAAGGTATTTGAAATTGAAGCTGATATTTTAAAGGCTGATTTTATTGCAGAGTTGAACAAAGCCCACATACAGACAATTAAGGAATTTCAAACTGAAATAGCCGAAAAGCAAGAGAGTGGTTACCGTGGAATTGAATTTGACTTCACTAACAATACTATAACCTTCAAGTTTGCCAAGACATTTCAGGAGCCAGACAGGCTCGAAGCATATACACAGTTCATTTCACTTCTGAGCCAAAGTGCAAGGAGCTTAAAACATGCATCCCCAAAGCCTACAGCTACAGATAATTATAAATTTACAATGAGGACATGGTTAATTAGGCTTGGCTTTGTAGGAAGTGAGTATAAAAAATCGAGAATGCTACTTCTTAAAAACCTTGAAGGAAATGGAGCCTATAGGAAGACAACAATAATTGAAAGCTTGGAAACACCCTTAGAAAATAGCTCAGAAAAGGGTGACATATGAAAACATTTGATGCGTTAATTAAAAGAAACTTTAGGAAGTATATTTGCTCAATAAAATCTAAAGACAGTGATATACGGAATTTAAAATTGAAATGCCTTAAATTGGTTGAAGACTCCTTTTTCCCAATAGCAAAGCCAAAGCTAGAAAAAAGTTATGTGAATGCTACACCTCATAGGGTAAAAATTGATAAAGCAGGATTAACAGATTTAGAAAAATTACAGCATATTGAGGATTTCCTAAAAAGATATTACTACATTTACAAAACAAACAATCATAAGGATTTGAAATGCCCTGTCTGCTTTAAGAAGTTTTCAATAGATAGAGACTACATAAAAAGCTATGACGATATAAAATACTGTACTACAGACTGCCCAAACTGTAATGCGTTATTGATTATAACAGATGAGGGGATTGAACCCTTTCATAGAAGCTTAAATAAAACTTCTGGTGGAATCTGGCCTAGAGATGGAGTCGGCTGCGGATATATTGAGTTCTAAAAAAGTTATAAACTACTGTAAAATGCACAAAAAACCACTGTGTTATTTGTTGATAATATGCTCTTAATTAACTGGATATAAGGCTCTTTCAGAGCTAATATGTACACTAACAAAAGGAAAATATTTACTTTAAAAGGAGCAAACTACGATGAAAACACAGAGATTCGGAATTGAAATTGAAATGACAGGGATAACAAGGGCAAAGGCGGCTCAGATTGCAGTAGAATTTTTCGGAGTGGGAGCAAGGCTTGAATACAAGGGTGGCACTTACGATGAATACAAGGTTACAACATCAGACGGCAGAGGTTGGAAATTTGTGAGCGATGCAAGCATTTTGCCCCACAAAAAAGAATACGGCAGGATTGTTACAGCAGACAGGGATTACAGTGTGGAGCTGGTAAGCCCAATATTAACCTATGAGGACATTGAAACACTTCAAGAGCTGGTAAGACAGCTAAGACACGCAGGAGCGTTAAGCGACAGCAAATACCAATGTGGAATACACATTCACATAGATGCAAAAAATCACACGCCGCTAAGCTTGAAAAACCTCATCAACCTTATGGCGAGCAAAGAGGATTTATTATATAAAAGCTTGGAGATAGACCCTGCAAGATTAAGGTACTGCAAAAAGGTAAACGAAAACCTAATAACAACGATAAACAAGAAAAAGCCTAAGACCTTGGAAGCTTTGGCAGACATTTGGTACTCAGGTTTTGGTCAGGAAAACAGAAGCAGACACTATCACAATAGCAGGTACCATGGACTCAACCTTCACAGCGTTTTTGATAAGGGAACGGTTGAATTCAGACTTTTTAACGGGACAATCCATGCAGGAAAGATTAAGGCATACATACAATTCTGCCTTGCGGTAAGCCATCAGGCAATCAGTCAAAAATCTGCAAGTGCAAGAAGAACCTATACCGACAACGAAAAGTATACCTTCAGATGCTGGATGCTTAGGCTGGGACTTATCGGTGAGGAGTTTGAAACCTGCAGACATCACTTCCTTGCAAGTCTTAGCGGGAACTCGGCTTGGCGTAATGCCGCTTGAAGGTAAGCATTGGCTTGTGGGGGCAAACAAAGCCCTCACAGCCCAAATCAAAAAAGAAGAGGAGCACTTATACTATGAAAAATGAAACTAAAATATATGGGGCTTATGGTTCAAACATGAATCTTACTCAAATGAGCCATAGATGTCCTAATGCCAAGGTTATAGGAATAGGAAAATTAAGAAGCTACAGATTGACCTTCAGAGGTATAAACAATGGTGTTGCAAATATTGAAAAAAGACAGGGAAGCACTGTACCCATAGTTTTGTGGGAGATAACTGCTCAGTGCGAGAAAGCTCTTGATATTTATGAGGGATATCCAAAGTTGTATGTGAAGGAAGAAGTCGAAGTAGCAACAAAGAACGGTACTATAAAAGCAATGGTATATATAATGGCTAAAGATTATGAGGAACTTCCTGCTAAGCCAACAAATCGCTATCTTAATATAATCTGGCAAGGTTATCATGATAATAAAATACCATTAAGAGTTTTAAGGGAAGCTATTGCCGAAAATGTTAGGGAGATTTCAGATTTAGATAATAAAAGGTTTGATTTCAAGCATTTTTAATAGAAATAGATAGTGTTAACTAATGGTAAAACATTGAAGGACTTACTCCGGTAGGTCCTTTTCTTATATACAAAATTACTAAGATTGGAGGTGATATCTGTGGCACAGAGAGGAAGAAAGCCAAAGCCTACTGCAATAAAGGAGCTTGAAGGCAATCCTGGCAAAAGGAAGTTAAACAAAACAGAACCAAAGCCAAGTAAAAAAGCTCCCAAATGTCCAACATGGCTTGACAGTGAGGCTAAAAAGGAATGGCGAAGAACAGTAAAACAGCTTGAACAGCTTGGCATACTTACAGAAGTTGATATGGCGGCATTTGCAGGCTACTGTCAGGCATATGCAAGATGGAAGGAGGCAGAAGAGTTCATAACAAAGCACGGAACAATTGTAAAAACACCATCGGGATACTGGCAGCAAGTGCCGCAGGTATCAATTGCCCAAACCTACCTTAAAATAATGAATAAATTTTGTGAGCAGTTCGGCATGACACCATCTGCTAGAAGCAGAATAGCTTCTGATAATGTTCAGCAAGATATAGATGATCCTATGGAACTTATCCTACTAAGTGGGGGTAAGAAGAGTGTATGATGAAGAAAAAGCACAGAGAGCTGTTAACTTTATTAATTGCTTAAAGCATACAAAGGGTCAGTGGAAAGGTGTTCCGTTTGATTTACTACCATGGCAGAATAAAATTATTTGTGATGTATTTGGAACAGTAAAAAATAACGGTTATAGGCAGTACAACACAGCTTATGTGGAAATACCTAAAAAGAATGGAAAGAGTGAGCTTGCTGCCGGAATTGCTTTATACATGACCTGTGGTGATGGTGAATGGGGTGCTGAAGTATATGGCTGTGCTTCTGACAGACAGCAAGCATCCATAGTATTTGATGTTGCAGTAGATATGGTTGACCAGTGTCCAGCTCTTAAAAAAAGAATAAAGCCGATAATGTCTGTAAAACGTCTTGTATATAAGCCAACAAATAGCTTTTATCAAGTACTTTCTGCTGAAGCCTATACTAAACATGGACTTAACGTTCATGCAGTTGTCTTTGATGAATTACATGCACAGCCGAACAGGGATTTATTTGACGTAATGACCAAAGGTAGCGGTGATGCAAGACTTCAACCGCTATTTTTTTTGATTACTACAGCAGGTACAGATAGAAACTCAATATGCTATGAGCAGCACCAAAAAGCACAGGACATTATTGACGGAAGGAAAATTGACACTACCTATTATCCTGTTATATATGGAATTGCTGATAATGATGATTGGAGTGATGAAAAGAACTGGTACAAGGCTAATCCCTCACTTGGACACACCATTGGCATTGAAAAAGTAAGGAATGCATACATTAGTGCTAAAGAAAACCCAGCCGAAGAGAATATATTCCGGCAATTGAGGCTTAACCAGTGGGTAAAGCAGTCTACCCGCTGGATGCAAATGGACAAATGGGATGAGTGCGCATTCAAGGTAAACCTTGAGGCCATGAGAGGCAGAGAATGCTATGCAGGACTTGATCTTTCAAGCACAACGGATATTACAGCATTTGTTATTGTATTTCCACCAAGAACAGCTGATGAAAAATATATAGTGCTTCCATACTTCTGGATACCTGACGATAATCTCAAACTAAGAGTTAGAAGAGATCATGTTCCATACGACATATGGAAGCAGCAAGGCTTTATAAAAACAACAGAAGGCAATGTCATTCATTATGGATACATAGAAAACTTTATAGAGGAGCTTGGAACTAAATATAATATAAAAGAAATTGCCTTTGACCGCTGGGGAGCAGTTCAAATGGTGCAGAACCTTGAGGGAATGGGCTTCATTGTAATACCTTTCGGACAAGGCTACAAGGATATGTCACCCTCTTCAAAGGAATTAATGAAGCTAACACTGGAAAAGAGGATTGCACACGGAGGAAACCCAGTTCTTAGATGGATGATGGATAATATCTATGTGAAAACTGATCCGGCAGGAAACATTAAACCTGACAAAGAGAAATCAACCGAGCGAATCGACGGTGCTGTTGCTCTGATTATGGCATTGGATAGAGCAATAAGGAACGAAAATAAGGGTAGTGTTTATGATGAGAGGGGGATTTTGGTTCTGTGATTAATGGTTATATATATGTAAAATGTTGAAACATGTAACAAAATATGTTAAAATAAAAGCCATAAGAATATAATGGAGGTGTGCCTTATGGCTGAAACTAAGGCGAAGATTCCAGATAGGCACCAAAGAAAACTTCATACGAAGAGTGGGAATCATTGTGCAATATGTAAAAGGATATTAGTAGATGGTGTTAGTAATGATACGGCATGTGTAGGGGAAAATGCACATATATATGGAGAGAAGCCTGGATCAGCTAGATATGATGAAACAAAACCATCTGAATATGTTAATAGTTATGAAAATTTAATTTACGCATGTGCATCATGTCACAAAATTATAGATACAGAAATAGCAAGTTTTCCTCCCAAAAAGTTGTTTAGTCTTAAAAAAGAGCATGAAGAGTGGGTTAATAAGCAACTTGAAGAGGCCTCAAATACATACACATTTTCTGAATTAGAGGTTCTTGCAAAATATTTAATGGGAACATTTCAAAATTCAAATTCTGGTGATTTTAGTATTACTAAAATTAGTGATAAGATAGACAAAAATAGCCTTAAGGATTTTATAAAAGAAATTAACATGGGATTGATACAAGTAATTACGGTAGAAGATTATTTAAATAGACACCCAGATGTTAATTTTGCTCAACGATTAACTGGGTTTATGTCAGATACATATAAAGATTTGAAAAAGGTTTGTGAAGACAGTAATGAAATTTTTAATAAGTTATGGGATATAGCGAGCGGAAATAGAAAAGAGTTTTCTTATAGAGCTGCTGGATTAGGCATCCTGGTTTACTTTTTTGAGGAATGTGAGGTGTTTGAAAAATGATACTTCCTACTAAAAATATTAAGATACAGTATTCACTAATAAATTGTGGTGCTATAATTTTATCAAATATAGATGGAGATAGTACTATTTCTTCTATTTGGGAAAAGGCTAAAAACGAGGAAACTTTAATGAATTATGAAAAATTCATTTTAGCTTTAGATTTTCTTTATATGATTAATGCTATTGAATATAAAAATGGATTGGTTGTGAGGTGTGAAAAATGATAAAAGAAATTAAAAGCAATAATCCAAAGTTTAAATCAATAGTATTTAACGAAGGGTTTAATGTAATTCTGGCTGATAGAGAAAAAACTGATGATAAAGATGATATAAAGAAATCTAGAAATGGTTCGGGGAAAACAACTTTAATAGAAATAATCCATTTTTGTTTAGGCGCTAGGGTTGATAAAAAATCAATATTTAAGTCCGCATATTTAAAGGATTGGACATTTACTATTGTTATAGATATAAATTCGTCCGAATTTGAATTTACTAGATATACAAATACTCCTAATAAAATTTACATTATAGGAGATAAAGAGCGTTTAAATTTTGATTTATTATACGATAAAAAGGAACATAAATATTATGCCTCACCTTCCACATTAAACAATTGTTTACTCACTATGTGGTTTGGTTTAGAAAAAGAGAATAAGAATAGAAAATATACACCTTCATTTAGAGAGCTAATTTCATATTTGGTGAGAAGGACATCAGATGGATTTAGGAGTGCGTTTGAATATTTTCCAAAACAAAAAACTTACAGCGTTCAAGAGTGTAATGCATATTTTCTAGGCTTGAATTTAGATTATGCGTCTCAATTCCAAGAAATTAAAGACAAAGTAAAAGGCATACAAGATTATAAGAAGGCTGCTAAATCAGGAGTTATAGGAGAGTTGAAACTTAATATTGGAGAATTAAATTCAGACGTAATAACAAGAGAACGAGAAAACGAAAAGTTAAAAATGGAGATTGATACATTTAAAGTTCATCCTCAATATTATGAAGTAAACAAAGAGGCTAATGAACTTACTAAAAAACTTCATGAAGCAGCCAATACAATATCTATAAAAAAGCAATTATTGGATAGGTACATTGATAGTGTCCAAAAAAAAGAAACTGAGGTTCCACTTTCGGAAATTGAAAGTATATATAAGGAAGCAGGCGTTATTTTTGGAGAAAACCTAAAGAAGAATCTTGATGAAGTACTAAACTTTCATCAAACTATTGTTAGAAATAGAAAAGAGTATCTTTCTAACGAGATTATAAATTTAAAAAAAGATATTACTACCTTAGAAGCTAATATAGAAATTATCTCGCAGAGACGCTCAGAAATTATGAAAATACTTTCTACCCATGGAGCACTAGAGGAATACACTATTATTCAAGAACGTTATACAGTGGCAAAACAGGATTTAGAAGAAGCTAAGAAGAAACTTAAAACAGCGGAGTATATTGAAGATACTAAGAGTTATCTTAAAATTGAAAATCAGGAATTACTAATTAAATCAAGACAAGATTATTCGGAAAGAAAGGAGTTGTTAGAAAAGTCAATATCTTTATTCAAAGCAAATTCAGAGTACTTATACTCTGAACCTGGTGTTCTAACTGTTGATTTAACTGAAACGGGTTATAAATTTGATGTAAATATCAAAAGAGCTAAGAGCCAAGGTGTAAGCTATATGAAGGTGTTTTGCTATGATTTAATGCTAATGGAGATTGGCAAATATAAGACAGCATTTCCAAAATTCTTGGTACATGATAGTACAATTTTCGATGGTGTAGATGAAAGGCAGATTGCGCTAGCTCTAAAGCTTGCAAAACAAAAAAGTGAAGAATCAGGGTTTCAATATATATGCCTACTTAATTCAGATAATATCCCTGAGACTGAGTTTGAAGAAGATTTTAAAGAGCAATTTTTTTCTTTTGTTGTCAAAAGGATAAGTGACGCAAGTGAAGATACTGGATTGCTTGGAATGCGCTTTTAGTTACAATTAAGTTGGTCAAAAGCACTTCAATAGTTGAAGTGCTTTTTTTGTACCCATTTTTAGGAGGAACAATGAAACTACCACTAATATCAAGATTTTTTCAGCCAAGAGCTAGTCCAAAGAACAGCTTTTGGGGAAGCACGTACAGTTTCCTTTTTGGAAACAGTTCAAGCGGAAAGACAGTAAATGAACGCACAGCAATGCAGACAACTGCAGTTTATGCCTGTGTCAGGATACTCGCAGAGACAATAGCATCACTGCCTCTTCATACATATAAATACACAGACCGAGGAAAGGATAAAGCATTAGAACATCCTTTATATTATCTTCTACATGATGCACCAAATCCTGAGATGACTTCATTTGTGTTCAGAGAAACACTTATGGGTCATTTACTTTTATGGGGAAATTCCTATTCACAAATAATCAGGGATGGCAGGGGCAGAGTAATTGCTCTTTATCCGCTGCTGCCGGATAGGATGACGGTGGACAGGAATGATAGTGGTGAAATTTATTACATCTACAACAAGGACGGTCAGATAAATTATCTCAGAGACTATGAAGTACTGCACATTCCAGGACTTGGTTTTGACGGGCTTATCGGATACTCCCCGATTGCAATGGCTAAAAATGCAGTTGGAATGGCAATCGCAACTGAGGAATATGGGGCTAAGTTCTTTGCTAATGGTGCAAATCCGGGAGGTGTGTTGGAGCATCCGGGTGTAGTAAAAGACCCAGCAAGGGTTAGGGAAAGCTGGAATGCTGTGTACCAGGGAAGCTCAAATGCTCACCGAATAGCAGTCTTAGAAGAGGGCATGAAATTTACGTCTATAGGTATTCCACCAAATGAAGCACAGTTTTTAGAGACACGCAAGTTTCAGATTGAGGAGATATGCAGGATTTTCAGAGTACCTCCTCATCTAGTGGCAGACTTGGAGAAAGCCACGTTTAGCAACATAGAGCATCAATCCATCAGCTTCATTGATAATACAATAATCCCTTGGGTTTCAAGGATTGAGCAATCCATGCAAAAAGCATTATTTTCTGATAGTGAGAAAAAAATGTACTTTGTGAAATTCAATTTAAATGGAAGATTGCGAGGAGATGCAGCATCTAGAGCGGCTTTTTATCAAATAATGCGTCAAAACGGAATCATGTCAGCAAATGATATTAGAGAATTGGAGGAGATGAATCTGATACCAGACGAATTAGGAGGGAACAAATATCTGGTTAATGGAAATTTTGTTGATATGTCTAATGCAGGAGCTTGGACTGAAAAATATAACAAAGGTGGTGAAGATACTAAACTTGATTGAAGTTTATAGGAGAATAACGGTTTTAGTGTTAAAGCATACAGCCAAAAAGTAAAAGAACTGTTTGGTGAGTATGCTTTTTTTATGCGATTTATGTGAGAGGAGAGGCAAATGAGTAAGAAATTTTGGAATTGGGTAAGAAACGAGGACACCGGCAGAACTCTTTACCTTGAAGGCGCGATAGCAGAGGAAACTTGGTACGGAGATGAAGTAACACCTAAACAGTTTAAAAGTGAATTAATGAATGGAAGCGGTGACATCACCATCTGGATTAACTCTCCGGGTGGTGATGTTTTTTGTGCCAGTCAGATTTACAACATGCTGATGGAATACAAAGGAAAGGTCACTGTGAAAATTGATGGGATTGCGGCAAGTGCAGCCTCAGTTATTGCCATGGCAGGCAGTGAGGTTTTAATGTCACCAGTATCGATGCTGATGATTCATAATCCTGCAACAGTTGTATTCGGTGAAGTTTCTGACCTTGAAAGCGGAATAGCAATGTTAAATGAAGTCAAAGAAAGCATCATAAATGCCTACGAACTTAGGACAGGAATGTCAAGGTTAAAGCTATCCAAACTGATGGACTCAGAAAGCTGGTTTAATGCAAAAAAGGCAGTGGAACTGGGCTTTGCAGACGGAATACTTTTTCAAAGGGAAAATGAACAACAGCTTTCTGATGATGGTGCCATATTCAGCAAAATGGCGGTAGTTAATTCATTTTTAAACAAGCTGCCAAAGGCTAAACAGACACAGCCTGATATTGAAACAGGAACACCACATGAACAGCTATTAAAAAGGCTTGAACTATTAAAATAAAATATTAAATTTTTGGAGGACTAGATAATGAATAAAATATTAGAGCTTCGTGAGAAACGAGCAAAGCTATGGGACAGTACAAAGGCTTTTCTTGATAGTAAAAGAGGCGAAAGAGGGTTATTGTCTGCGGAGGATACAGAGCAGTATGAGAAGATGGAAGCTGATGTTGTAAATCTCGGTAAGGAAATAGAACGTTTGGAAAGACAAGCTGTTCTTGATTTGGAGCTGTCAAAACCAACCTCAAGTGCAATAAAGTCTGCGCCAAATGCAAGCCTTGAGGATGGTAAAAGTAAAATCAGTCCAAGAGCTACAAACGAGTACAAAGATGCGTTTTGGAAGTTGATGAGAAACAAAAACAGCTTCGAGGTACATAATGCCCTTCAGGTTGGAACCGATTCTGAAGGAGGAGTGCTTGCACCTGATGAGTTTGAAAGAACTCTTATTGAGAGTCTTGAGGAGGAAAATATATTCAGACAGATAGCAAATATTATGAATACTTCCTCTGGTGATAAGAAAATTCCTATTGTTGCCTCCAAGGGAACAGCTTCATGGGTAGAGGAGGAAGGAAACATCCCAGAATCAGATGATTCCTTCGGACTGATTTCAATTGGGGCATACAAGCTGGTAACAATGCTAAAGGTTTCGGAAGAGCTTCTAAACGATAGTGTGTTTAATCTTGAGAAATATATTGCAAAGGAATTTGCAAGAAGAATAGGTGCAAGGGAGGAAGAAGCCTTTATTATCGGTGATGGGGTCGGCAAACCAACAGGAATATTAAATGCAACAGGCGGTGCGCAGCTAGGTGTGACAGCGGCAGGCTCAACAGCGATAACGGCAGATGAGGTTATAGACCTTTACTACAGCTTGAAATCCCCTTACAGGAAAAATGCAGTATTCATAATGAATGATTCAACAGTAAAGGCAATCAGAAAGCTCAAAAATGGAAGTGGTGACTACTTGTGGCAGCCCTCCATCACAGCAAACGCACCGGACACCATACTAAACAAGCCAATAAGGACATCTGCTTATGTACCTGCACTTTCAGCAGGTGCTAAGCCTATTGCATTTGGTGACTTTAGCAACTACTGGATAGCCGACAGACAGGGGAGATTATTTCAGAGATTGAATGAGTTGTTTGCAGCTACAGGACAGATAGGCTTTAAAGCAATGCAGAGAGTTGATGGAAAGCTTGTCCTTCCAGAATCAATAAAAGTGCTTCAAATGAAGGTGTAGGTGAAAAAATGAGCAACGTAAAAAACTACACAGAAGCGGGCGGAGAAAAAATAGTAATCGGAGGAATACTTCAGATAACCTCAGAGGGAAAACTCATTATTGGCAGTACCGAACTCAAGCCAGCAGAAGCACAGGCAAGCAGTAGTGCTACAACAATAGCTGACTTAAAGTCAGAATTCAATCAGCTGCTAGAAAAGCTAAAGTCAGCGGGACTAATGGCAGATACATAAAATATCAAAAGGACGGTGAGCGTATGATCGTTTCACTTGAAGAGACAAAAATATATTTAAGATTAGATGGTGATGAGGAAAATACGCTCGTCACCAATTTTATTTCTACAGCGGAGGAACTTTGTGAGGGTGTCCTCCGCTTCCCTTTGTCGGAATTCGCAGAAGTGCCGGAAACAGTAAGGCAAGCAGTTCTATACCTTGTAGCCAGTATGTATGAAATGCGTGAAACTATTAATATGAGGGAAGTAATGGATGTAGTGACAAGGCTTCTGTTTACATACCGAAGGGAGAGCTGGTGATAGCTTAAGAGACTAAGTGGTAGTTACAAATTAGATGCGTACCTCCACGAAGTCTTATCAATCTTTATATCAAAATGTGGCGTGGAGGTTATTGTGGGAATTGAGGAATTGAAGCATCGTATTACATTTTTAAAGCCGACTATTACTGTTAATGAGAACGGTTTTGAGACAGAGGGATTTATTGTTTTAAAGACAGTTTGGGCTTCGGCAGCAAATCTTTCAGGAAGAGAATACTATGAAGCTGCTGCGGTTCAAAAAGAGAATACAGTAAAGTTCAAGATAAGAGCAATACCAGATATTGATGAATCTATGAAAATAAAATTCAATGGTATGTACTACAACATCACAGCCATAGACAACATTAAGTATAAGAACAGGTATATGGAGATAAAAGCAGTGGAGGTGAAAGCAAGTGGCTGAGTTTGAACTAACTGGGATGGATGAGCTGCTAAAGAGGCTTGAGGAGATGGGGAAGGCTGCTAGTAAAATTGAAGTGGCTACATTAAAGGAAGCAGCTAAACCCATAGCAAATGATGCAAAAAGCTTGGTTAATGTAAGTTCAATTCAGCACCGACATATCAGGGAGGATATTAAGATTTATGGTGTAAAGAAAAAGGATGGAGTCAGATATATTGAGATAGGTCCCGGAAAGGATACAAACTGGCGAGCCAAGTTCTTAGAGTGGGGTACATCTAAAATGACTGCAAGGCCATTTCTGCAGCCTGCATATGAGAAAAATAAAAAGAACATAACCGAAATAATAATCCAAAAGCTGAGGGAGGCATTGGGCTTATGAACTATAAAAAGCTGATAATTGATACGCTGAAACCCTTAGCAGTCCCAGTACAATTTCTGTCATACTCTGGTCACGAAGAAGCATATATAACTTTTTTCTGCTATAACGAGCAGGGTGAGTGCTGGGCAGAAAACAAAGAAATTGCAACAGGAATATATGTTCAGATTGATATCTGGTCAAAGACAGATTACACGGCTTTAGAGGAGAAAGTAAAGGAAAGACTGGTGTCGGCAGGCTTCAGCCGCACTACATGCTCTGACTATTATGAACCAGATACTAAAATATATCATAAAGCTATGCGCTTTATTTATGTAAATTAAATCAGAAAGGGTTGGTTAAATGCCTATAACAGGTATTGAAAATCTATATTATGCAAAACAAACGGCTGATACATTAAAT
>JAEWST010000053.1 GCA_023398105.1 Bacillota bacterium | reverse complement strand
CCCAATTATCTGAATTACTTCAAATAGTAAATATGAACTTAGGTACATTTTTAAATTAATTATTCTTGTAAGCAATATAATTCCGATAAGAATTAAAAAGAAAAAGTTGGCTAATAGAAAAGCATTAGTAAAATATTGGGAATATTTTTTAAGATTTTCGGCTTTCACGACAATTTCTTTTTGCTTTTCGCCTGGTAGTCCATTTGCATCCAGCATTAATCCTATATAATTATATATAAATTTTAGAGCAAGCATATGAAAAGATAACACTAATATGGATAAAGCTGTAACACCACCAAAATACATATTTGTTTTTTTATTCATCATCGTTCTTTTAGTTCCCCGCTTCTGCACTCACCGTAAGTTGATGTATTCCAAAATCAAATTCTTCTGAATAATGGGAGTATGTACCTATTGAACGTAAACTAGCGGTGAAAAAAGCTTTAAACTTATCAGGTGAAATTGAGGAACTTGTTCTAACATTTCTACTAGTTAATGTCCAATCCTGTAAATCAGAATATTCTGATCGAACAAGTTTTGCATTATAAGCACGTAGTATTTCCCCTGAATTGGGGTTGTATATTAGAGTACCGCCTACTTCCATTGTAAGATAACCTTTATGTCCATATTTATCTGATATTAGAAAAGAGTCATATTGACTCACATATTTAGAGATTCCCATAGCATTTACAGCTACCTTATTTTCTATACTACTTTCCACCCTATAACTCAGATTAGAAACATTACTTTCTATATAATTCCGAATTGATTGATAATCTCCATTGTTAAAATATACAGTGTTATAAGAAAAAAATTCTGACGTAATGTCTCTACCTGCCTTATTTAAAACCACAGTTGTGTCTTTATGTTCAAAATATCTAGTTATCATTTGTTCAAATGATATTTTTCGAGCTGCCACATTTTCATTTGCAAAACTAGTAAATGCAGATAAATTAACCAACATGATTACTGATAAAATAAAAGTTATTATTTTTTTCATAGGTTTGCCCCTTTCATAATTAAGCAATTTTATTATATTCTTTGAATCAGTATGATCTTAACATATATACTGATTCAAAACTCAAGTTTGAATAGTACTATCCAGCCTTTATTCAGCATATGCTGTTGCGTAATCATTTACAATACCAAAATCAATTGTCTCCCAAAGACCAATTCCGCCAGGAAGAAATCTTGCATAAACATGGAATCTAACCGGATACTTAGCTGTTGCACCATCAGACGAAATAGAAGGTTTTCCTATAACAATATCCTTAACAATTAATTCCCAATCTCCATCGTGAGGGCCAGATTCCAACTTTACATTATTCAATCTTCCGTCATATGCTCTGGTAATTTCACCAGTATTAAGACTATATATATACAATCCAGAAATCGTATAAGATATATTTAGGTTTCCTTCTTTGCTGCGTAAAGTTTTAGTTTTTTCTTCAAAAAAATATTTAGTTCCATATGCAAATGGTACTATAGTGTCAGTTGTTTTTGCATACACTATTAAATTCATTGACAACACACATGCCATTAAAATTAAGGTAAAAACTGTTCTTTTTATTTTTTTCATTGTAATATTCCTTTCATTCTTGTATTTTACTTTTTTACTATAGCTCTATTTATTTTTTGTTCATTATGCTCCAACCTATTTGGTTATCTCGTATAACCATCCTACTTCGGAAAGTGACTCTACCCATTTATCAAATAATATAAGAGCGATAGGTATTGCCAGTTATAATCGGAAGGCAGTAGTTACTTGAGTATTTTCATATAGCTAACGAATATTGGGTTTCGGTTTAAAAGGCTTGAAATTCGCTTTTATGAAAGTCCTGAAACAACCCAGCATTTTATCACCTCGACCACATATTCTGCTGTGAAAATAAAAGCAAGCGTTTGTTCTTTGCTAACGTTATAACCAAATCTTGCATTATAACATACGTCATGTATTGAGCAATCATTTAATAAAGAGATGTTGTTATTATTTGCAAACACAACAGTTATTGAAAATGCCGCCAGCCAAACATTCTGTAAATTAAATAGTAATATAACTTTTCAGTACTTCGTTAAATCCTTCCCCCCTTTTATTAATCTATTTAATATGTATGTGTTCCCTTAATTGAAATTATGCTCTCCCCCCTTTCTCCACATAAATATAATGACATTACAGCTCATTATATTATCATTTCAAAAGAATTCTAGGCGACTTTGCGTATATAAAAAGCTCAGTTGATTAGTAATATTACCATGAAAGTCGCCACAAACCATTCTATTAATAGGTATTTATAAACAAAACCCTGCATATATGGGACACAAATTATTCAGATTACTGTTTCTCTATATAATTAAATCTATTTATACTAGCTTCTAGTTTTTTTATTTATATATACATAAATGATTTATATTAATATCAGTCAATATTTTTTGATATACCCTCTACTTAATTGTAGAGGGTGTTTTTTTAGACAGACATCCAATCTGTTTTCCAATATCCATATGTAATCGACCATAACCGCTTTTGTTTTATACCTTCATGTTTTCTATAATACCACTTCGTAACCTCTGATTTGATAGATATTTCTTGTAATACAATCTGTACAGAAGTTGAATACTGAATAGTTGATGCCCAGCAAGGAGTTATAAAACTCACACTTAGGATTGTACATAATAAAAATACTTTTAATTTTTTCACTTTTTACTCCTTTTTAATAATGGTTAATTGTGAATAAGGCAAAGTATCTAATTCATTAGCAGATAAATAACCATAAAATTCATCATTAATATATAATATTCTCTCTTCATTAGTGACTACAATATATGAATTTTCCTTATTTAGCGCTTGCATTTCTTCCATTTCACTAAAGTTCGGATAATATGCTGGCTGTACAATAAAGAAATAAGAAAGAATGAATAAAATAATGATAACTGAAGATGTAATTATTTGCATTCCAGATTTCCAATGATTATCTTTTTCCATAACAACTTGAAATCTTTGTTTTGTGATATCAAATGATCTAATACTAACAAAATTCATTACGCTTCTAGAAAAACCTCTCTTTTCGGCAGGATGTTCTATTTGCTTAATTACCTGTAAAATAGTACTTAAATAATTTATCTTTTCCCGATGACTCATTTTTTTTGTAACAGCTAGATCACATCTTAGCTCAAGGAGATTTTCAACTTCATATTGAAAAAGACATGTTAATGGATTCCACCAAAATAGATCTTTTATTATAGTATAAAACAATTTTATTAATATGTCTCCCCCATGGATATGGGAGATTTCATGTTTTAAAATCATACGCAATCCATCATCAGTTATATTTATTAGGGGTAAATATATATAAGGTTTTAAAATACCAGTAACCTTCGGTTCAATAATACTAGGCGATACATAAATTTCAACATTTTTGACAAATTCTTCTTTAGATATTCTATTTACTTGTTCGTCCTCAATCAAAATAAACTTTCTTATTGTTTGAATTTCTTTAATAAATTGAAAAATATCTTTTAAGAATAGTATAATACTTCCTAATACCCAAATCCAAAGTAGAATATAACCAGGAGAAAGCTCACTTTCAAACATTGAAGTATTTAACTTTTCTAACAACCAAGGATAAACCTTATCTGAGTTAATAACAATTGCTTTTGTCATATCCAATGGCAGTAAAACCCGAATCACTGAAAATAAAAAGAGCAGGAATAAGCACCATGTGCTATGTTTCATAAAAAAGGTCAGATTATGCCTAAAAATTAATATTATAATCAAACCAACGTTAAAAAACAATATAGCATTAACTATAGAGTAATAGCTGATACTAATTTTCTCCATCTCTTAATCTGGTTCTCCTTTGTACTTCTCTAATAGATCTTCTAATTCCGTAATTGTTTCAGCAGATATCTTTGTACTATCAAAAAGTGTTGCAAAAACCTTTTTAACACTAGTTCTTTCTGCAATTGCAGCCAAATAACCCGCATAATAATTTTCACCAGATTCTGTCGGTACGAAAGTACGACCATAACCTTTGCCCGTTTTAACAAAACCATGCTCTTTAATAGCTTTTTTTTTCAGTAAACTATTAATTAGAATATGAATAGAACTATCCTTCCAAGATTTGGTGTTAATTGATAAATTAATAATTTCTGCACTTGTTAGGGGATGCTTAGCGTTCCATAATACTTCCATTATTTCTAGTTCGTTCTTTGTAAGTTCCATCTCATCACCTCTATATAATACAATGATATCAATATTAATCAATAATGTCAATATAACATTAATATTTAAGTTTTATCACCTTATAAATAGAATACACTGAGTTTCGGGGTTAAGTTTCTCTTCATTTTTACGATTATTAATTGCTTTCCAGTTCTCCAACATATCGTATCAGCATGCCTACACGATTAGTCTGCAAGATCTGGGGAACTATACCATAATAAGCGAAATAAACGATTTGCAAAAAAAGCTTACCGCTATGCTATTGCGCAAAGCTGTATTTCTATCACTGTACATCTATATCCATAGTTTCTAAATAATGCCTTCCCGCAAGATGGGAAGCTGGCATCCAAATAGAGGCATTAGATATTGGTGTCATGTAAATTTATTATTATATTTGTTTTTAATTGTATAAAGGTATCTGAGATTTTCCTTTCCACATATACAGGAAGATTCAAGATACTCATCTTCTTCGCAATCCTCAATTTCCCATTCCAATACTGATAATTCCCATGTATTACTCTATTAGTTGTCTATCACAGATTTTATTAAGTTTTCAACATATGCGCTACTCATTATACACCTCGCATTACTTATATTTTTTTGCTAATAATTTCATAGTTATTTATTTTTACATAAGTAACTTTATATTTATATTTCTACCAGTCTGCAACCTAATTATATATAATTATTATGTGGTATATAATTGCTATATCAGCTTAGTTTGTTTTCCCTAACCCAAATGTTTTGAATTCAAAATCAATAGAAAACTATTGCATTCATTTCAAACGCAAAAATTTAATATTTTAAATTTAAATTTTCATAATATATACTTACATCTTATAACTTGAGTACTTTATTTATTTTATGTCAAATTGTAAAATAATTCAATCAAAAAGTTGTAATTTATTATTCGATTATTTACTTCTTCTCCATAATAAATCATCATTTTTGCATGTGTGAATGTCAATGAAAATATTTACCACCTGACATTTTGAAAGTTTACCAGGTTGACACCGAATTAGTTTACCAATCCGACGATTTTGACATTCAAAAAGTTTACCACTCGTGACACTGAAAAAGTTTACCATTTGACAGTGAAAGAGTTTACCACTTTACTTCTGATAAAGGGGAATACCCTGGAGCATTCCCCATATGTTATTACATTGTACCAACGACGTCTGTCAATTCATCAAGTGCCTGGCAATAATCATCGATTTCCTGTTTCAGTTCTTTGATCTCCATCTGCTGAACAAAAATGGTTTCAAGTGCCTCTTGGTATTTTATATACAGCTGGCTGTATGGTAGGTTATTCATGAACAAATTCCTCCTTTCCGTCATCAGATACCACAGCAGCATGTTCTGCACGGTAAGGATTGTCCGAATTCATATTTAATACATGCGACCGGAAAGTAAGCCTGTCAATTAATGCAGTCACCATGGTCTGGTTCTCAAACATGGTAGTCCATTCGGAGAACCGTAGATTTGTTGAAACGATGACACTTTTCCGCTCTGCACGGTCTGCCACGACTTTGAATAGTAGCTCTGACTGGAAGCTGTTCCCTGATGGAGAGGATTCTTTCTTCGCCATAGTCAACGCATAGACGCAGGAGCTTTACCATCTCCTTATTGCCGCCCGGAAGAAGTCTTCCCCAGTCGAGCAGTTCCTTGGTCACATTGCGTCTGACAGGCTTTGCCTGAAATACAGCGCGTGGCTTTCTTTCCAGAAGGTCAATGTAATGCTCCAGCCGGTATTCTATTTTACCGGATCCATAGAGCCGGCAAAAGGTTGCAACCAGCTCTCCCTCATGGAAGATGCATACCTCATTGGCATAGCCTTTTACAGTCATCTGTTTACGCAGGTAGCGAACAGGGACGGAGTAATCATTCTTATCAAACCGGAGAGTTGAATAATCTCCAACTATTGGAGTAGCAATACGACTGGTATCATAGCGGTAAGCTGGGATCTGTTTTAAATAGTACCATTCTTCCTCATAAGCTTCCTTTACGGTGCAGTAGCGTGAATCTACCTTATGGGCATTCCGGTAATTCAGACAATCCTTGATAAGGTGTTCATTTAACTCTGCAAGGTTAGCGACTCTTGGAACTGGCACCATGAAATTTCGGCGGGCATAACCCACCAGATTTTCTACCAGACCCTTTTCATTACCACTGGCAATGTTACAGAAATCTGTCTGGAAAGCATAGTGGGCGGCAAAAGCCATATATCCTTTCGTAGCTCTGGCATGCAGACCAAAACCCTCACTTACAGCTACCTTGGCATTGTCAAAGATAAGTCTTCCAGGGATGCCCTTGAAATAATCAAACATTCTTTGTTGGGCTTCCAAAAAGGATTCCAGATTCTGTGAATAAAACACCTGTACAAAGATGTCGCAACTATAGCAGAGCCTTCCACAGAAGAAGTTGATTTTTGTTTTCTTACCATCTAGATAGATGGTTGCTTCACCCCAGTCTATTTGAATGGCATCGCCTGCATCGTACTCCAATGGGATATCTGCCTGGGGAGGGACAAGCTGTTCTGCCCGTAGATTTCGTACCACTTCCCGAACTGTGGAGTAAGAACCGGTAAAGCTTTTTTCTACTACAAGACGGTCATAAATTCGTTTGGCAGTATGCTGCTGTTTGGACAGCTTTTCTTCCATGTCCTGCTTTAGGCAAGTAATGATAAAGTTTGTGATGTCATCTGTAATGACGTTGTTTGCGCGGGTGTAAGATTTGCGCACATCTGGATGTGTATTGCCTTCGCAATACTTTTTGACGGTCTGTCTGGAAATGCCTAGACGTTTGGCAATAGACCGCTGGGATTCACCCTCCGTATGGAGAGTGCGGATTTGAGAGTATATATCCACTTCAATAATCACCTTTCTTTCATCTCCTTGTAAGATTTTTGTACTTCTCAATCTTACAGGAATATATTTCAAGGTGGTAAACTAATTCAGTGTCAAATAGTGTTGAAGTGGTACACTTTTATAATATCATTTACAATAAAAAGTTATGAAAGTTATTACAAGCAATATAATTATTATTAGCATCTTATTATCTCCCAAATAAATTTCTACTTATTTCCATATAAGTATGTATTTGATTACAATTACATTATATACCCAATTTATATATTTTCTACCTATATGCCAGAATTATACACGTTGAGTTCCAAATTTTACATTCTATTTTTGATAATTACTGCAGCAAACTACTGTACAACAGTGGGTAATGCAGTATAATAATAATGAAGAACTTATGATTTCCAGACCGAAAGGATTATTTGATTTGGTTAAAAATAATAATTGCATTACCATTTTAGAGGAACGTAAATGAAAAATGGGTTACAGATGTTTCTGAATTTAAATACGGAATTGGTACTGGAAATGCTGGAAAAATATATTTATGTGCCATTATAGATTTGTGTGATAAAAGACCAGTATCGTATGTACTTAGTAATCACAATGATAATCCATTGGTTTTTGAGACCTTGATGCAGCTGTAGCGGCAAATCCAGATACATACCCAGTAGTTATCAATATATCTCGAATGAATTTTGTCAACGAATTCTTAAATTTGGTATGATACAAAGTGTGTCTAGAGTTGCACGATGCATCGATAATGAACCAATGGAAGGATTCTGGGGTTTGATGAAAAGAGAAATGTATTACACTAAAAAATACCAAACTAAGGAAGAATTAATAAGTGCAATCGATGGCTAATGAATTATTATAATCGGGTGGGAGTATCCCAAAGATTGTGAAAGCCTTCAAACTGATGTAAGATAAATACAACAGTTTGGAGGTT
>JAEWST010000167.1 GCA_023398105.1 Bacillota bacterium | reverse complement strand
CTTCTGGAATATCCCAACAGTTCTTCTGGTACAAAAGAACTGTTAGAAAGATAAATTATAAGCTGCTTCCTTATATTAGATAATTGCTCTACAGAATACTCTTTACTCCGATTCCAATATAAATTTTCAAGGGACATATCAAAATCACAGGTAATTTCTTCTTCAAGATTGTGATAAACAATGAATGTATCATTTTCAATAAATACATAAATAGATTTATCGTGTTCATAACTCTCAATATCACTTCTTTCATATCCTTCTCTTTTTTCAGATTTATAATGACAATCATTTCTCGCTATAAATGACAAAAGCGTTGTCTTACCCGCACCATTAGAACCTACTATTGCTGTAATATTATTTATTTTACTTTCACCATTAATAAATAGATTTATTGTGCCTTCCCTTGCCTTTTCATATGAAATATTTCGTGGTTTTTTTGGATTGTCTACTTTAAACTTATATAAAGGTGAAAAATTAAACTCTTGTTGTAATATGCAGTCATTACTACTCTTGTTTATCCATAAATATAGAAGTTCCATATAGTTCTCTCCTTTGAAATAGTTTGCTTTTGCAATAATTACTTCACTTAAACAGTTGAATATCAACACATCGCTGTATATTATACAACATACTTATTTATAATTTTAATAATTTATTAAATTCACGCTTGGCTGTCCACCTACCCACCATTTTACCATAATTCAATATAATATGGTAAAAATATATATAAATATCTAAAAATTTGTACATATCACTTTATTTAATAAAAAATTTAAAAAATTTACAACAGCATCGTATATTATACATTCAGCTACAACTATTTAGAAAAATTCAACAACAAAAGCTACACGCCAGTAGTCCCCCTACCAGCACGTAGCTCTTTTCACCTAATCCCATCCATACACTATATACTTACTTATAACACTCATGTCACTAACTCAACTTTCACAGTTTAAAATTGTAGGTGTTGGAGAAATTATCAATGGAAAGTTGGATTAGAAAAAATTGCATGAATTAGTTGTTGAGCCGCAGTGTTATTGCCGTAAAAACGACACGATGTCGTTTTTAGCACACCATGAGCCACAGATGGCGAATGTGTGCGACGGCTAAAACACTGCGGTGAAACATTACTAATTCAAGCAATTTTTTCGGCAACAAACCATTGATAATTCTCCTGCACCGATAGAATTTTTAAGTGGGAAAGTTGAGTTAAAACCAAAAGCTACGCACCAGTAGCTTTACAAACCACCAGTACGTAGCTTTTTCACCTAATCCTATCTATATACTTGTGTCACTATTTCAAGCAATTTTTTCGGCAACAAACCATTGATAATTCTCCCGCACCGATAAAATTTTAATATGCGAAAGTTAATGTTAATTAAGTATTAAAGGTTTTAGTCTTTAAGGTTTTATTCTTTAAGTTTTTAAGCCTTTAAGCCTTTAAGCTTTTAGCCTTTAAGGTTTTTAGCCTTTAAGCCTTTAAGCTTTTAGCCTTTAAGGTTTCAGCCTTTAGCTCCTACTTCACATACGGCAACTTATCATACACCCCCAACAAATACCCCTTAAGAATTGCCAAATCAATAGCATTTAATTCATTATCTCTATTCAAATCTCCAACATACTTTAAATCTTTTACGTCAAAACTGCTTCTCATACCCAGCAAATATTGTTTTAACACAGCAAAATCAATGGAGTCAACTGCTTTGTCTCCATTATAATCACCAACCACTTCATCTCTAGGAGTTTCTAAAATCGTTGCCGTAACCCTTATGTTTGATTCTATTTTACCGTCAGCATATGGTGAACCAAAGTTTGGTGTGCCGTCGCTGTTCCAGTGAAGTTTCTGAACACGAGTATGTCTGCCTGCATCATATAGAGGTTCATAGCTGCCGCTAATATACTTCTCTTCTTGACGTGCATGGTATACAAGAATATCTTCGCTGCCATCCTCCGACACTGTAAAGGTATTGTGCCCTGGTCCATACTGACCTGCTTCATCACTGAAGGTCATTACAGGGTATGGTGTTTTTACCCATGAATTAGGATTCAGTAGGTCGCTGGTATCTGAGGCTGTAAGCAGTCCTAAACAGTATAGAGCATCTGTACCGCTAGCGGAATAAGCAATAAATATTTTCCCGTTCCTCTTAATTACACTCGGTCCCTCGTTCACCTTGTAGGCATGTAATTCCCAATCGTAGGTTGCTTGTGCAATTTTAACAGCATTAGTATCAATTGTGTAGGGGTCTTTCATTCTTGCAATATATAAGTTAGAATTTGGATCATTCTGTGCCCATATCATATACATTTTTCCGTTATGCTCAAAAACAGTTTCATCTAGAGAAAAGCCAGTGAAAGCCATGTCAGAAGAATTAGTTTTCTTAACAAGTCCCTTGTCCTGCCAGTTTCCTTTTACCATTGGGTCTAGATTTCCTGGGCACATCAATACATGTGGACGAATTTGCCAAACATCAGTGCTGGATATGGTAGTCGTATAGTAGATATACCAGTTTCCATCAATAAAATGTATTTCTGGTGCCCAAACATGTGGACTTTTGTTGCCTCCAAGAGGAGCCTTTGTATATATTACCTTTTCCTCGGCAGTGGCAAGACCTTGAATAGTAGATGCTTTTCTAAGTACAATTCTATCATATTGATACATGCCTACGTTGTTATGTCCGTTTGAACCATCTGTATACGAAGCAGTAAAGTAGTAATTGCCGTCTGTATGCTTATAAATACATGGATCTGCCCTGTTCAATATAAGGGGGTTGCTGTATTTATTATCATATAGTGTTCCTTGTACTGTTTTGGTTTCAGTGTACGGATATAGAGCTGTTGAAATCATAGCATCCCATGCTACCTTAACACTTCCTGTAGTGCCATTGCTGTAAGTTACATTTACTTTTGAAGGCAATACAGGTAGTTTATCTGGTTCTCTTGTAACAGTTACATCTTCTACACTTATAATTTTAACTGGCTCGTTTGAAATTCCAAACTCTTTTGCAATTTCCGTTTGAGTTAATGCACGGTTGTATACCTTTACATTGTCAAAATAGCCTTTAAAATATGGATCTGAAAAGAAGGATTTACCTAAATAAGCCAGAAGACCTGTACCCAAATCTGACATGGATATTGATACATTTTTATTTCTGCCAAGCATTAAGCCATCCTTATAAATTGCCATACTTGTAGGTGTTACTACCAGCTTGATGTTCATCCATTTGTTCGCTGTTGCTGCTGTTGTGGCATTAACCTCCTGCTCATTTGAATAAGAATTTACTGTTATGGCATTTCTGCTTTCAGTATCTCGTGTCCTAAGGAACATGTATTTATTGGTATCTTTTCCTACTGTAAAGGTAAAGAAATTACCCGATACTGTTACTGGCTTGACATCTATTGAAATAGTTACAGTATTTTTGCCATCAAAGAAACCCTGTGGGAATGCGGCAAAGGTGTCTGTTGTTCCATCAAGATATAACACTTGAGAGTTCTTTGCAGAGTCTCTTACATAAGTTGCGTTTCCATTTAACGTACCTGTACGGTTATTGCCCGATGTATCAGCAATTGCATTTCCTGCCTTGGTTTCATCGAATTTGTATTCTAGTATTGGTGCTTCCTTTGGCTCTTCAATAGGTTTTAGAGGTATGCCACCCCATTTTGCCATTACAGAATCGTATTCCGACTGTGTTATCTGCATTACTGTTCCATGACGTGGTCCAGAAGGTAGCTTATACTCAGAAGTATTAAGTCTTGTGAACACGCCAGATGTAATGTCTGTAGATACCATCGGATAGTAACCGCCGCCTCCGTAGTAGTCTAATAGCAGACACCATTTGTTTTGACCGTTAAACTTGAAGATTGCCGGTCCTTCAACACCATTCTGACTACCAACACTAGATGATGGTAAAGATGTGAAATTCTTATTCAGCAACTGGTCACATTTATCTATAAGAATGTTCTTATTTACTTCATCTTTTGAAAATCTGTAATATGTGCCTGCATGTTTGATTATTGTGGTATCAATTACATCATTACTTCTGTCAATATACAACTTTGGTTCGGTAAAGGTATAAAAGTCTCTTGTCTTTGCTGTGTATATTCTAAACTTACTAAAGTTATCTGCTCCTATTCGTGATGCCCAGAACATTACATATTCTCCTGTCTTATCATCAAATACTATTTCAGGAGCCCATGTACAGCCTGCATCATCTCTTGAAACTTTAACCAGCCTTTCTTTAGACCAATTTACCAAATCATTGGATTCCCAAATAACAACAGATTTACTTCCGTATGTTCCAGCATTCTCCCAGCCTTTACCATTTGCTATTCGTAGGTCTGTTGCAACCATATAGAATTTATCACCTTCAGGTGACCTCAAGATATATGGGTCACGCACCCCTTTATCTCCAACGGTTGAAGTCATTACTGGATTGTTTTCATTAAGTTCGTTCCAATGAAGTCCGTCCTTACTTGAAGCAAAGTATATTTGCTCTGCATCGGATCTAGAAGTGCCAGTAAAATATGTAAAGAAATATCCCTTGTAATCTGATTCGCTTATAGCCTTTGGTTTTGCCTTCACAGTAACAGTCAAATCTGCTGTACCAGATGCTGTTCCATTAGTCAAATGTGCAGTTAATGTTACTTTTGTTGATGTAGCAGGTCTTGTAACGACACCTGCAGGAGTATTGTCATAGCCTGAATTCACTATTTCATTAACATTTACAATATCAGGTCTGTCAGTTGTCCAAGCCAAATTAACTGTAACTCCGTTAACATTAACTGATTTAGGCAATGTAATATTTCCACGAATATCATCTGCATTAGGAATCAAAAGCTGCTTTTTTGCCAACTCAATAATTGGATCTTCTCCTTGCAGAAGTGCCTTTACTGTTACTGAAAATTCCTTAGTAGCTATTGCACTTCCTCTTGTAATTGTTGCGGTAAGTGTCACTTGCTTGTCTGTGTCAGGGTATTTAGGGCGAGTTACATCTCCAGTCGCTGATACAACACTTGTATTTGATGATGCCCATGTAATAGTACTGCCATTTACTCCTGCTGTTGGCAAATTTATTTTTGAAGTAACAGCACTTAAATCTCCAAGAGTTAGTGCTGATTTATCCATTGCTACAATATCAGCCGCCCCACTGTTACTTATGTCTGCAACCTCTGCTGCACTTAATGCCCTGTTGTAAAGTCTGAAATCCGCAATCTTTCCTTTGAAATATTTGTCCTCGAGATAAGGTGCTCTTCCTATAAAGTTTGCTACCGTAGACTCAATGTCTTTTGGAGCATATGCTACATTTGTGTTTGCCGCTACTTTAACTCCATCTACATAAAGTGTGCCTGTAGTTCCTTTCTGAGTAAATGTAACATATTTCCACACGCCAGTAGAAAATGCCGAGCTTACTTTAGTATTTTGTTCGTCGCTCCAGTGTGCTTTTGCAAGCATAACCCTGTAAGCATTTGCTTCCAACAGAAAACCTAAATAATGTGCATTTGCGTCACTTTTTGAATCTGTAGTTGTTCCGAAATTAAATACCCAGGATGGGTTCACATTAAACGGGTCAACAAAAACTCTTGTGCTTACCGTTGTCTCTGTTAGCCCTGATAGTATACCATTTGGCATTTTTACATATGCTGAACTTCCATCCAATGCAACTGCACCAGAACCATTTTGTGCAGCTATCCAGCTGTAGTTACCATTTAAAGTACCATCACGACCATTTCCAGAAGCATCGGTGACTTTAGTGCCAGTTCCCTCGGTAAACCTGTACCAAAGCATCAAACTAGCATCAGCTCCTGCTTTATTTACAGGTATAGATGAGAACAGTCCTGTAATAATTGCAGTGATTAGTAAATAAGACAAAATACGATTTTTAAACATTTGCTTTCCTCCCCCTAATAAATAACTTTCATTTTCTTGGATTATCTTGCTCAATCTTTTTGAATCTCACATGAATATATCCAATTATTACCATATAAACCTTGCATTGATATGTAAATAGTCTGCTAATTACAAATGGTAAAGTAGATTAATAATATTCATTGTTATTGTGTAAACAATATTAAGCAATATTTTGATAAAACTGAACTATATGCTGTTTTGTAAATGGCTGAATAAACAAGGCTTTGAACCGTAAATTGAATAAAGCCAATTTTATACAAAGCCTTCGCTTGATAATTTATCGGTTTTTAGCGAATTATGCTTTTAACAAAATTAGGATTTAAACTTGTTTTATAGTTTCTAAGAGGCTTTAGCTGATAGTAAGTTGACTTAGTAATATTTTATCATAATCTAATACATAATGGTAAATATAAGTATATATATTTAGAGAAATTTGATAAATTATCTTTATGGACAGTTTGTTTAGCATAATCATTTGTTATTGCACCATCTAAAGTATTACAATTTTTTTGAATATACAAGTCTGTTTTGTGGTTTACAGACGAATAAATATATTGAACTCTAACTTCGCACATTAAGAAGTTCATAATAAAAATCCACCTCTGCTATCCTTTAATAGAGGTGGATTTAGTATCGGATTTCGCCGATTTGGTAATTTATTCAACTTTCTAAGTCAAAAATTGTAGGTGTTAAACTTATTAATGGAAAGTTGGGGTATTTATTTTTATACGGGATAGTTTTATAACGCATGCCTAGCTCCCCAAAGGAAATATTTCTGACTCCATGAACCCCAAGTACTTAAAATTTGAACATCCTTTTCTGAATTTAGATTTGAAATCCAATAATCACTTCCCATATAAATACCAACATGCGTAATAACCTTATCAGCTCTTGTTGAAAAGAACATTAAATCTCCCATTTTAAGCTGCTGGAAGGTTACAGGCTGACCAGTTCTAGCTTGATCACGGCTTACCCTAGGCAAATTAACCCCAAACTTCTTGAAAACATGCTGCGTCCATCCACTGCAATCAGTTGAATATGGCGGATTGCTCCCACCGTAGTTATAAACGGTCACAGATTGCAGAGAGCGTGCATAGTCAACTAAATCTCTTTGCTTTTGGGTTTTGGTTCTTATAATAAGATAATCATTTGGTCGAATCCTACTTGGATTCTCAATATGAGGATTCAAGGAAATCAAATCTGCCAAACTCATATTATATTTTTTTGCAATGGAATAAAAGGTTTCACCCTTTTGTACATAATGTTGGGCATTAGCTGTCGTTGCTGTTATAATTAGAAAAAAAGCTATTAATAATGATGCTACAATTTTTTTCACTTTTTATTCGCTCCTTTATTAATTGTGAAATATTTATAGCATTATTATTTCTTTTTATTATAGAGATTATTAGAGTATAGAATTTCATCTTTTTCCGAATTTTCCTTTTAAACTAATTCAAGCAACTATTTCGGCAATAAATCATTGATAATTCTACCACACCAATAGATTTTTATTCTAAAATCTGAAAATAAATTTCGTTAATTTTCATTAATATAGAACTGAATTTTGTGTCAAAAATAGCCCTTCTTAAATATCCTTTATATTTTATTTAAGATATTTTGCTATCTTATCAATGTTAATTTCTTCCACACGAGTATCAATTTCCTGTTGTACTCTTTTTGATAATGCCCAGCCTAAAGGAATATCAGTTTCTGTATCACCAGTCTTTGGCAGAGTATAGGTTATCAATTCACCCTCATAATAATTAACAAAATCACGTAGCTTTTCTAGATTGTTTTTTGTATTGGAATCCCTTATTTGCAAGGAAGTCTCAATAGGTGCAACAAGCTGATCAATCAAGGTTTTTCTAGAACTTACACTATCAGGTAAGCTAACTCCATTCTTCAGATAAATAATTACTGGCTTTATGTCTGTACGATAAATGGATTTGTTTTTTTTCTCATATAGCCTTTTAATATTAAACAGTACTTGATAGGCTGTATTAGCACCTGTATTATCAAAATATCCACCATCTACTAAGCTTATAACACTGTTATTCTTGTCTTTCAGAGTTCCTGCTGGAGAAACATAAGGAAAACGAGCAGACAGCAGAGATGCTGTGCTTACAGGAACATCACTCGAAGAATTTTCCACTAGGTCAGTATAAAATTCACGAGGCAAATGGAAATTATTAATATTATCTGCAGTGCTTAAACCTTCGTTAATGCTAATATTGCTTAGTATTACAGGATAACCATTCTCTACTTGAGTAGTATTTATAAATAGCGGTGGAATTGAAGCATTATTCAATAAAGATAATAAAGGTTCACTAAAAGTAGTATCATCATTTAAATTATTTTTCCAGTTGTATTCCCAAGTTTTTTCAAAAACCTTTGCACAGTCAAAGGATTGTATTGGAAAAGGAATTAATAATTGAAGTACTTCTCTGGTACACAAACAAGCTATTGTTGGAGAAAGATAATCTTTGCCTATAATATCTGTAATCTTGTTTTGCATAGCATTTCTTTTATTTGTAAGTGGCACTGTTGCTTCACTTTGATGGAGGTCATAATAATTAAGTAACCCATCAAATACAGTGGCACCAAAACTACCTCCAGAAACTCCGCTTATACAGAACAAGTGCTTTCTAAACTCGGGGCAATCTCTTTGAGTTCTTGCTAAAAACTGAGCACTCCAATAAGAAGCTCTTATTCCTCCACCCTCTGATAAAACAATAAACATTGGAACTTTTTCGTTATCGCTTTTCTTATTCGATTTAAGCCATTCCTCGGTATAAGCACCTAAACTCTTTCTATTAGCAATTGTTGAATCATCAACAAATCTTATATCTTTATTACTGTTAAAGAAGCTAAAGAAAACAATTATTATTGTTAATAACAGATATATTGGAATTCCCAGCTTTAAACTGTAGTAACGAATCCAATACAATAGTGGAAGCCAAATACAGAAACATGTGATAAGAATTGTCACGCCATCTCCTATATACATAGTAGAATGAATTGGAAATATAGTTATTATAAGCAGAAGTATACTTGACAGTGTTGTTGCAATCATAAGTATTCTTTTTGTATGTACAGGCAAATTGTGTACTGGAACAATTCTTTTTTCTGGCTTCAACATTTCATGCATTTGATCCATTGGTAACAATTTGAAGATTCTGCGTCGTAAATTAACCATAATAACAAATATAACTGTTAAAATTATAAAGGTTATACCAATTGCACATAGTGGATTAATTGCATAGCTTGCTTCGCACTTAGGAGATTGTTTCAAGAATGCTCCAGCAATAATCAATAATGCAAGTGCCCCTAAAACTCTAGGAGTGTATTTAACAATGATTTTTTCATAATCTCTCAAATCTGTTTGCTTTTGATATTCGATATAATAAAAAACTCTTGCCCAATACCAAATAAAAAATGCCCAGAGAGAACCAACAAAAACCAATATAATGAAATGATGTAGCTTACCAAATTCTCCTAATGCTATTATAGCATCAGTTACCTGACCAACATTAAATAGCATAAACCATAAAAGAAGAACTGCTGTAACAGAAATACCTGCTACGTTAATTATTTTTGCTATTCTAACTATTGCATTCCAAGCACCGCTTAAAAACTTCATATATCTCCCGCCTTTTTAGTGTAAATTAGGTTTTGTGTAACTTAACGATTATTTTGCTCAGTCGACAAAAAGAGACCTCTTTTTGTGAGAATAAATATAAAATATTTTTATAAGTATTATATTACCATAATTCAACAGTAATTGGCAAATATAACGCCTAGATTTTAAATGAAATTTTTCGATGTACAAAAGTTTATACAAGCTCGAAAATGCACTTTGTGTTCAAAATGCGAAGAGAACGATGAATGTGCGAAATGTAAACTTCGCATTTTTCGAGCTATTTCATTAGCGGCGTTTCAAAGAGGCGGGGATATTCTCACTGCATGAAAACCAAAGCGGGACACGCTACTTATAGAAGAAGGTGGTATTTTCTTGCCTCTTTATAAAAAAATCACCCTATCATATTCGATAAGGTGATTATATAAATAGTTTATTAACATAAGCAATGTTGGCTTGCCAACTTGCGTTTTTTGTTTCGTATATATATTATTTTACTGGAAGAGAAGTTAAATCTCCTAGTAAATATTTTTTAAGATTTGCAAAATCAATAGCATCAATAGAATCATCTAAATTAACATCTGCAGCCAATTTGCCATTTTCGGTTGGGAATGTAGTAATACTGCCCATTAGATATTGTTTTAGAGTAGCAAAATCTAGAGCATCAACAATTTTATCACCATTTACATCTCCATAAATAACAGTAGGCTGTGATGCTGTATTGAATTTCCACCAACTAACATTTAATAGATAATCACTGCCTCCTGTAAATTTGAGGTATAAATCGTGTACACCAGTTGCACCACTAACAGAACAAGTTTTTGTTACATAAGATTGCCAACCTTCAGTTGCTGGTACTGCACAAGTACCTACCAATTTACCTGTTGGGCTATCTAAACGAAGCTCAATATTTCCTCCTTCAGTGCCACTTGCTACTCTAGCCTCAAAATCAGTTGCGCCACTACCAAAGTCAACTCCTCTTACTCTAATCCAGTCTCCATTTTGAATGAATGAAAGATTACGACCACCTTCACCACACTCTTCTGTTTCAATACCAGATTGCTCAGCCATGGTTACTGCTAAATTCTTTACATAAGGATCAACAGGTTTTAGCTGAGTTAAACCATCTTTTGTGATAGTAACTTTCTTAATTGTACCATCAGCGTTAAATTCCAATTTATCTATACACACATTTCTTTGATATGTTGTGTCTACTTTATTCTGTGTTGCAACATATCTATTATGATAAGCAATATACCAATTACCCTTAAAGTTAACTATGGAATGATGGTTATTGTTACCACTATTATCAGGCGGATTAGCCAATACTGTACCCTTATGTTGGAAACCAGATGTAGGTTTATCACTCATCATATATTCAATAGTAGCTGCACCTTTTGAAAAATTACTTGAATATGTAAAATAGTATTTTCCTTTATATTTATTCATGTACGCAGCTTCAAAAAAGATAGGAGCTGTCATTGTCGAAGCAGAACCAACAGTACTTATCATGTCATTGCCTAATTTTATAACCCTTATGTTACTTTCTCCATTGCCTCCAAAATACATATATGCTTGACCATCATCATCTACAAATACCCCTGGGTCAAATAACCACATATTTGTTGCAGGCATTACGCCTGGAGTACTGGAATCTACTAAAGGTTTAGTGCTTAAATCCTTAAAGGGACCTGTTGGGCTATCACTTACAGCAACGCCAATAGCACTGCCTCCATTACCATAATACAAATAAAACTTATTGTTGCGGTAAACAGCTGAAGGTGCCCAAGACTTTGTTGAACCCCATTTACAATCATTAGATGGAACAAAAACTTCTCCGTGGTCAGTCCAATTTTTCATATCATCAGTTGATATACAAGTGATTTCAGAAATTACATAATTTTCTTGACCATCATTATCATGTGAACAATATAAGTAAAGTCTCCCATTATACTCAAGTGTAGCAGGGTCTGCTGTATAACGCTGAGAGAATATAGGATAGTCTGCAAAGCAAACTGTTGCTGAAGAAAGCAGTATAGCACTGCTTATAAAAATTGCTGCACATAGTTTTTTTATTTTATTAAACATTTAGTATTACCTCCCCAAAATTTAAATGATTTTCCCTTTAGTTATTGTCTTTAAATACTATTAATTCTAAAGTCATTTACAAAAGTCTGTTTAAAGTTAAAGCCTTTGTTTTAAGTCAGATTGCTGAAATATGAGTACAGTTTAGAAATAAGAGTAAGACTTTATTGAATGTTGCTTTTCAATTTAAAATGTCAATTACTATCAACTGGTAATTTGAGTATTGTAGCTTTCCTCCCCCTTTCCTTGTCTGATTTTTGCTTTGAAATATAGCTTGTCGCATATACTAAACTATCTGCTAAAATATTTACTTTGGTTATTTTGTATAATGTGTAGTTTTCTTAAGTGTGATTGTGCGATAGCTCAATTAATCCTCCTTTCCTTATTTTGTATTAATTTTCATTAACTTGTATAGATGTACATACAAGTTAATAGAAAAAATAACTGTTTAATTTATTGCGATAATCTTAACTTATCTTTTAATACATGAGTCTTTTATAACAAGTTTTGGCACAATTATCTTTTGTATTGGATTATTCTGGTAGTTGTTATCACTAATCAACTGTAAAAGAATTTTAGCTGCCTCTTCCCCTAGTATTTCTTTTGGATGACTAACAGTAGTAATTTTCACAGGACAATTCTCAGACAAAAATGAATTGTCAAAACCAGTAATTGATATATCTTTGGGTACTTTTATTCCTAATTGATTGAGCAATGCAAACATTCTAAAAGCAATTTCATCGTTATAGCATGCAATTGCATCAATATTCCTTTTTTCTTTAATTATATGTTTAATTATGGCATATGGTTTTATTTCTTGCTCTTCAGTGTGATACCATATAACATTGTCTGGGTCATAGGCTAGTCCAGTATCAGTTAATGCTTTGGCATATCCTCTATGTCTTTCTATGCCCTGGGTATCGTCTGCCTTAAAAATTCCAACAATTTTCTTATGTCCTAGTTTTGCTAGGTACTCTACAACAGAATACATACCCGCAGCATCATCTAGTATTACTTTTGATTTGCCTTCTAGCTCTCTGTAGTAGCCATGTAAAAAAACATAAGGAATATTATGTTTATCAAAAGCCTCATAAAACTTGAGATTATTGGAGTAAAGTGCACTTTTAGTAGGTTCAATAATTAATCCTTCAATATCCTTACTTAAAATATCTTCAAAATACAGAGATTCATTATTTAAGATATTACTTGTATTTTTCAAAATAATACTGTACTTGTTATTTGATAGTACTCTTTCCATGCCTTCTATTACCCTAGGAAAAATATATTCTGAAATATAGGTCATGATGACTCCAATGTTTTTGGAATCACTTCTTTTACTGCTTCTGTTCAGACAAAATGTTCCTCGTCCATGTTCAGTATGGAGGTATCCTTCATTTACAAGCATTGATATAGCTTTTCTGACAGTATGTCGACTTAAAGTATGCCTTTCCGCAAGAATATTCTCAGAGGGTATCTGTTCTCCAGGCATTACCCTTCCCATCAAGATATCTTCTTTTAAGCATTCCATAAGAGTATAGTATTTTGGTTGATTATTTTTACTTTGCACAGTACTTCTCCTAAAACCAAATATTGTATATATTTCTATAAATAATTATATAATATAATTCCAAGTATTACAATTAATTATTTTATGACATAATTTGCACTTGAACCTTGAGGAATATAACGAGGCAAGTAAACTCTAGCCGTCAAATGCTTTATATTATAGCTTTACAAGTAGTAATAAACTACGAAAGCTAAATAAATATTTAAAAGATATACCTAAAACAAATCACTGCTTTTAGTAGATAGTCCAACCTCTAGCCAATAAAGTTGCTTTGTTTTGGTCACTTGCTGTTGTTCCTGCATTATTACCCCATATTATACCACTTTGTACTCCTGATGCTACTGCATTTGAAAAAATTATGTCCATCTCAGCAGTACTCAAATTTGTGCTCATAAGGTGATATTCATCTACTTTTGTGGTGCTTGTATCACCAATTGAAGTTAAAGAACTTTCCTGATATAGATATAGTATTTCCAAATTCGGACAGTTCACAAAACTGCTAATAGATGAAATATGCCCTTGCCCAGCACTACCTGCACCAAATCTCGTTAATGCTGAACCATTGGATATAGTCAGATAATTCTGATGAGTTCCAGCACCCAAGTCGTTTTTTGTAACAGATGAGCCAGAAACGGCAGCTGTGGTAGTTCCATCAGACCAATGCCATACTGCTGTTGCTGATGAGTTGAAATCACAACGCATATTTGTTCCATCACCAGTCGTTGTAAAGTCAATTCTTGCTTCACCTGTTTGTGCAGGAGGAGCTGGCAGAATAGTCCAATTATTAGAAACTACAGTCCATCCTTTATTTGAAAGACTTAGTGCTGAAGCATAGCCTGTCTGTGAAGGCTGTTGATTTCCACTGCCACTGATATTTACATATAATTCTACCCAGCTTGGAGTGTTATTACTGTTTCTTCCCAAACTATCCAGCGTAGCAAGGATTTCATCAACCTCACTTTGGCTGAGTCTGTTATTTTGAAGATTGAGGTTAGTAATCTGTACACATCCTGTTATATCAACATTTGTAAGAAGATTGTTTGAAAAATCAACTGTTGCAATGTTGTTACTTCGCTGCAATGCACCCTGTAAGTTAAGGTTTGTATAATAATTATCGCTTGCTTGAAAGGATATGCCCCTATCTGTACTACTTGACGGAATTCTAATGCTACCAGTCTGATTATCATTCCAAATAAATAGCTCAGAGATATTTGGGAATTGAGTCATATCCTGAAACATGGAGTCATTTGTAAATTGGGGATTATCTCGAATGCATATATGCCATGTATTAGACCCAACAGCACCGAACCCAATTGTAGGATACCTGTTTACAGCTCCTCTCAAATCCTCTAAAGCTGGACACTGTGATAAATCGAGCTCCAACAAATCACAATCCTCAAAGCAAATACGCTTTAATTCAGGTGTATTAGTCAAATTTACTGTTCTTAAACTACGTGATAAAAAGCATTCAATAGTATCTAGCTGTGTAAAATTGCTGAAATCTAAGGAAGTAAGCTGATTATATGATGAACACCACTGTCTCAGGTACGGTGCTACGAGATTTAAATTATATACTGCTGAAACATTTTGATTAGGTACAAATTCAATTGAGTTTGAGCCACCATCACCAGCGTCATAACCTATATTGATGCGTGTAAGAGCACTCCAAGGTGAAACCACAAGAGTAGTTGCCCTAGTTCCAACTGAACCATAATTCTTTACAGGTGTATTTGATGAACTTGTTGTTCCATCTGCAAAAGTCCATGTGATCTGTGCATTGCCTGTAACCTGTATAACAGGAGAAAAACTGCTGCCTTCTGTAATAAATGTAATAGCTCCTGGTGTTGTAGAAGGTATTTCTGGTGTTTCAGGATTTGTAGGAGTTTGAGGTGTCCAAGCAGGAATATTTAATGTCCAGCCCCTGCTCAGCAAGGTTGTTTTATCAGCATCACTAACAGATGTTCCTGAAGTATCAGCCCATAATACACCGTTTTGCACTAAAGAATCTACAGAATCAGCAAAAATTCCATCTAACTCTGCTGCACTTATGTTGGTATTAGCCAAGTGATATTCTCTGATTGAGGCTGAGCTTACATTACCGATTGAAGTTAAGGAGCTTTCTTGATAAGCAAACAAAATTTCTATGTTTGGACAGTTTTGTAAACCGCTTATCAATAATAGATTCCCCTGTCCAGCATTAGCTGCTCCAAATCTTGTTAATGCCGCGCCATCTGATATAGTCAGATAATTAAGATGTGCCCCTTCACCCAAGCCACTTTTGTTAGCTGCACTACCAGATACAGCATTTGTTGTAGTTCCGTCAGACCAGTGCCATACTGCTGTGGCAGATGAATTAAAATCGCAACGCATATTTGTTGCAGTGCCTATTGTTACAAAGTCAATTCTTACACTATCTAGAGTTGTAGGTATTTGAGGTGTCCAAGCAGGAATATTTAATGTCCAGCCCCTGCTCTGTAAGGTTGTTTTAGCAGTATCACTAACAGACGTGCCTGAATTATCAGCCCATAATGTACCGCTATTTACTCCAGACGCTACAGCGTCAGCAAAAATACCATCCAACTCAACTGCACTAATGTTGGTATTTGCCAAGTGATATTCTCTGATTAAAGCTGTACTTGTGTCACCTATTGAAGTCAAGGCGTTTTCCTGATACGCATATAGTATTTGCAGGTTAGAATAGTTTTGTAATCCACTAACAGAAACTAAATTGCCATCTCCAGCATTAGCTGCTCCAAATCTTGTCAATGCAGAGCTATCTGAGATAGTGAGATAATTCTGATGAGTTCCAGCATCCAAGCCGCTTTTAGTGGTGGAACTACCCGACACAGCATTTGTTGTAGTTCCGTCAGACCAGTGCCATACTGCTGTGGCAGATGAATTAAAATCGCAACGCATATTTGTTGTGTCGCCTGTTGTTACAAAATCAATTCTTATTTCTGAGGGTGCTGTATATTGAAAATCCTTTAACAAAAGATTATTATAATATGTAGCTATTGGTGCGTAATCAATTATAGAATTACCAGATATGTTTAAAACACTAAGCTTGTTTAGATTTGCAAGTGGACTTAAATCACTAATGTTGTTATTGTTAAGCACTAGGCAGCTCAGATTAGTACAGTCCTGCAACCCTTCAAGGCTTGTGATATTGGTACTGGGTGCTTTAATTGTTAATATCATCTTCATATCATTCTGAGTGATATCCCCTGTAGGCTTATCTAATATATCTCTGATAACCTCTTGCAGATTGTTGTCCGGAATATTAACCATTTGATTTGAAGTTTGTTCAGGCAAATCAATTAAATATCCTTTATCACTTGCCAATGCATTTTGAGTAAATGTAAACAGCAAGGTAAATATCAAAACCATACATAACTTTCTGTTTAAAGTTCTCCTGTTGTAATCTTTTTTCATAAACTTTGTCCTCCCTTAATAATTATAAAAGGTTTGTTAAAATACAAGTATTTATACTATATTACCATAAAACAACAATTTATGGTATTTTATTTACTGATTTTACATAAATTATCTTGATTTTTAGTTGGAAATTCATATCTTATTGAATGAATACAACTTAAACATTATATTAATCTCCCATCTGAGATGGGCTAATAGTAAGAAGTAGCGTTGCTCAGAGTTAAAGAAACCTAAAAATTCCTTCGCATAAATCAAAGAAGATTATAATTTACTAAAGTCAATTACTCTCAGAAGAACTCAATTTGTGTTCATTAAGAGATATAATCTTGTTTTTTGATAAAATTTATTTGGATAATTTCTGACCCTTACAAAATATCTAGATATAATTAATTGCATTGTATATAATTCACAGTAATATATTAAAATGTTATAATGAGGCAGAGCATATTTTTGATTAAGTCTGTATTTTATACTAATTTATATTTAAAAGTTCAATATTTATGTTAGAAAAGGGGATTTTTATGAAAAGAAAATTTAAACTTGAATTATCATTACTTCTAGTATCGTCTTTACTTATATTAATGTTCTTGCCAGCTTCAGTACAATACAATGCCAACGCAGCTGAACTTATTTATGGAGATGTAAATGGTGATAAAGCTGTTGATGCAATTGATTTTGCTTTATTAAAATCATATCTGATAGGTAATATTTCGAAGTTGCCTGTAGAAAACTGGAATGAATCAGCAGATGTAAATTTAGATGGTTCTGTGGATGCAGTTGATTTTTCATTAATCAAGTCATTATTAATGGGTAAAATATCCTCGTTACCTGTTGGAATTGAAACACCAATTGCTCCCCAACTGACAAAAAACGCTGAAGGTTTAATGACCTATTCAGGTTTAACTGTAGTATCATATGGAGGTTATTTAAACGGTGAATCCTTCCAGCAAGAGGGTATTATTTCATATAAAGGCTACCAGTATACAGCCTTTTGGAATACCAATCGTTCAGTTGTAATGGCAAGAAGAGCCTTGCCAAATGGAGGCTGGGAAAAATTTGAGTTTACAGATTATCATAATACCGAAAACGATGCTCATAACACAATTTCATTAGGAGTATGTCCAAATGACGGTACACTCCATCTTGCTTTTGACCATCATGGAAACGATTTGCATTATAGGAAGTCAAATAACGGATTTTTAGACAATCCTACTACTTCTAAATGGGAGGCTTCAAGTTTTGGGAAGGTTACAAGTGCTCTTGCAGGCAGTAAAGTTACTCTTGTTACATATCCTAAATTTGTTACAACTCCTCAAGGTAATATGCTTTTGGAATATCGCTATGGAACTAGCGGAAGTGGTGATCAGCACTTGTATGAATACAATGGAACTTCACATACTTGGCAAAATATTGGTAAGTATATAGATGGTATAACTAATAGTATCAATGCGTATCCACACGGGCTTGCCTTTGATAAAAATAATCGTCTTCACATGACTTGGTGCTGGAGAGAAACTCCTGATGCAACAACAAATCACGATCTTTTATACATTTATAGCGAAGACAATGGACGTACCTGGAAGAATAATGTCGGGAATAATGTTGCAAAAACTGGCTCAAGCTACATAACAAAAAACTCTGAAGGAATTAAAGTCTTTACAATAAATCAAAATAGAGGACTAATAAATCAAGAAGACATGTCAATTGATTATGAAGGGCGTATACATGTTCTGCTTTCACATATGCCTGATTCACAGGCTGATAATAGCAATTTTACGACAGCAAGAACTAAAAGCACCTTTTTCCACTATTGGAGAGATACAAACGGAAACTGGAACAGAACAAATATGGGCTTCCCCGTAGTTAGCAACTTTAGAGGAAAGCTTGCTGTTTCTGCAGCTAATAACCTATATGCAATACTTCCTGATTTAAGGATTACAGCAGCATCTGCGGCAACTAAATGGACGGACTGGAAATTAGTTGATACTCAAAGCTCAGGTAAATTTTTCTCAGATCCTTTAATTGACAAAAGCCGACTAAAGCTAGAAGGTGATAAACTTACTATATTGTATCCGCAGAAAAGCTCCCCAAATATTTCGTATTTGGATTATGCTATTAAATAAATTAGCTTTGCTATATAAAGTCTATCGGTGTGGTAGACTTTATATGGTTTGTTGCCAAAATAGTTGCATACTAGCACTAACTAGCATGCTGACAGTTCCTTTTGCTGCATTTGATTTAGTATGAGTTCAAATTCAATTTAAACTATACCTTCTACAACGTGAAAGTCTTTATACCCTTTATAATTCTCAAATTGCTCTATGCTACCATTATTCAAAAACCAAATCTTATCCACCTTCGATAAAATATCCGGCTTATGACTTATGACAATAACTGTACTATCAATAAAATCAGTAGTCAGTATTTGATTAACATATGCTTCAGACTGAGCATCATAATTTGCTGTAGCCTCATCCAGTACAAGAATTTTCGATTTTCTTGCAAATGCTCTTGCCATTGCTATTTTTTGCCTTTGTCCACCTGAAAGTTTTGAACCATCTCTACCCACTTGGCTTTTATATTTTAAAGGCATATCTTTAATAAAATCATATGCACCACTCTTTATAGCCGCTTTGTTGATTATTGAGCTATCATGTTTTATCCCAATAGAAATATTATCCTCTATAGTTGTGTTAAAAAGATATAAGTCTTGACTTACAACAGAAATCAAGCTTCTATAGTCCCTCATTTTTATGTCATTAATATCAATTCCATCAATTAATATTCTGCCTTCCTGAGGCTTGTAAAACCTAAGCAACAGATTAATAAGAGTACTCTTTCCAGAACCATTTGCCCCAACAATAGCTATTTTTTCGCCATGATTTACACTCAGATCGACATTATCAAGGATGTTCTCTTCCTCCTTGTAGGAAAAGCTTACATTCTCAAATTTGACACTTGCACTAATATCCTTATTCTCTAATCGTAATAGATTTTTTTGATTTGCATCAATCTCTGTTTCCATATCAAGAAATTCAAAATATCTTTTTGCAGACGGAATTATATTGCTAAAGCTATAACCAATATTTAATATTGCTGATATAGGCGATAAAACATATGTACTGTATGTAAGAAAAGCAAAAAGCCCACCTATTGTAAGTCCATTTCTAAATGCAATGTATGCCCCAAGAATATACAAAGCGCAATTAATTCCCTGAAACACAATAATTTCTGAGTATTCATTAAATTTATCTAAAAAAGCCATCCTTATATTGACTTTTACTATCTTTCTTTGCTTTTTAATGAATTCACCTGTTTTTATTCTATCAATTCCCCAAAGCTTGATTTCTTTTATTCCGCTTATTACATCACCATACCAAGACGCATATTCTCTATTATATTCAATGTATTCATTAATCATCGCTTTCCTTTTTTTTGCCATGAACTTCACTGTAAAATATCTTAATGGAATAACAAATAGTACTACTATTGTCAGTCTCCAGTCGATTATTATAAGTCCAATTAGTCCACCAATAATTTTAAATACTTGAGATAATATAATAATTGTACCTCTGTCACAAATTCTAGATATATTCCCAACATCCATTCCAACATTGCTCATAATCTCAGAAAAATTTATATTATTAAAATATTGAAGTTTGAGCTTTTGAATATGTTTAAAAGCCGTTTTTGTAAGAGAATATTGAAAGATAGAGTAAACATAAGAATAATACTTCGTTTCAATCAAGCCGATAGCTTGTTCTAGTAAAACAAGTGCAAAAGTAATTACTGAATATTTAACTACTACAGATAAATTTTTTTCAAGTAGACCATTATCCATAATCTGCTTGCTAAGCAACGGCAAAAGCATATTGATTCCCGCAGAAACAAAAATGCATAAAAAAATCATGCTGATTTTTCTTATATAAGGTTTTAAAAGTTTAAAAATTTTTTTAAATAAAATTTTATTTTCTGTAGTAAATAACATATATTAACCTCACCATATCTGTATTCAATATATTAATATTATTGTATCACTGTTACTTTTTATCAATAAAACATTACATAAGCTTATAAAATTCTCTAGCTGAAAGTAATAACGGACTACTTTTTGCATCTTTTTTTTAAACTGCTGAATTCTTAGGACAATGACATTATACATTTATAGAAAAAAGCAAAAACTCATAGGATACACCATCAACAAGTTCTGCATTAATTCTTGTCTTATACTCATCCCTATTTGAGATTAAAGTAATATCAACATTTATATTGGGATAATCAGACTTAAACTTAATAATTGCATTAGTCCATGTTGAGAAATCACTTTCAGTATAATAGAGTTTCAAAGAGTTATTATTATTGTTTTTAACTTTAGAAGAAGCTGTATTATTAGAACAGGCTGTAACAATAAAAACTAATACAAAGCAAAACATACCTATCATAAAAACAACTTCTTCATTATATCATTCTATAATTACATCCTTAATAATTTGTAAAATATTATTGAAGGTGTTAAACTTTCCTTCTATTATATAACTCTCAGGAATTGTTATTTTAAATTCATCTTCGATATCTACAAATACGTAAAGCAAGTCTCTAGGAGCAAGTTTAATATTTGAACCTAGTAAATAATCATTCTTAGCCTCAATGTCCATTTTTGTAAAATCAAGCTTAAATCTTTTTAAAAATATATTTTCAAGTTCTTTCTCAATATTTCTTTTACATGTTATCACTCTAATCCCCCCTTAAAAAATGCATTTTTTGACTGCTAGCTACAACATGTCTATATAGCAGCTACAACATCAGCATTTCCCGTCAGTTTTTTTATCACATTGTCTGTAAGAGCTTTTGCATCCTCTTGATTCAGTATATTTATAACAGGTATATTATTTTTTTTGAAGTTTTGTTTTTTTACATCAACTAATTCAGAATCTAATGTAAGATACTGCATAGACTTTAAAAATTGTGAACTTTTCAAGTCAAAACTATTGTTAGATAAATTAAAAAAGTCTACCTCATAGCCAAGTTTATAACGAATGGATAATGAAATCTTTTCAAAATAAGTTGGTAGATAATCTTCGTACAGAGTACTAAATATAGCAATGTCTGGGAATACAGCTTGAGAAATTTCATATGCAAAAATACCAAAATTATTTGTAAATTCCTTATTAAACGGCAGTAATCCTCCTGGAATGCCTATAACTATAATATCTGGCTGTTCTTTAATCTCAATCTTTTTTATATAATTATTAAATAAAATAATTTTTTTGGTTTCTGGTATACATGTACTATACATAAAATCAGGAAATGAATGTATCCCTAGCATCTCGCAATAGTGTCTTGACCCAACCTGTGAAACTCTATAACCTGCCTTTATAAGATTTTCTCTAAGAGATAGTTGTATTTCAAATTTATTGGTTCTTTCAGCTACACCTAAAACAAAAACTACAGGTACTGTAATTTCTAAAAGACTATCTAAATTACTCGTATCTGAAAAAGTATTTAATTCCTTAGAAGGACTAAAGTATTTAAAATACTTACCTTTACCCATACATTTTTCATTCATCTCATTAAAGAATTCATCTTCAAGATTTAATGCACAAATGATATTTTTACCCTTATCTGCTGCTACTTGAATTTTAGAATAGACTAATTTTTTAATGTCTAGCTTGTTATATGACTCCGTAAAAAGCACAGTATCTACTGAGTCAATCAATTCATTAAAACTACTATTCACATTTATACCAATATCTTCTCCACCATCTACACTTCCTGCATCCTTAGAGCTAAATCCCCACCCATTAGGAGATACAATCTCTGCAAGTTCGTAATTGCCCAACAAATCAGCATGTCTGACAATAGGGCTAGATTGAATATCAAATGGATAAATTAATAGTTTCTCTTTACTGTTCATATGTTTTCCCCCAAAACTAAATTCATTAAATGTACTAAATGGATACAATATCTAAAACAGGAATATTATTTTCATCAAAGTTATGTCCTAGTTCCCTTAATACACAATAATCCTTCAACTCGTTTTCCAGAGCTACTTTTACGCCTGTACACCCAGACAGTTTCTTTTCTTTAGAGAACCCTGTTATATTATCTGCTGAAACAGCACATAACTGACAACGTCTAAAAGCCCAACAATTCTTGCAGTTTTCCTTAGTTAATTGTCCAATATTCATAATATTCCTAACTTTATCTATATCAAAGCCATAATCAACATTCCCAATTTTCATTACATCGGAATTTTCGCTACACTTTTCACAAGGAAACATATTTCCATTAACATCAATAAACAACCTCTTTACTCCTGCAATACATGGTCCCGCCGGATGTCCCTTATTAGGCAAAGTTTTCATTTTTCCCCAATCATCGCACATTTTCGCCTTTAAAATACTGTACTCACTTATAACAAGTTTAGAGACATATTGTTCATTGAGTCTTTTAATTTTTGATAGATACATTTTAAAGTTCTCATATTGACGTTTTAAAATAAAATCCTCCTCAGGCATATAGGAATCTTTTATATAATTTTCATTAACATATGTTGACATCATAATTGTATCGTTAAGAATTTCAGAGTTAAAAAAGAATTGGTTAATACATCCAAAATCATTTTCAGTATCCATTACAATATTAATTAACATGTTTTTTATGTAATCAGGATATTTTAACTTTATCATTTCTACATTTTTGATGATTACATCAAAGGTACCTTTTCCATTAGCTGAAAATTTCCTGTTTTTATCATGTGCTTTTTTATCACCATCAAGGCTTACAGTAAGAACCAAGTTATGATTTACAAAATAATCAACAATTTCTTCTGTGAGAAGTGTTCCATTTGTAGTCATACTGAAGGTGATATTTTTACCTTCTGCCATTTCTTCTGCATATTCTATACACTTTTTAATCAGTTCAAATTCGAGTAAAGGCTCTCCTCCGTAAAATCCCAGATTTATGTGTTCTCTATCAGTTGAATGATTAATTAATAAATCAATAGCTTTTTTGGCAGTTTCAAAAGTCATGGTTTTATTTTCATGGGTACGATTAAAGTATTTACCTGAATAAGTACAATAAGAACACCTTAGGTTACAATTTCTTGTTATCTGCAACGTAGCCATCTCAACTTTCTTGTCAAGATAATACTTTAATGTATCATTTACAGGATGTACTATCTCAGATACTCGTTTGTTTAATAAAAAGCCATTATTTCTTAAATAAATAATATCCGCATCCTGCTCAATATCCGCAATATCCAGTTTGTCCTTTAATACTCCCCAAAGCTTTTCATAAGTGCTACTACTAATTTTTAAAATATAGTTGGTATTAACATCAAATAGATAATATCCCCCTGGTGTTTGAAATAGATGAATAAAAGGTTTATCTGAATTCATAGTTCCTCCTTTAAGTCATTTGCTTTGAGATATATTCATATAAAGAAAGTTACTTGTTATTAATAAATATCATCCGTTGAAAAGCAAATCCTCCAACAGATGATATTTATAGTCAGTACTTTCAGTAGATGCACACTCTCATACTCAGCATAAAATTACTATTGCTAATGCTTTTATGTATTCATTACTAATATTGGAGTTATTTTGATGATTGATAACCGTTACTGCTTGAATATGCCGAACCACCAGCAGATACATGAGCACTGCATGGAAATGAGCAATTATAATAACATGTTGAGTCACAATCTCCTGCATATGCTTCTATAGTTTCTGGCTGTGTATTCAACTTTTTAACTAACTTATTCATAAATTAACCTCCTCTCAAATTATATTTTCCATTTTAAATGTAAATCATGGCCATAATCACTTTAAATGGTTCTATATGAATTCTAAGTAACATTAAATGTTGTTTAGAAAATCATTAGTGTTCTCCAACAGTATTACCCTGTCAATTGATTTAGCATTTGTAATTTATGCGTTATAATAATAACTGTTTTACCATCTAAACTATTACTTAACTGTTCATTCAAATAACTTTCTGATGTGTTACTCAACTTTCCCACCCCAAAAAACTATCGGTGTCAAGCTTATCAATGGTTTGTTGCCAATTAAATCAACTTATTGTATAAAATTATTTATATTTTCATTTAATAAGATTTAACAGCTACAATTCAACTTGGAAAGTTGAGTTTATTATCAAAACTTGATGTTGTCTCATCTAGTATCAAAATTTTTGATTTTTTGGCAAAAGCCCTTGCCGTTGCAATCTTCTGCCTTTCCACCAGAAAGTTTTAGAACAATTTCTTCCTACTTTACTCTTATCCTTTAAATCATTTCATCTATAAAATAATGTGTAACACTATTTATCGCAACTCTCTTTTGATTGCTCCTTTTTTATATGGGTAGAAGTATTCCCCTCTATTGTCGAGTTAAAAAAGATAATTATAACTACTAAAATCAAGTTTCTATAATCTCTTAGATTAATATGTTTTAATAAAGCTTGCAGGCTAAAATAGAATTTTCAAAATTAGACTCTTCTTTTAAAAATTATTAATAAAATTTTATTTCAGCAATAATTTGTTTCATCAAGAATATGTTAACACAGTTATGATTTTAAAAGATTGTATTTTTGTTGTAATTTTTATGCATAACATGTGCATTATTGTTATTTTTAAACTTATTAATTCAACTCATAAGAAATACACTAGCAAAAATATAGCTAGTATACCTGTAAAACCGCACTTTAATCCATATCATGCGTTGCTGTTCATACAATTTAACATTAACCCATTCCTCATTGAGTTGATTATTAAAATAACTCAATCTATTTAGAAGAGATCAAGACTATTTCCATATACTTCATCTTGAATAGAGCACAGAAATTATGTAAACGTGTAGAAGGACAACTTGAGTTTTTAATTAGAATCTTGACAGTAAATATTCTTATTTTGTAGGTTCTAATTTCTATGTGACTTATATTACTACAAAGTGTTTAGTATTAGAGAGTGGTTAGACTAAGCCTCGCCACCTACAATTGAAATCGGCGGCGGGGCTTGGTCTCTATCACTCTATCAAAAAAGAAAGTCCTATTAAGGGAGTTGTAGTATATATGTACTCTATTCTCTCTTTAATAGGACTTGATTCTAAAGTTGTTTGCTCCCGCCGCCCTTTTCTTTAAATGTGGGCGGGACTCATTCAGTATTGTTGTCTCATAGTTCAAAGACGTTAGCATTAAAATGCTTAGGTTCGTTATCTCATAATGTACAAAATGGCGTAGTGTTGCAGTTTTAGACTTTACTACTATTCAAAAACAATGTAGCTCAAATTTTCTGTGTTAAAATTTATTTCTTGCAAGAATCAATTACCTAAACATTACAGCAGCTTTCTAAGCCTATTTCTGTCAGCAATTTTTACTCCACCTCGATAAAGTGAGATTATTCCATTGCTTTCAAAATGCTTTAGCATACGGGTTACAACCTCTCTTGCAGTACCCATATATTTTGCAATTTGCTCATGGGTTAGCTTTATATTGTCAGAATTGTTTTTCACCGCTTCGTCAATTAGAAATGCTGCAAGACGTTTGTCAAAGCTTAAAAATAGTATTTGCTGCATTGCAAACATTACATCTGAAAATCTGCTTACTGTTGCTTGGAGTATAAAGTTCTCTACATAAATATTCTTTGACTGTAGCTGAGAAAATGTATAAGAGTTTATCAGCAAAACCTCTGTGTCTACTTCAGCATCAATATAAACATCAAAGGTTATATCTTTTATAAGACATGAGGCTGAAAGCACACATACTTCCCCTTTGCCCATTCTGTACAAGGTTATCTCCTTACCCTCTTCAGATAGGATATACGTTCTCAATTCTCCTGATTTCACAATGATAACCCCAATACAGTCATTATCAGCACTGTGAATATTTTCACCTTTTTTATAAACAAGCTCAGAAGTATTACTTAACAGTAATGTGCTCTCGCTGTCGCTCAGCTTATTCCAAAAATTTAAATTGTCCTGCAAAAACATCTTGTGTTCGTTATTTAACATAGTGCCACCTCTAATAATATTATTATGCCAAACTATGTAGCTAAAGTACTTGAATATAAGCTTACTCAATTTTTCCACATAAAAAATCTATCGGTGTGGTAGACCCATTAATGGTTTGTTGTTGAAATAAAATAATTGCAGGAACTAGTAATTGCTAGTTCCTAGCATTGTTAATTCTAAACATTTAACCGCCTTTTTAGGCAGGATATACTTTTAATGCAGTTTTGGTTTGAAATTTTTGACAGTGTTGGTGGGTGTAGCATCAAACACAACTATCCTCTGATAAAAATATTTTGCTATGTTCCATTTACATTAATTAGTTTACTCAACTTTCAATTGATAAGCTCCCACTCCTACAATTTTTAACTGGGAAAGCTGAGTTTATTATAACAAAATAAACCTTACTGTTCTATACGGAAGAAATATAGATTCAAGAATTATCCAACACTAATTATTCATTATTCAATTTTACAGCGGTAAATTTTAGGCGTTCAAACTTATCAAATGAAAAGTTAAATAGTCGTTAAAATAAATTCGTTTACATGTCAACAAACCATTGTTAGGCTTCTTATTTGGAAAGTTTGTATCTAAAAAACAAATGTCCTGTCAAACAGATTCCACACATTGGTGAGTCCATTTGAAAAGACATTTGTTTTTAGCTATCTTTAGCTATTCTTCTAGTTAAAATTGTTCAGTTTATAGAAATAAGTTAATGTGACTGAGGCAGTTTATATGGGATATTCAACTTACTATAATAGACATCAACTCATTATTTTACCATTTCAAGTATATGTTCCTTTGGTCTAACACCCACAGCCTGTGAAGTAACCTTGCCATCCTTTACTACAATCAGTGTAGGAATACTCATTACTTTGAACGCCTGTGCAAGTTCACCCTGTTCATCGACATTTACCTTTGCAACCTTGAAACCTTTAGCTTCTTCTGCTATTTCATCAACAACAGGAGAAACCATGCGGCAAGGTCCGCACCAAGGTGCCCAAAAGTCTATCAAAACTGGTTTATCTGATTTCATAACCTCATTTTCAAAATTATTTTTTGTAAGTGTAATAACTGACATAATAATCATCTCCTTTAATTTTCATAATCTTATTATACTTTAGACTTCCCAATATTTCTGTGACTAAGTCACAGTAGGTTAAAATTTATATTGCATTTGCAAGCAAAACTCCAATAACAGAACCGTATATTGTTGATATAAAAGGATTTGAGGTTAAAGGGCATGTACCGCTGGCACACCCTACAAACTTATAATATATAAATCCAAGTATACCACCTAATATAGCGCCAATTACTATTTTTACCATATTAACCTCCTCGCCAAAATTTACTATTAAACTCAATTAAAGTTGCAATACAGGTATTTCTCCAATGAGCTTAATTCCTTTATCCAATTTCTCTGCAAAGGAAAAAACTCTGTTTTTACTTAATTTCCAATTTTATTGTAAAGATAATGCTCTCATAGGGCAAAATTTAACACATTTACCACATTTAATACACTTATCCATATCTACAACTGGAGCAGCATAACCCTTTTGGGTAATTGCTTCTACTGGGCATACTCTAATTGCAGGACACCTATGATTTTGTGGGCATCTTGACTTGCTAACTTGCAAAACCATATCATTTATAGGCTTTTGTGCAGTATTAGTATTGTTTTCTTTTGTAAAAAAGTTAAAAAAGCCAGTATTCATTTATAATACCTCTCATTCTTAAAAATATGAGTATAATCTTCCCCCACAATGGAGAATAGACACTCGTAGTAAAATAATCTGTTAGAACAACTTTTTTATACGGTATTACTAAGTCAATTACGGTTCAAAGCCTTCGCAACGATAAAATATCGTTTATTAGCCAATATTAATTGACTTTGATTTCATTAATTTACTGTTTAAATGAATTATAGCAAAATAAACACCCATTATTCTGTGACTAAATCACATACTTTTAATTTTATGATACTATTTTGTCAACAAACTATTTACTCGACTTTCCCAGTTAAAAATTGAGTTATTGATAAAAATCATAAACCAATTGACTTTTGCTTTGAAAAATTGAGAATTTTAAGTAAAAGCTTCAAGCTCATATTTATAGGCTAACAATAAAAAAGGCAGATTAATTTCTAATCTACCTTTTTTATTACTAACTCAAACTTCGCAGTTTACTATACTGACTAAAGCCTAGTAATATCAGTGTTATAGCAATTATTATTGCAACAAACCATTGATAGGTCTCCCACACCGATATTTTTTTTTGTAGGAAAGTTGAGTCCTAATATATAGTTTTACTAAAAACAAAATCTTACTAAGCCTTTGTTGCTTTCAATTTGAATCTAGGCATTATAAAATATCGAAAATCATTTAATGCATATATTTTTAGTAAACCTCCATAAGGTATACCTTTAATTTTGCAAAATCTATTGCATTAATACTGCCATCACCGTTAAAATCAGCCGCTTGCAATCCAAACTGGTATTCAAAGGCGGTTATGCTACCAAGTAGATATTTCTTTAACAACGCAAAATCTATGGAGTCAACTGAACCACTGCCGTCTACATCTCCAAGTATATAGCTGGCTTGATTTTGATCAGAGGTTCCAGGTTTAACTACTGCTCCTGCATTTACATATCCTGTTGTAGGAAGGTTACTTGCATTTTTAAAGAAAACTCTAAAGGTATCTAATGAGCCATCAAAATAGCTTCCTGATATTCCTCTTGCAAGATAGTTTGACTTTCCTGCTAATATATCTTTAACTGCAATATCATCTGGATTGAGTGGGGAAAGCGTAGTTCCATAGGTTGTGCCATCAATAGTTAATAAGGTAGCATTTCCAGAGAAGGTAACAGTTACGTCTGACCATGTATTTATTGGTAATGCACTATTTGCAGTAATTGTATATTCATTGATATTGTCACAGATTACAAACTGGGCTTTACCATTTTTGTTGCTTGGCGTAAAATACATATATTTTTTATCATTACCAAAATAAAATACCTTTTGGTTATTTGCTCCGCCTTCCCAATAAGCAGTAAATTTCAGCTGCATATCATCAAAATATACAAGCGAACTGTCTAGTTCAGCATATTGGGTTTTGCCATCAAAGGTCATTGTACCATTTTTAGCATTTAAGGTTTTTGACCATATTGGTGAGTTTTTAGCAATGCCATCTGTAGAAGCACAATTATCATTAACTATGCCTAAATTATCATTATCAAAATCATATTTTGCATATAAGCCATCAGTATAGTTTCTTGAATATGTGGAATTACTCACTTTTGCATATGGATTACTAAATTTTGTGGAAGCATCTACACTCTGATATCCTGCAAAAGAGCCACCTGTAATTGTATAACACATGTCCTCAAAAAAATCACCATAGGTAATAGCCTGTCCATTTGCCTGTCCAAAGCGATTTACTCCGTTTTCAGTGTAACCGCCCATACAAAGGGACATTCCTTTAACTACAGCATTATCCTTGACTTGGTATCTTCCAAAAACAAAGGCACTTTCCAAAACCTTTGCATTGCCTGAGACAACTGCCTCTCCAGCAACAATTGCTGTATCTCCAACATACGCATTATTACTGATATTAGCTGTGCCATCTACAATAGCATAGCCGCACACTGTTGCAGTTCCACTTACCTTTGAACGTCCTTTAACTACAGCATAATCTTCTATTCTAGCATTTCCGCTTACAACTGCATTTCCTAAAACCTTTGCATTTGCACCAACATAAACACTGCTTGATACACTTGCTGAGCTGGCAACAAATCCTCCACCATTAGAATGATAAGCACCTTTAATACCGTTTATGCTTACAGTTCTTCTTTGTGGAACTGCATTAGTTAAAATTATTTCATAGGGATATTGTGTCTTATTGTCAAAAGGAATATTTACTTCTGAAAAGCGTTCCTCCCAGCTGCCAATACCCAGAGTTACCATTGTGCTTCTTGATGGCGTTGCCGCTACGGAAATATAAGCCTTTTCACCAGTATTTACAGTTATTTCAGCTGTATCTCCATCAGAGAAAAGCTTGGAATATCTAGTTACTCCATTTGTGCTTTCAACTGCAAGCCTAGCTCTCCAAGCAGCACCTTCAGCAGCAGTTAGACCATTTAATTGTACACTGATAGACGTTGAATTTCCTGAAGGGATATTTACATCAAGTGGTATTATATTATAGCCTGTAGCCTGTGGAGCACGTTCGCTTGGAACTTGATATGTATTTGCTGAGCCATCAACCTTATCTAACATAGTATAAAACTGTTGCCAATATAATGAAGAATCATTCAGCATTTGGTTAAATTTGTTTTTATATCTCTTCTTATTTTTTAAATCTAAAGTTGACATACGGCTGGCAAAATATCCTAAAGTATCAGCTAGGTTTACATCAACGTTCAAATTTTCAATTAAATCATAAACTGTATCAGTTTTACTGCCATTATTAAGCAGGTTTTTTACAAAGCCTTGTCCGTACCCACTTAAATTATCAGGATTGTCCTCTAAATACTGAAGTAGAGGCCAAGCCTCATAATATGCTCGTCCATTACAAGCCATTAGGCTAGTCTGCCTTAAATAATATGAAGATAAATCTGTTGCATAATCTACATTAACATTATATTTTGAGCTGTACAGATATTGCTCTCTAAACCAGTTTGCCACTGCTTCATACCAAGGTCCCAAGTATCCATTGTCTCCCCACTTGTTATTTCCTTGTGCAAAGTGAACTACATGACCTAGCTCATGTGGCGTTACCCAGGTTATAGGGTTATAAGTCATTGCGGCTGCGTCACACATTAAGTATGGAAACCCTGCATAGTCCAACCCTGCATATGCCCATCCTGATTCATAACCTTGAATACCCGTTCCCATAACAACTACATTGACTTTATATTTTTTTGATTTATCAGTAGAATTAACCGAATAGCAAGGCTCATTCATTTTTAAAGCATCAATATAAACATCCCAGCAATCTTCAAGAATTTTTGCATTTCCTTCAAGAAAGGCAGTAGTTATTTTTGAAGCACTTCCACTGTTACCCCACAAAAATTGAAAATGCTCCGATTCATAGCTGTTGTATTTTGAGCTGGATACCTCATAGTTGCCATTATAAACTGCCCTAGAGTAATAAACATCGGCAGCCTCTGCCTGTCCTATCAATACTGGAAGCATTGTAACTGCCATAACCGCTGATAATATTACAGCTGAAGTCTTTAACAAAAAATTTTTTATTTTTTTCATGGTTGCTCTCCTATATACTATAAACTATATATTTTTGATACATATTAATCAATTGAACTTTCCCAGTTGAATTGTAGGTGTTTTAACTTATCAATGGAAAGTTAAGTTAGAAATAATTGAATAATCATCAGTTGAAAAAAGCTTGTTGAGTAAATACAAGGATTTTGATCAAACAAATATTAATATAAAAGAGGACAGATCTATTCAATCTGCCCTTAAAATAAGTCGCTTTTATGATGGTAATGAATCAATTGTACCTAAAAGAAACCTTTTTAGTAAAGATAAATCAAGTGCGTCAATCGAGCCATCAGCATTAGTATCAGCTGCTTCTAGACTATCTAATGTAGTTTTTATTCCAACAAGGTATGCTCTTAGGTGTGCAAGATCCAGTGCATTAATAGCTCCATCCTTATTGATATCACCTGATTTAAAATTATATAGTGTAGTCACATTTAATTCATTACTTGCATCGGATAAATTTCCAAATGCATCCTTTGCTTTTACAGTTAATCTATAAGGGGTGTTTTCTGTTAAACCAGATAAAGTGCATTTGTTAGTTTTACTAGTACCTACTAATTCAGAACCATTGTATATATTGTAACCAGTTACGACTACATTATCTGTAGATTCTGTCCAAGCCAAATTAACAGTTGAATTAGTAATATATGTAGATTTAAGTTCTGCAGGTGAAGTTGGTACTTCAGTATCTTTTGGAAGCTCTATTACATCATATTTCATTTTAGTAACTTCAGCCGTTCCATTGCTTTGGTATCCCTCTACTAAAAGTGAAACCTCATACAAATCCCCCGCCTTCATACCCATACTTTCCCATGCTCTAAAGTGTTCACTTACATGTATTATTCCGCTAGTACGTTTTTCTCGACGTACACTATAATATTGCTGAAAAGTTGCAGGACCATTAATTGAAGGCATGTTATATCTTGTGTTTTGGTAGATGTCATATACACCACCATCAATTGTAACAGCACCCTTTGCACTTATTCCTGGTGGTTTCCATGTGCCCCAACTATCAATAATGTAATATTCAATAAGCGGATCAGTATTCCAGCCATATACAGCCAAATATGAATTCCCATTTGGCTGGTAATTGCAAGCATATTCTATTATTATGTCTCCGATTGAATGCCAAGTCTGTTTGCTATTGTATTTCTTTCCCATCTTAAACAAAACATTGTTGACATCATTACCCCAAGCACAGCTGAATGTCCCGCCGCCATTAAGAGTCATACTTGTTGTGTCTCCATAATCCTTCCACAGCTCATAGTCAAAATCGTCGAGTTTACCAGTAGTGTTTGAAGTAATTGTAGTAGCAGCACTTACATTTACTGCCATTAAGGTAAAAATGATTGTGACAAACATTAGAATAAATCTTCTCTTCATTTTTTCCTCCTTTCAAAAATGTAGTTTTTGAAACTTCCTATTAGAACTAATTATACTTATAAGCATTAATTGCAGGCAAAATCATATGGTTAAAATCAAAAAGTGTTGTGTTGGATACAACATTTGTATCAGCTTTATTTGTTGCTTCAACAATAGCCCAACCCACACCATTTTGTTCTACCATTACAGGGTCCCAATAAATATCGCCTATACATCTTCCATCTTTTACATTCTTTAGGGCATTGAATAATTCTAACATAAAGTCTCTTTGTCCCTTTGGTGAACTTTCATAATATTTTTCATATGCACCGTTATTTTTTAACTGTCCTTCATATCCGTTAGGCAAATATTTATTAAAATTATATCCAGTTTCCATAATTATGATATCTTTATTATATCTGGCACAAATCTTGTTGCAGAATTCTACAATCTTATTGGCTGTAAGTGTAGTGTAATAAGGATAATATGAAGCTCCTATAATATCATACTTAATATTATGAGTTTTACAGCTGTCAAAGAACCAAACGTATTTATCATAATTTCCTGCATCGTCTAAATGGAGAATTACTTTAGTTTGAGGTGCTACCTCTTTTACAGCAGAATAGCCTGCATTAAGAAATTTAGCTAAATTTGCGAAATTGGAGGTTTTACCATAAGGATATAGTATTCCTGCCTGCATTTCATTTCCAAGTGATACTGTTTCAGGTATTGTTCCTTGTGCTGCCAACTGTTGCATTACACTTTTGGTATAGTCATATACTAATTTTTCCAGTTTAGCAACTGCATCTTGAGTAGATAAGCCTGAGATTTTTGATTTCCAGTCTGCTGGAATATTCTGAGTCAAACCATTAGTCCAAAAATCACTATAGTGGAAAGTAAACTGAATTGCCATATTTTCATTTTTTGCTCGCTTAGCTAGGTCTAAAACATCATCAAGATTTTGATAATTTTCCTTGCAATAATAATTGCCGTCTCCACGACCTTTTCCTGGATTATTGTATAATCTTAGTCTTGCAATATTCCAACCATTATCAGCTAAAAGCTTTACTGCATCCTGCTCTTTTCCATTAGCATCATAAAACTTAGCTCCCATATCCTCTACATAGGATAATTCAGAAATATCTCCTCCCACATAGAATTTCTTTTGTTCTGATTGATTGCTTTCTCTATAAATGGCAAAATCATCAAGGTTTACCCAATTTTTTGCATTAGCATCACTATAGAAACCAATTCTAATATTTCCGTTGGAACCTACTTGGATTCCTCTAACAGTAACTAAAGTCCAACCATATTCCTGCGAATTCTCTGTATTCAAGGCATTTGTTACTGGAATAGCTGTCATACATTTGTTTTGTCCTGTTCCGTTTGCATAAAGATATGCACTGTTCTGATTTCCACCATTCTGAACATAGCAAGTTATATAATAATAGCCTGATTGTAGTCCTGTAATGTCCTGATAAATATCTGATACATAGTTGGCTTCAGCATAACTGGATAATTGATATTGTCCAGTACGTGAAGCTCTTGAAGATGCGTAGGTGGCACCTGATGTGTTTTTAGAACCTAGGATCCATCCTTTAAGACTGCCCTCTTCAAAGCTTGTATTGGTAAATTCCTTATTGCTAGAGTTACCTGTCGGTAAGGAATCAATTATTTTCATTAAATAGCTTTTTAATACTGCGAAGTCAATAGCATCTACCTGACCGTCTAAATTTACATCAGCAGCTGACAGGTCTAAACCTTGCGAATCACTGCCTAATAATACTTTTTTTAATAATGCATAATCAATAGCATCTATATTTCCATCGGTGTTTATATCGCCATATGTAGTAATAGCTGTGTTAGCTAATAATGAATCAGCTTGTAAAACCACATCATTTGCTGCAATATTTAGATTTGAATTTTCGATGACTGATAAAGAGTTGACTTTAAAATTGCTATTAGCTGCCGTTATATTTTGAGGTAACACAGCTATTGAAGCCATTAAAGCTAAAGATATAAGTATAAAAGGTTTTCTTTTCAAAATAAGACCTCCCTATGGTACTTAATAAAAGTTAATTATAGTTGAAACCTTTGTTGTTAAAGATTTCTTAAACATCCTTTGTGATAACAGTGTATATTTTGAGCTACAAAATTCCACTTTATTTTTATGTCATTGTACGTGGTTTGTTAATCATAGAAAATAATATTTTATTCATAAAACAATGCCCCAATAGGGCGTTAAAGCTTTATATGGAAATAATATTTTATAAAACGACATAATATGTAGATATCGAAATAATTTCCATATTTTAATGATACAATGCTATGTAAAATCTGTAAAGTATAATTTGTACAGCTCAGCTTTCTCAGTTGAAAATCGTAAGGATACAAACCTTATCAATTTTTTTCAAATAAAAGAGGACAGATTTATTTCAATCTGCCCTTAATGTGAGTTATTTTGATGGTAATGAGTCAATTACACCTAAAAGATACTTTTTAAGAACAGCATAATCAAGTGCGTCAATGGAGCCATCACCATTAATATCAGCTGTTTCTGCAACAGGATTTGCTATTGTAGTTGGAATTCCCCAAAAATATGATTTAAGGGTCGCAAGATCTATTGAATTAACAGCCCCATCCTTATTGATATCACCTGATTTGACATTAACTTTTGTAGTCACACTTAATTCATTACTTGCACTAGATATATTTCCAAAGGTATCCTTAGCTTTTACAGTGAATTTGTAGGAAGTGTTTTCTGCTAAATCAGCTACTGTGTAATTGGTAGCTTCAGTAATACCTACTAATTCAGAACCCTTGTATATATTGTAACCCGATACTGCCATATTATCTGTAGATTCTGTCCAAGCCAAATCAACTGTTGAGCTAGAAACAGATAAACTTTTTAAATCTGCAGGTACAGTTGGTGGTTCTTTATCTATAACAGGATCATTAAACTTCATTTTAGTAACATCAGCCCTTCCGCTGCTTTGGTATCCCTCTACTAAAAGTGAAACATCATACAAATTACCCGTCTTCATACCTAAATTTTCCCATGCTTTAAAGTGTTCACTTACATGTATTAAACCGCTAGTGCGTTTTTCCCGACGTACGCTCCAATATTGCTCAAAATTTGAAGGGCCTACAATGGAAAGCATGTTATATCTTGTAGTATGGTAGATGTCATATACAGAACCATCAATTGTAACAGTACCCTTTGGATTATTTATTCCGGGTGGTTTCCATGCACCCCAAGCTTCTATAATGTAATACTCTATAAGAGGATTAGTATTCCAACCATATACACCCAAATACGAATTACCATTTGGTAGGAAATCACAAGCATAGTCTATTATGATTTCTCCAAGCATACTATAAGGCTGGTTATTGCTGTATTTCCTTCCCATCTTAAACATGGCATTATTGATATCATTCCATGAACAGCTGAAAGCCCCTCCACCATTAATAGTCATAATTGTGTTTCCAGAATCCTTCCAAAGTTCATAGTCATAACCGTCAATTATACCAGTAGTATTTTTTGTAATTGTAGTAGCGGCACTTACATTTACTGCCATTAACATAAAAATGAGGGTGATACACATCAGAATAAATCTTCTCTTCATTTTTTCCTCCTTTCAAAAATGTAGTTTTTGTAACCCCTTCTATAAAATTCCTTTCGTATTAGGACTAATTTCATTACATAAGCTTGAATAACTGCAATTTTGAGATGGTTAGAGTTCAGCCATTGAATATAGATTATTAACCCAACTCTCAAATCGATAAGAATATTATATATTATGCGGTTTATGAACCTATGAAAGCATTTACTGTGATTATTCATTGTATTGTTAATAGCTAAATATTAACAATAAATTGGAATTGGTTGGTTAAAAATTTCCATATTTTTATAATACAATGCTATATAAAATCTGTAAAGTATAATTTGTACAGCTTAGATTTCTCCAGCTAAATCGTTAATATTAAATTTTAAGCTTCAAATAGAGAAATTTCTCATTGAAGCTTAACGAACTGCTTATACAAATTTAGTTTTCTGTTTCGTTTTCATTATTGTATTCATACTTAACATTATCTGTTTCATTTTCATTAATGTATTTATATGCATCCTTAATTATTGATTTTAATATTTCATCAATGGCATCAAGATCTATCTCGCCATTTTCATCAAATATGTCTATGAAACTATACTTTTTCAGAATCATAAATATTAAGCGAAACAAAAAATAATCTTTATTTATAAAGCCATCATTTTCAAATTGATTGAATAAATTTTCAAAGTCATCGTCATACTTTTCTTGCAGTACCTCTTTTACCTGACTCCTAACTTTTTCAACATATTCAGAATTATATTTGTTTGAAGGTTTCATACTTATTTTGTGAGAATTTGTTACAGTATCGTTATCCTCAATGCCATAGGTATTAGCTGCCGAAGGTACTTCACTTGAAGCTTCACCAACAGGTGTATCTTTCTTCTTATAATTTGTTATCTCAAGTCGCTCATATGTTTTAGCCCTTTTATTTTTTTTAGATTTCCTAAATATATTAAATATCTTTAATTTCTTTCTCCTTCTTTTAAACATTATAACCGCTCCTAATAAACAAATTTCCTTAATATTAAATTATGAACGGTTAACATAAATTGCTACAATTTACACATTATAATAAGCTTAATAACTCAACTTTCCCATATGAAGAGTCTGCCGATGAGGTAGTCTTATCAATGTTTTGTTGCCGAAACAACTCGAAAGTATAGTTGGTACTTACATGATAAACTTTCGAGTTTTCCACATTCACCATCCATGGTTCATTGAGTGTGACGGCAAAAACACTGAGAGCTTGCTGGACAAGTTGCATAAATACAACTGAAAAAATATTAGTTAAATAAGTGCTAATATGCCCTAATTGACAAAGTTCAATATCTGTAGTTTAGAACTTGTTTATGAGAATTGTAAATTCTTTGTGTAAACTTCTTTTTTGATAACTTTTACTAATTGTCAAGAAGGGCTGCTAAAAACAACAATTTCTGTGGTGACTTATTGCTTGAATAGTACGCATGTGCAGTATATATCAATGGTGGAGCACTATTTAAGCAGTTAACTTGTAGGTATATATTATTTTTGTTTTTAAGCAGCCTCTACCTGACCTTCAAACTTTTCTACTTTATAGGTAAAACTGTAATATCTCCAAGTAGGTATCTCTTTAATATTGAAAAATCAATGGCATCGATACTGTTATCTCTATTTAAGTCAGCAGCAGCTAAATCATCATCAGCAGGAAAATCCTTTATTGAACCGAGCAGATAACTCTTTAGTAAAGCAAAGTCTATGGAGTCAATACTGCTGTCTGCATTTAAGTCTCCAGCTTTTGTTTCAGGTGTAGAAGCTTTCTTCAAAAGACTCATATTGTCAACAGTAATTGTCTCACCTGAAAAACTACTATCTCCTAAATTAAATACAAGAACAGCATTTGATTCATTTTGTGGTACTTTAACAGTTGTTTCATAGTGCTGAGTTGTGCTAGATGATTTTAGATCTTCTATAAAATATTCTGTATATGGTTCATAGTTTTGCTGAATAGCAAAAGGTATATTGCCGTCTTTACTGCTAGTGTAATCAAATGAAAGAACATATTCTACATCCTTTTCCATCATAAATCCAGATGCGATCATTTGAATTTCCCAGCTTTCTGTACCACCTTTAATAACATTGCAAGTCATTCCTGTGTTTTTAGACATTTCATAGGTTATTTCAGCATTTGGTGTACAAGGATATGCAAGTATTGAACTAAGTGCTATTAAATTTGAATGTTCGTTTAATTCCTTGTTTTCTTCATCTACCAAAATCCCATTTTCAAACGAATTGCTATTTATGTAATCTGTTAACCATTCAATACGATTGTTAAGCCAATTGCTTAGATATGTATAATGATCTTTAAAGGTTTTTAAATCGGATATCTCTTTTGGCTCAATGTATACTTGTCTGCCTAAAACATCCCATTTTTCAAAATTTCTGCAATAAGAATTGAAATTTGATTCTGCCTCAGTAATAACTGTTTTTGGTATGTTGTTTATTTCAGTTTGAAGTTCATTCCAACGTGTTATAACCAATTCTCGGAACCATTTAGATGAAAGTGCATGGCAGAACCAAGGATTTGAGTTTGCATTAACATTTAATACATGATATGGATTCAATCCTTTCCAAGATTTAAATCCCTTTGCACAATCAGCATTACCCATTGCAAGGTCAAAATCCCACATAGGACCAAAACATAGTTTCCCGTTAACATCCTTATACATATAGAAGCTGTCCCATCCAACATCAACATTTTTAACAATTTCATTTCCTATATATATATCAACTAAGGATTCAAGATTAATATACTTTTCTACATCACTTTCATTTCCACTCTTTAATGCGTTATATGCTTCTGTAATATAGCCTGATATATAGGTCTTCTGTTGCTCTTTTATAGACTCGGTTTTTGATAAATCACTATCTATTTTATAAGTTTGTGTATCAATTTCTATCTTGTTATCTCCAGCATATCTTGACATTTCAACAAGATAACCATTGTTTTCAACTTCATCAGGTGCTTCTGTGATTGATATACGGTTATTGTTAATATTAACATCCTCGCAAAGTAAATAGACACCTTGATATTCTCCATTAAGATATACTTCTACTGAGCGGCAGTTTTGTGTATAAGGCATACCTGTCAACAAATCTGCAAACTTATATGCAGTTAGATTTCTTAAAAGAGAGGTATCATAACAATTTGCAATTAAAAGCCATGGCTTACCTTTGTCATCACCAATATTCAACAAATTTTGTTTCTTATCAAATTTAAGCTTATAACTTTGCTTATCCGCATACATTGAGCTATTACCACGAAGTTTAATTGACACATCCATGTCACTCATTTCATATGTACCTACATCATTTATTATACTAATTTTTGCTATTTCCTCTTCAGAACCTATATTACTCCCTGAAGAAGTAATTATTGAAATAACTGGCATTTCTAATTGATTATATTGAGTGTTTGAAGAAGTCACTTCTGTTGATATTCCTGTTTCTACTGCAAAAGCTTTAAGCTCCTGTCCAATTAAAAATGGTGCTTGAACAGTAATAATTAATGATAATACAATAGCAGTTAATTTTTTATTCATTGCAAATCCCCCTTATAATATTTTATTTTTACTGGTTCCTCCTTACAAATTGTCCTCCTCTCTCTTAAAAAATCCATCTCTGTTTTTGCTGGAAATTCTAATAATTATTAATTAATAAAGTCTATTTATCACTTTATTAATTAATTGTATTATACATATATTGGAAAATATTATCAATTATTGCAATATAAAATAAAAAAAATGTTGCTCATAATACAATTGTTACACAATTAACAAATTTTATATTCAGCGACCTTAAGGTTATTTCCGAAAAATTCCTATATACCAATAAAACCAGTCCTTTATAAGAACTGGTTTTTATTGGTATATAATTTATAAATATTATTATTTCTTATAACGAGGCAAGAAACATATAAACTAATTATCTATTCTGAAAGTCTTCTTGCCAGTTTTACAGCCTCATAAGCATCTCTGGAATAGCCATCTGCCCCGATTTCTTTTGCATACTCGGCATCTACAACAGCTCCACCTATCATAAACTTGCAGTTTAAGTCTTGCTCCTTTGCAAGCTTAATTACATCTCTCATTTCCACCATAGTCGTTGTCATAAGAGCAGACAAGCCTATAATGTGTGCGTTTAAGCTTTTAGCTTTATTTATTATTGTTTCAGCACTTACATCCTTACCCAAGTCATATACTTTAAAACCATAGTTTCTAAGCATAAGTGCAACAATATTCTTACCTATATCGTGGATGTCACCTTTTACTGTAGCCATTAATATGACTACTTCTTTTTCTTCTGCGGTATCTGCTGTATCAGCTTGTTTAAGTAGCGGTTCAACAAAAGTAAAGCCCTTTTTCATAGTTTCAGCACTTTGAATTAATTGAGGAAGAAAATATTTCTTTTCATCATAGAGCTTTCCAACTTGATTAATTGCAGGTATCAAGTGATTATCAACTATTTCACGTGCACTTAGCTTCTCATCAAGTGCCTTATTTATAAGTGTTCCAATAATTTCATTGTCACCAGCAAGTACTGCATCAAATATTTTTTCACCTATTTTTTTGTCTTCTGATTTTATTTGAGCTTCACTATTTAGCGGCATTTGACGGCTACCAAAATATGAAATATAGTTTCTGCTGTTCATATCATTTTTTGTTATTACATCACAAGCCATTTTTATATTCATCAATAGCTCACTTGATGGATTTGCAATTGCCATAGTAAGCCCCTTGCCTATAGCCATAGCTAGAAAAGCTGCATTTACCCAGCTTCTTTCAGGCAAACCAAAGGACACATTTGAAAGACCTACTATTGTTCCGCTACCGAATTCATTGCTACACCATTCAATCAGCTTTAAAGTCTCAATAGCTGCTTCTTGATTTGCAGATACTGTCATAACCAAACCATCTACTACAACATCGCTTTTTTGATAACCATATTGAGCAGCTTTTTCAAAGACATTTTCAACAATAACTTTTCTTTGCTCTGCTTTCTCAGGAACGCCTTCATCGCTCAGTGGAAGCAATATAAACATAGCTCCATATTTTGCGGCAACAGGTAAAAGCTTATCTAGCTTTACCTGTTCCTGAGATATTGAATTGATCAAGGCTCTTCCTGGATAAATTCTGAGTGCTGCTTCAAGGACTTCAGGTGATGATGAGTCAAGACAAAGAGGAGCATTGCTTATTGAACTCAATAGGCTTACTGTGTTTACCATGGTTTCCTTTTCATCAATACCCGTCATACCAACATTAACATCAAGAATGTTAGCACCCTTTTCAACCTGTTCTTGAGCAAATTTTCTTATTTCATGGGTTAAGCCCTCTCTCAGTTCAGCTTGCAATTGTTTCTTGCCCGTTGGGTTAATTCTTTCTCCAACGATAGCAACTGGTTTGTTAAAACCAAAAACCACTGTGTTCTGTGAGGAGGTTATGGCACTATATGGTTTAAAATCAATAGCTTCTGGCTTTAATCCTTCACTATTCTGATATATTTGTTTGATATAATCAGGAGAGGTTCCGCAACAGCCGCCTAATAGGTTTACTCCTGCAGCTATAAATTCTTTAGTATATGAACCAAATTCCTCAGGCTTCATATCAAAAACTGTTTTACCGTTTATAAGCTTTGGCAGTCCTGCATTAGGCTTTGCCATAAGCGGCACTTTAGCATATGGCTTCATCATTGATATTATTTTAACCATTTGCATTGGTCCTGTAGAACAATTACATCCAACAACATCCGCTCCAAGGCTTTGAAGAGTGATGAGTGCAGTAATTGGGTCAGTACCTGTTAAGGTTCTCATACTCTCATCAAAGCTCATACTGACACAAACAGGCAAATCACAGCTCTCTTTTACTGCCAGCAGTGCAGCTCGTGCTTCTTGTATGTCAAGCATAGTTTCAATTACAAAAAGGTCTACGCCTCCCTCTAATAGTCCCTTAACCTGTTCCTTATATATATTGACACATTCCTCGAAATCCATGTCACCGAGAGGTTTTATAAATCTGCCTGTGGAAGCTAAGTCGCCTGCTACAAGACATTTATCCCCTGCAGCTTCCTTGGAGTACTGAGCTAAGCACTTGTTTAGCTCAACAGTTCTGTCTCCTATACCAAATTCATCAAGTTTTATGCGGTTTCCGCCAAAAGTGCAAGTATATACGATATTTGAACCTGATTTTATATATTCACTTTGAATACTTTTTATCACGTCAGGGTTTTCAAAAACCCATTTTTCAGGACACACGCCAGTAGGCATACCTTTTTTCTGTAATTCCGTTCCTGTAGCACCATCAAGTATTAATAACTTATTTGAAATAAGTTCGTTAAACCTTGCTTTATTCATTATTATCCTGTTCCCCCTTATCTTCAATACCTGCAATTGCTATAACTGATTTCTCAGGCATTAGCATGAATTTCTCAGTTAGTGCTATGTTCAACTTTTCAAGCTGAAGTACATCAAAAATAACTTTCTGATATGATAGCGGCAAATCTCCATAGCCAGGACTATACCTATGCCTTGTTAATACTTTGCCTTCTCTGATTAGAATTTTTTTTAAAAGCTGAACCATCCAGTCAAGGGCTGCATCAGCAGTTTGAGAGGCTACTGAGTCAATTATCAAGCCATTAGAGGCATTGCCTTTTTCTATTTCATCAAATACTCTGTCTGTAACATCTCTTCCCACAGTAGCTGCCATTAGTACAACACTGTTGCTATTTTGCAAAAGCTTTGTTAGACCTGAGCTGTCAAAGCTTATTCCGTTTTCAAGGGTTATAACAGAGTCTTTAATTGATGCTACAGGTACAATCAAATATGCACCTGCTGGCTTACATAAGTATTCACCTTGTCGTAAACCTTCTTCAACTAATGTCTTATCATGTGCATTTAACTCGGTAACACCTTTTCGATAACCTAATCTAGTAAGTATAAGCTCTCTTTTAGGCGTAGCTGGAATATTATCAAAATATTTAATTTTACTATATGAAGCATCTGCCAATTTAGTCACTCCAGTAATTCATTATTTTACAATTATATATAGTTTAAGGCAAATATAATTGATTGTCAAAATATCTTTGTGTTATTTTTAAACAACTCAACTTTCCTAGTTACTATTCAGCCTATAAAATTAACATAGTCTAATGGTGTTCATATTTTCAATGGTTTGTTGCAAAAAAACAAACTTATTTTATGATATTGTTTAACTTTTCATTTGATAAATATGAATACCTTATATATAGTTTATAAGTTTATTAACATATTTGTTGTATATTAATTGTCAAAAGCTGAAAAGTAACTTTGAAAAGTCTACTGATACAGGAGTAATTAATACAAATCCGTTATAGCATATAAAAATATATACTATTTTGGTATAATATAAATTATTGTTACGATTTATTATTAAAGGTAAATAGGAGTCACTTATGAAAAATATTTCTGATTTTGAAATGCCATTAGTACTAAGAGATTTTTTAAATTATCTTCAAACAATTAAAGGAAAATCAATAAATACTGTTCAAGTGTATTTTTATGACTTACGGGTTTTCTTTCGGTTTTTGAAAATTCACAGAAAGCTAGTTGATAAACAAGTTGAATTTGATGAAATAGATATCACAGATGTTGACATAGATATTTTAAAGACTGTTACTTTGAGTGATTTATATTCCTTTATGTCTTTTGTAAGCAGTAACCGTGATAATACAGCTTATGCCCGTGCAAGAAAAGTTGCTAGCTTGCGAGCATTTTTTAATTATCTTACAAACAAAGCCAAGCTTATTGATGTTAATCCTACAAGTGAATTGGAGTCACCAAAAATCATTAAAAGACTGCCAAGATATTTGAATGTTGAAGAAAGCAAGGATTTGCTGGAGTCTGTTAATTTAGCGAGTAGTGAGTATTCCACACGGGATTACGCAATAATCACTGTATTTTTAAATTGTGGAATTCGATTATCCGAATTAGTTGGAATAAATATAAGTAATATAAAAAACAACTCCCTTACTGTCATCGGTAAAGGTGACAAGGAACGCAGTATACCACTGAACAATGCTTGCTTACAGGCTATTGCTGCTTATATGAAGGTTCGTCCTGTTAACAATGTTAAAGATAAAAATGCATTGTTTATAAGTAAGCGTTTACAGCGTATTAGTAAGGAAACAGTTCAGAAGATTGTTAAAAAGTATATTAAAGAAGCGGGGCTTGATCCTCAGAGATATTCAACCCATAAGCTTAGACATACCGCAGCTACTTTGATGTATAAGTACGGAAAAGTTGATATAAGAGCATTGCAGGAATTGTTAGGGCATCAAAGTATTGCTACCACTGAAATATACACTCACCTTGACCAAGAGCAGCTCCGTGATGCGGTTAGTAGAAATCCGCTGAGTCAGTTTGTACCTAACAGCAGTGAAAATGAGAGTAAATAACTCAGATTCACTACATAAATAATCTATCGGATAGGTAGACTTATTTTAAATGGTAAAGTTGAGTAATTTAATCTACTTTGAAAAAGGAGCTAAAACAGATTTTGTTTAAAAAATCTATTTTAGCTCCTTTTGTTATTTGATATATTGCAAATTAGTGTTGTTGTAATGACAGGGACATAATACTAAATACTGTCTGTCATTACAACACAAACTCCGTAATTATCTATACAATGGATACTTTCCGCAAAGAGTTTCTACCCTATTGACAATTGTATTCTTGGAATTATCAAAGTCAGTGATAGTAAGATGAATGAGTTCTGCAATCTCCTTCATGTCTTCTTCCTTCATCCCCCTTGCTGTTACAGCAGGAGTTCCAAGTCTGATACCACTAGTGATAAATGGACTTTGTGTATCAAAAGGTATTCCATTTTTGTTACATGTGATATTGACATCATCAAGCTTTAACTGAGCTTCTTTACCTGTTATATTCATATTTGTAAGATTTAGAAGCATCAAATGGTTGTCAGTACCATCGGAAACTAGTTTGAAGCCTTTTTCCATAAGAGCGATAGAAAATGCTTTTGCGTTCTTAACTATGTTCTGTTGGTATGTTTTAAATTCAGAAGAAAGCACTTCTTTGAAGCAAACTGCTTTAGCAGCAATAACGTGCATTAATGGTCCGCCTTGTGTTCCTGGGAATACAGCACTATTTATTTTCTTTGCATGTTCTTCTTTACAGAGGATCATACCGCCTCTTGGGCCTCTTAGTGTTTTATGAGTAGTTGTTGTCACAACATCTGCATAAGGAACAGGGCTTGGATGAACTCCGGCTGCAACAAGTCCAGCTATATGTGCCATATCAACCATTAATATTGCTCCAACCTCATCAGCAATCTCTCTGAATGCTTTGAAATCAAGTGTTCTTGGGTATGCACTTGCTCCAGCAACAATAAGCTTTGGTGAATTTGCCTTAGCAAGATTTCTAAGCTCATCATAATCTATATAGCTATTGTCTTCTCTAACACCATAAGGTACAACATTGTAGTATTTTCCAGATATATTTGCAGGACTTCCATGACTTAAATGACCGCCATGTGCTAAATTCATACCTAAAAAAGTATCTCCTGGGTTTAAGAAAGCAAGGAAAACTGCTGCATTTGCCTGTGCCCCAGAATGTGGCTGAACATTTGCATGCTCTGCACCAAATATTTCTTTAGCTCTGTCTATTGCCAGTTGTTCAATTACATCAACATGCTCACAACCACCATAATATCTTTTTCCAGGATAGCCTTCTGCATATTTATTTGTTAAAGGAGTACCTAGAGCTTCAATAACAGCATCACTTACAAAATTCTCAGAAGCAATTAACTCTATTTTATTTCTTTGTCTATTAACCTCAAGTTCGATAGCCTCAGCTACTTGAGGATCCATTTTTTTTATTGTATCAATATTATACACATTTGCCTCCACTCCATGCCAAAACTCATTCTGACATCATTTGTTAATAATTATACTATTAAAATTATAATAAACCAGTTACACTTATGTCAATTGAATATACAAATAATTATGCAAAATCATCTGAAAATTTACATAATTATACAGTTTATAGTTATTTTATTTTATAAAGCTCGTCTGAAGCTGGTGGTTCAATATCTTCAACAGTACCTTCTTTTTTACTAATTAGTAGCTTTTCATTTTTATCTGCTGTAACAGTTCCGATAATTGTAGCTCTAATATTGTTATTTTCCAAAAGCCTTACAAGACCTTCACCATTTGGGCAGGTAATTAACATACATCCACTGGAAATTAGTCTAAACACATTTATATCTAATGCATTACAAATGGATTTGGTGACGGAATCAACATAAATATTATCCTTATCTACAACAATTCCTACTTCCGAAGCCTCTGCAATCTCCCAGGCAGCTCCTAAAATACCTCCCTCAGTAATATCATGCATGGATGTGGCACCAAATTTTCCAGCCAACACTCCTTCTTTAACTACACTTAGGGATTTAATAAAGTCCTTTGCATAGCACAAATCTTCATGACTTATTAAGTTGTTCAGCTTATCGGCAAAATCACTTGCAATTATTGCAGCACCTTCCATGCCTGCACTTTTAGTCATTATTATGCTATCACCCGGTTTTGCTCCAGTAGATGATACTATTTCATTTTTTTTAGACTTACCAATACATGTGGTGGATATAATAATTTGGTTTACAGCTGGTGTAACCTCAGTATGTCCCCCGATTATTTCAACATTTAGTTCTGTGGCAGTATCACATACCTGCTGCATTACATTTTCCAGCTCAGCTTCACTTGTTCCAACAGGACAGAGAATAGTAACCATTAATCCTAACGGCTCTACTCCACTTGAAGCGATATCATTACAGGATATGTGAACAGAGAGCTTTCCTATATCATTTGTTGCTGCTGTGATAGGGTCAGTTGACAGCACACATGCATATTCCCCAAAATCTATTGCTGCACAGTCTTCGCCAATTCCAGGCCTAAGTATTATTTCATCCCTAAATTTATTAATTTTACTAAGAACAATTTTATTTAATACGTCATTTGGCACCTTACCAGATTCCATTACTTTCCTCCAAATTTACTCCATTAACATCTTTTAAGTTGTATATTTTTTCATTTTTTACTTAACAGTTTGAATTAGTAAGCTGGTACATTTTCTTGCCTCGTTATATTATTAAACTCCTTCAACACTTGCAAGTAGCGAATGATTTAATCCTTACCTATTATGTATTTTGTTCTGCTAGCTGATCTTTAGCAAGCTGATACTGGTCTCTAGCCATATCAATTAATGTCGGCTTACTTCTGGCTTCTGGAGATGCAACAATACGGCTAAACCATACTATTGCATCATCAAGCTTGCCTACTCTTCTAAATAGCTCTGCAATTATATACATACAGGTTATTTCATCGAGCTTGTCCAATGGAAATCTCTCATTTTGATATGCATCGTTGTAAGCTTCTAATGCAAAATTGAGAAATTTAATTTCATTTGGACTTTGCTTGAATCTATATAACCATGCTATTCGTAAACACACCTTTGCTAATTCGCTATTTTTAGCATTTCTAACTTTTAAGGTAAGAAGTGCCAGCTTAAAGGCCTCTATTGCCTGATCAGCATCTCGTTCTCCAGTAAAACTCCTCTTTATCCAATTGTTGCTTATATTTTCTTTTATAGCCTTAATGTCTCTGGTAAATAATCCTTCAAACTTGTCTTGTAATGCAGCATACCCACAATTATCACATACCCACACGTCATAAAAAAGTACATTTATATTTTCATAATGTACACACATATCAGTGTCTCTTGACAGCACCTTACATGCCTTGGTTTTAACTCTTGTAACTTCTATTTCCCTGTTACATACAGGACACATAACTTTCTTATTATAAAGCAATTCATTCATGTCAATACCTCTAATCGTTAGTGATTTATAATATGTACTACATTTTTTAATTTATTTTTAAATAATAATAATTTTTTTTATTTACAGCAAGAATTCCACGGACAGGCTTGTAAATATCTTGACTAATTTTTTCAGTATTTATTAGTAAGCCTTGTCTGTTATAAGTATCTCTATATAATACAACTTTCAGTCCTTTCTTTTCTTTACTTCTAATAACTACTTGATTATCTGATAGGCTTTCATCAACCACATATTCAGGATACGGAGGCTCGTACTCTTGAATAATAACAGGTCTTAATTTAACTATAGGATCATCACTTCTTTGTCTTCCTATTATTTTTATGGTTAGATTTCCATCATCTAATTCTACTACAATGCAAATAGTATAATCTCTATTATTTTTAAATTTAAAGTCAATATACCCCTCTGATATTGTTGCATCTTGCCCAGGCGGTACATAATTAAGAACTATTGAGTGGTTTATTCTATTAGTAACCTGCAGCATTGAAAGTAGAACTGCATTATACAATGTGGAAGTTACTTGACAAACTCCACCGCCAGTCCCTTGTATAACTGAATTTTTCATTATAATTGGAGCTTCCATAAAGCCATGAGCTGTTGTTCTAGGTCCAAGTGCTAAATCCATAGAAAACTCTTCACCAGGCAATAACAAATAATTGTTAATTTTTTGGCATGCTAATTTAATATTATATGCCCTACTGTAATTATTTACATTAAATTTAGTTGTATATGAAGCAAGAACATACTCTAGTTCTTTAACATCTGAAATAGTAATTGATGGTTTCACTGGTTGAACAATTAAATGAATATCCTCAAAATTTCTATTTAGCAGATGTGTTTCAATCAACTTTTTATTTATATCAACATCCAATTTTCTACCAACAACATCACTTGTATAGTTTATTTTACCATAATTATAATTATAAGTGGAGGAAATACCTAAAAAATCTATATCTTTTTTTATAAACGATAGTTTTTCTACAAGCTGGTTTTTGTCATATTTAGCAGATATAATTAGGTTAATTGGTTTATTATTTATTGCATTAATAGTTTTTAAACGATGAATTATGCTTCCTTTTCTCCCAATGTTATAAGCATAATCTAGTGTTGCATCAAAATCAAGCCTAAAGTCTATAGTATCTAGAGTTAGAGGCCACTTTTTATCCTCATAAATCAGATAAATTGTTTTGTTTTGATAATTCAAATTTATTCCTTCCTGAAGCTTTTTAAATGCATTATCCTTTGTTATTCCTGAAATATTTATGCCATCAACATAAATTCCATTATAAAAATACTTATATGTAATTTTTTTATAGGCAGAAAACCCAAAGGCTATTCCTGTTAATAATGCTAATATAATAAGTGTCGTAGATGAGTAATATAGAACTTTGGTAATACTTTTATTAATTATTTGTTTGTACATATTTATATCCATGTTAACATTTTATAAAACAGATGGGACATGGACTTTTCGCCCCCCTTTAATAGAATCTGTCCGCTAGGAATCCTTAGTCGAAAAACAACCTGTTTGTAGGAACTCTCCTTAAAAATCCCGTAATATAGAATTTGATTATGTAAATTTGTGATAATATACATTCAAACTCAAAATTGCAAATGTTTATGTAACAGTCATTTTATTGTTCAAAGTATGGTTAATTAGTTGAGTTAATTATTGAATTCTATTAATAAATATATTTATTAATAGCTGATTTTATTAACTGTGTGTAATTTAATTTTGTATTAAGTTGTAGTTAAATACTTTATAGTATATTGCTACCACACCTGATATCACTAGACTTTAAGCAGTATATTTAACTGCAAATTTTGAGTATAACTCAACTTTCCCACCTAAAAAATCTATTGGTGTGGGAGACCTAGCAATGGTTTGTTGCCGACATCGTGTATGTTTTTCGGAGAATTATTTTTATATAGTTTAGTGAGTTTCCTATAAAGTCAAGAATAGTAACATTCTATATCGTATTTCAATAATATATACTAATACTATTTTGTATTTGAAAAATATTTACGTTACTACGTCCCGTCGTCGCAGATGCGGCTATTTAAAAATGTAATACAACATTTTTAAATGCAAATTAGTATAACGAGGCAAGAAAATGTCCCCCCACTTCAATAAGTAGCGGTTAAAGCTTTGGTTTTCAGGCGTTAAAAAACTCTGTTTAATATGGAGGCTATAATTTATGAGAATGCATTTTAATAAGCATCGTGGTAAAAAGAAAGTAGTATCAAATACTGATTTTTTACAATCAGATGAAGCTCTTCAAAAAAATGAGAATTGTAAAGGTGATTTTTGCAGTTGCTATAATTGTCGTAAATGCTCAAAATATAGAAACATATGTATGCATGGTAAATGTACTAGCTGTACTAGTTGCTTCTGCTATAGTTTCCCACCTTGTCTATTAAGTCTGAGTAGCCAAGACGGTTCTAATGGTAAAACTATACAGTTAACCCCAACTGTAAACACAGGTCCTAACTTAATAACGGGTCCTAATAAGCAAATAAGCCCTACTTTAGATACAGGCACTAACATTGTAACGGGTCCTAATGTTGATATAGGCCCTGGTGTTGATACAGGCACTACCGTGTTTACAGGCCCTATTCTTGATACTGGACCTGTAATTGTTACAGGCACTAACGTAGATACTGGACCTTCAGTTGACACGGGACCTGCAATTATAACAGGCACCAACGTTGATACTGGACCTTCAGTTGATACAGGACCTGCAATTGTTACAGGCACTAACGTAGATACTGGACCTTCAGTTGATACAGGACCTGCAATTGTTACAGGCACTAACGTAGATACTGGAACTTCAGTTGATAAAGGACCTGCAATTGTTACAGGCACTAAAGTAGA
>JAEWST010000140.1 GCA_023398105.1 Bacillota bacterium | reverse complement strand
ATATCTTTTTACTGCTTCAATTTTAAAATCTGAACTATATTGTCGCTTACTCATGTTTACTATCTCCCTTTCTTTGTATTTAGTATAACACGAGTTTTTTGTGTCCATCAAATTGGGTAAGGGTCATACTTGTTGATATCAACAGCACCTGTTTCTGTTTTAACCTCGCTTTTCATTTGCTTTTACTTTCCGTATATATTAGGTTCTTTACTTACAGCACCGAAATTTATAGTAGTTCTACTTGTAATCAGTCTTTTGTTTGGTTGCATTTATCTATCCTATTACTATTTTTATATTATTGATATAGAGAAACCTGGCTTAAAAAAGAAGGTAAGAAAAATATTTTTGGTTTTAATGGGTGTTTTAGCACTTGTATTTGTTGTTTTACTAGTTAATACTGGATTTGATTTAAAACAAACTACTCAGAAATTTTTCACACATTATTTATATAATTTAGTACCGCTATTTGGATGGACGAAATGGGCAATAAGCTCCCTGCTTGTTGAAAACATTCTTTTTGGTTTTATTCCTGCTGTTGTATTGCTGATTTTTGCTAATGTTGTATTATGCATGGCTTTATACAACATTAAGACTGATTTTTATGAAAAAACTTTAGAAGATTCAGTAAGTCTACAAAAGCTTTTGGATGACAAGAAGGCAAATGGGAATGTAGATGTCAGGTCTGTGGCTAAACTTAAGAAAAAAGCTTCAAATGTAAAAATAAGCCAAGGTGCAGCTGCTATTTATTCTAGACAGAAGCTTGAAAGCAGTAAATTAAGCCTTGGAGCAAGATACAGAGAAGTATTTATGGGTCTTATTTATCTAGCCATTGGATATATATTCGGGCTTGATTTTAATTTTGTAATGATGATGATAGGCTTTAGTTCATTATCAATGTCTCTTAATGACTCCTGGCATAGGGAGTTCAAAAAACCCTATGTGTTTTTAATTCCAGCTGATTCATTCAGCAAGCTGATTGTATCGATTCTACCAGGACTAATTAAAACTGTAATTAGTGGAGGAATTTCAATTACTATAGCTGCTTTAATTTATAAAATAACTGCTATAAACTTAATAGGCTACTTATTAATATTTACTAGCTTTGTTGTTTTGTTTATATTTGCAGAAGTATTAACGTATAGAATGATTGGCTCTAGTGCTAATGTTATGGCTGTTACATTTATGAGAATGTGTTTTGCTTTGGCAACCTTTATTCCATCTGTTATAGTAATAGCTATAGTTGCCTTTGTTTTAAAGGTTATGCCGAGTATGTTAGTTATATCTGCATGTATACTGTTGACTAATTTAGCTTCAAGTGCTTTGCTTGCTTATCTGAGCAGAGGTATTTTTGAAAATAGTGAAATAATGGATTAATATGCTTTTCCCATTTGACACATATATGTATTTATTGTACAATAGCAATAATTATTAGGGTAGTAGTTATTCTGATGATTGTTTCAGTTTTGCAACTTAATTAGACTCACGATGGTAGAAATTCGTACCTCCATGGGTCTATTATTTATTATATACGAATTAATAACATAAAAATTAAAGCCCTTTATTGCAAGAGTTATTATTTTCGTATGTTTTTGATGAAATATGACGAGGCAAGAAAATGTCACCCACTTCTATAAGCGTATAAGTTGTAGTATTATTAAAGTAGATATATGTTAATATTGTAAATAAATTAACTTTCTTGATTAGGAGCAAATTTGCATGAGCAGTATAACAAAAACAAATATTTCGAATGAAAACATAGTTAATATAGTTAAAAAGGCATTCGGAGAAAATACAGCGATAAATAAAATAAAAGAAATAAAAGAAGGTTTTTTTAACACTGCCTATTGTCTGACAATACAGGGCAATCGGGAAATCGTTTTAAAAATATCGCCTCCAAAGCATGTAAAGGTTATGAGATACGAGAAAGATATTATGGAAAATGAAATAGAGGTTTTGAAAAAATTAGGTTCTACTGTAAATGTGCCTGTTGCAAAGGTCTTATACTATGATGGTACTAGAGATATTATTGAAAATGAGTTTTTTTTCATGGAATATATAGAAGGAACCCCTCTTGATAATATTTATGATGAGTTAAATGAAGAGCAACGGAATTCGATATCTTCTGAGCTTGGTAAATATGTCAAACAGATTACTTGTATTAAATCTGATTTTTTTGGTGATATATCAAAAAAGGATAAGCAGTTTAGTACATGGAGTGAGACATTTTTATTTATGATTAAGGAATTATTAGATGATGCAAAAGATATTAAGGTTAAATTACCGTGTGATAATAATATCATTTATAATTTAATTAAAAAGTATAGTGATATTTTGGATAAGGTTGAGGAAGCTTCATTAGTGCATAAGGACTTATGGAAAGGAAACATTTTTGTTAATCCGCATAATCCTGAAATTACGGGGATTCTTGACTTTGAACGGGCTATTTACGGGGATATTTTATTAGAACCTGTATGTGGATTTCTTTTACATGACACTGCTTTTATGAATAGCTTTATAGGTAGAACGTATCTAGAAGAGGATGAGAAAGTTCGCTCAATTATTTATAGTATATATCTATTTCTTATAATGGTTATAGAATGCTCTTATAGAAGATACCCATGGGAGAATTGTGATAAATGGGCAAGGAAGCAACTTCTTGATGCACTAGAGGAATTAATGAATTATACGGGTTGATTTGATATACTACTATAGAGAGATGCGAATAATGTTTTTTTGATGTTAAAAAGAAACCCCTAGCTTGTGTGCTGAAGTATTTAGAAATATAACGAGGCAAGAAAATGTTCCCTACTTCTATAAGTGGCGGGTACTGCTTTGGTTATAAAATGCATTGAAAAGTAAGTTGTTTGACAATAAAAGTATTGGAGAAGTTATATATAATATATATGCGTAATATAATGACGATTTCATATTTAAGATATTTTCAGATTTTATATTTTATTGCTGGCGTAATAGTAGATATTATTCCTAAGTTTTCAATTAAAATTTATAATAAGGCATTAGATATATATTTAAAAAAAGGATTGAATATTGATTTTATTGGAATTTTGTTGGATATAGCGATAAATCTTGACATATTAGGTAGAAAAGACGAAGCATTATTGATGTATCAAAAGATTATGGAAATAAATCCATTAGAAGCTAGAGCATACTATGGCATGGCAATTATTTATGATGACAAAAAGGATTATAATAATGCTATTTTTGCATATAAACATGCTATTCAAATAGAACCTGAGTATGTTGAGGCGTATTTTTTTCTAGCAAATGTATTAGATGAAAGTGGAAAAAAAGCAGCAGCAGCAGAGTATTATGAAATGGCGGCTAAAATTGAACCAAATCATTTTTGGGCATATAATAATCTTGCCGCTGTATATGAAGATTTAGGTAAATATGATAAGGCGTTGATTTCAATAAGAAAAGGCCTTGAACTTGAACCGGATAATTATAGAGCATTGTTTAATGCTGGAGTTATTATGAATAAACTAGGATACTCTCTCAAAGCAATAGAGTATTATGTTAAATCTATAGATCAAAATGCTAAATATCCATATACCTATTTAAATTTATCAATCATATATGTAGAGCAGAATGATTATGAAAAGGCTATAGAAATAATATCAAAGGGCATAAAATACTGTGCTGGTGCTTCATTTTTATATTATAATAGAGCCTGTTTTTATGTGCATCAAGAAAATTTTGAACTAGCAATTCAAGATTTAATTATTGCTGTAGGTTTGAGTAAAGAACTTGAGGAATATATGAAGAGGGATAAGGAGCTTGAACCTCTAAAAGACATGGAACAATACAAAAAGCAGTTTGAATATTCGATAAAAAGCTGAGATTTATATATTTTGGCTGAAAAAATCTATCTGAAATATAACGAGGCAAGAAAATGTCCCCCACTTCTATAAGTGGCGGGTACCACTTTGGTTATCTAGGCGTTATAATCTGTTTTATCCAAATTATATCAAAATAAAAATATTAGCTCCTATATTTTAGGATTGTAAATGTGAGCCTTTACTAACTGTTAAAAACAATGTCAAAAAACAGTAATTTATAAATATTATTGATGTTGACTTTTGGATTGCGATTTAATAATACTAGAATTGGAAATCTCGAAGGCTTTGATAATAGTGGAATAGGGACATTTATTACCAATGTAAATATATGGTTAAAATGTTAACCTATTACATTGGTTTCTTCTACACTTATTGACATTTATAGATGTTCTATGTATAATTAACTTGATTATACTATATGGTTAAATGTTCTTTTTGTGTAAAATAAAATAATTTGTGGAGGAGATATGAAAAAAAAATTTTGTAAGATGTTGGGTTTGAATTTACTCTACATATTTGCTTACTTTGCGATATTCAAATCTGTAGTTTATTTATGGTACAATGTGCTAAAAAATAATTCTGTAATTGGTGAATGGATTAGCGGAAATCAACTGGGGCTTGTTGTTTTAAATGACGTATGTGCAATTCCTATCTTTGCTGTACTAATATATCTTGTAAAAAGACAAAATATCTTAGAGGTTACACAGGTAAAACGCATAAATATTCGTAGTGCTGCTTTAAGTGTTTTAACAGGTCTTGGAATGTCCATATTCTTAGTCAATTTTTTAGGTCTTTCTTTCATAAAGGATATACCAAAATACAATGAGTTAATAGAATACATATATGACAGCAATTTGTTGGTATTTGCAGGTTTTGTGATAATCGGCACTTTCTTTAAAGAAATGCTATTCAGAGGTCTTATTTTTAATGAACTATCCAAAGCGATGCCATTATTTCTGGCAGTCATATTAGATGCAGTAATATATGGTGCTTTGTTCTTTGATTTAAACCCTCCGCTAACGATATTTGGGATATTGGGAAATATAGTAGTTATTCTTATATATTATAAAACTAAAACCCTATGGGCACCATATATAGCTCAGGCTACAAATAATATATGTGTATATTTTATTTTAAATGTTTCAGGGGACTTTTTTGAGGGATTTAGAATTCCAGCACTTATTTTAAGTGCTACTATTATAGGCATTGCTTTATTTTTATTATTTAGCAAAAAACAAAATAGTAATTTACTGCAAGATTCTTAATCGTTAGCAGATTAAGTTTATAACCATATAGTAAAATGACACTTAAAACGCTGAGGATGAACAATTACTAGTTCCAGCAATTAATAATTAAATCAATTATGGCAACTACATTGGCAATTTTAGCATCCATAGGCTTTTTAGAACTGCTAAAAATACACCGCATAATTCCTTAAACGATAAAACACTTTAAAATCCAAATACATAAAAGCAACTACACAAAATCTATACACAAAATCATACATAAAATCATACTTAAATCAATATACAAAATCAACATAAAATCAATACACAAAATCATTCATAAAATCAACACATGATATAGAAATATCAGATTATTTTTGGAGGTATAATAGTTATGAAGTATTTAAAATCTTTTGGCTTAGTAATCCTTTACATAATGATACATCTTGTAGTAATGAAAACGATGGAGTTCACCTTTTATCATTCTCCTCTTTGGGAGATAGCCTCATTTAAAGAAGTAATCGGAAATAATCCACATTTGCCGTTAATGGCAACCTATGCAATTACCCTTTTGATTTATATCATAATAACTAAGCCAATCAAAAAGAAAAGTATCTTTGAGTATTGCAGATTCAACAAAATAAGCTATAAGGAAACTTTAATAGTTATTTTTATTGGGTTAGGCGCCTTGAGTTTTAATACATCTTTAATAAACATATCTTTTATAGACAAAGCGTTTCCTCAATTTGATGAATTACTATCCTTTAACTATGAAAGTAGTTCTTTAGTTATCGGTATTTTAACGGCAGTAATCATCGGACCACTTCTTGAAGAGTTCTTATTCAGAGGATTAATCTTCAATGAGCTTAAAGAATCAATTCCTTTAATACCTTCTGTATTGATTTCAGCGGTTTTATACGGTGTAATTTTTATGGATATTCCGCTTATGGCCTTCTGTTTTGTTGCTGCTTTATTATACACTTTTGTTTATATTCAGACAAACTCGTTACTTGCAGTATTTGTGATTGATGTTGTTGCGACCTTGGGAGTGCTTATTTCAAGAAGGCTTGGTATAGAAAGTGTTATTAGTAATGTCGGAGATATTTATATGATTCCTATATTCCTTTTAAGTATAGTTATGGTAGTATGTGGTTGCTATTATCTTTGGAAGCAAAAGTCTCAAATTAACAAAATAGGTGACAAAAAACACCTGCCAGTGAATTAATTTTATTTGTGTATAAAATTAAGACATGGACATTATATAAGAGGTCTATATACTTCTAGTTATCATTTTTGACTATAGTTTATATTATTATGACTTTTTATAGATTTTAAAGAATTGAGCATTTATTATTTAAATTTTTTGTAAAACACTTAATTATGGTTAACTGAACGATAATGAATATAATTGTATATTAGAAAGTACAAAAATTAATTGTATAGTTTAGTTTTCATGCAATTATTTAACTTTTCATTTGACAAGCTCTCCTACACCTACAATTTTCAACTGCGAAAGTGGTGTATATAATTAAAATTCATACACGTTATTCATAAAAATGTTGCATTAAGGCTGTATTTATGCATGTTTGCTACCGTTCAGCAAGCCCTAATTAGCTGTTTGTTGGAGGAAATATATGAGAAGTCTTGCAGATATTCTTGAGAGAGCATCACATACAAAAAAGGGAATAACCTTTATAAACGGAGAACTAGATGTAAGTTATCTGTCATACAAAAATTTATATGAAAAAGCACAGAAGGTTCTAGCTATGCTTCAGAATAATAGATTAAAGGCAGGTGACCAACTGATACTTCAATTGGAGGACAATGAAGAATTCATTTGCATATTCTGGGCTTGTATTATTGGAGGTATTATTCCTGTGCCATTGACACAGGGTGGTAATGATGAACATAGGCTAAAGGTAATAAAGGTTTGGCAGTCATTGCTTTCACCTCATATGATTTCAACTGCTAATGCTTATAATAGATTTAAAGGTCATATGCAGAACACAAGTGAATTTTCAAAGGATATTGAAGCTATAGATAAGGGTGTAATCCTGCTTGATAATCAGGAACTTGGTGAGGAATCAGGAACAAAGTTCGAGGCTAACCTTGAAAACACTGCTTTTTTGCAGTTCTCTTCAGGTTCTACTGGTACCCCGAAAGGTGTAATACTATCCCATGAAAATTTACTAACAAATATCAATGCGATTGTTGAGGGAACCAATTGTACACAAGAGGATTCTACATTTAGCTGGATGCCTCTGACCCATGACATGGGTTTAATAGGCTTCCACCTTGCACCTATATATGGCTTAATAGATCAGTATATAATGCCTACTGCTCTTTTTATTAGAAGACCAGCTTTATGGATGGATAAGGTAGATGAATACAAAGCAACATTTTTGTCATCTCCAAACTTCGGATATAAGTATCTTATGGACCATATAGAAGCGAAAGAACACAAAAATTGGGATTTATCAGGCGTAAAGCTTATTTTTAATGGTGCTGAGCCTATAGATGCTCAACTTTGCAATGTATTCTTGGATAAAATGAGTGTATTTGGGCTGAAGAATAATGTTTTATTCTGTGTATACGGCTTGGCTGAAGCTAGCTTGGGAGTGACATTTCCTCCAGCCAACGAACAAATAATAACTCACAATGTAAGTAGAAAATCACTTAATTTGGGTGAACGGATAGAGTACTCTTCAGGCGAGGATGGAACAACTTTTGTGGATTTAGGATATCCTGTAAAGGACTGTTCTGTTGCAATTCTAAATAGTCAGAACGAAATTTTGGAGGATGGTCATTTAGGCTATGTCCTGATAAAGGGAAAGAATGTTACAAAGGGCTATTACAATAACGAAGTTGCCACAAATGAGTTAATAAGAGATGATGGATGGCTTAATACAGGTGACTTGGGATTTGTTAAAAATGGTCGTTTGATTATAACAGGCAGAGCAAAGGATATTATATTTATAAACGGACAGAATTTTTATGCCCATGATATAGAAAGAGTCATTTATAATTTAGATGATATTGAACTTGGAACTGTTGCAGTTTGCGGAGTATATGATGCTTCTGAAAAAACTGAGAAGATATGTGCTTTTGTTATTTTCAAAAAAGGTATAAAGGATTTTATTCCTAAAGCTTTAGAAATAAAGAGTGCCCTTAACAAGCAACTGGGATTTAATGAAGTGCTTGTTATTCCAGTTAAAAAAATACCAAAAACCACCAGTGGAAAAATTCAAAGGTATAAGCTTCGTGAAAGCTATTTAGATGGTGAGTTTTCACATACTGTCAACGAGCTTAATCAATATTTTCTTGAAAATAGCGATAACCGCATAATTGAAAAGCCTGAAAATGAGATTGAGCAAAAACTGGTTGATATCTGGAAACAATTGCTTAAGCTGCAGGCTGTAGGTGTGAATGAGGATTTCTTTAAGCTGGGAGGCAATTCATTAAAGGGTGCGTTGCTGTTAAACAAAATATACGAAGTATTTAAAACTGAAATTATAATGGCGGATTTTTTTGAGGCTTCTACTATTAAAGAACTGTCTACTCTTATATTAAACTCTGAAAAAAGTGCATATGATTACATAAAACCAATTGAAAAGAGGGAGTCATATCCTCTCTCTGCTGCTCAAAAAAGAATGTACCTTTTAAGCCAGATGGAAAATGCTAATACAATTTATAATTTGCCTTACTTTATGATGATTGAAGGAAAACTTGATGTAGCTAAGGTTGAAGTAGCTTTCGGAACTATTATACAAAGGCACGAGGCTCTAAGGACATCCTTTTGTATTGTTGAAGGAAACCCAGTACAAAAGGTTAACCAGCTTGTAAAGTTTACAGTGCCTTGTAAAACCAGCGATATTGAAAACATGGATAATATAGCTAACGAATTTATAAGACCTTTCAATCTTACAGAGGCTCCGCTAATGAGAGTAGAGCTTGTTAAATTCAGTGAAAACAAGCATTTGCTGATGTTTGATATGCATCATATTATTTCTGATGGAACTACAATGGGCATATTGATAAAAGAATTTACCGAGCTGTATCTGGGAAATAATTTGCCTGAAATAAATATTAATTATAAAGACTACGCTGTGTGGGAAAAAGAATATTTAACCAGTGAACATGTACAAAAACAAAAGCAATATTGGCTGGATAGATTCTCAGACGAAATAGCGGTATTGAATCTGCCGACAGATTACAAAAGACCAAAGCAGCCTTCATATGAAGGGGAAAGGATTAAGTTTCAGCTTTCTGTTGATGTTAAAAAGGAAATTGATAAACTTTCACAAAAGACAAAGGCTACAAGCTATATGATTCTTTTGGCTGCATATAATATTTTATTACACAAATATACAGGTCAGCAGGATGTTGTTGTTGGCTCACCTATAATAGGAAGACCACGTGCTGAATTGACTAGTGTAGCAGGTATGTTTGTAAATAGCTTGGCAATGAGAAATTATCCAAAGGGTGAGAATACTTTTATAGAATTTCTAGAGAGTGTCAGAAATAATTCTCTTGATGCCTTTAAAAACCAGAACTATCAATATGATAAGCTCATTGAAGAGCTTGATATTGTTGTTCATTCATCTAGAAATCCATTATTTGATACTATGTTTTCTGTACAGAATATGGAGCTTGGTGAAATTAATATTGAGGGACTGAAATTTAATAGTTATCAATATGAAACTGGCATATCAAAGTTTGATATAACCTTGCTGGCTGAAGAAAAAGACGGAGCTTTAGAATTTGAGCTAGAATATAAAACTTCACTGTTTAACCAAAAAACAATAGAAAGAATGACTTCACACTTTAAAAACATTATTGCAGAAATACTCAGAAATCCTGAAATTAAATTGTCTGACATAAAGCTTATTTCAAATGAGGAACAAGCACATTTACTGAATAATTTTAACATGTCTAAAACAGATTTTCCAAAAGAAAAGACATTAATAGAGCTGTTTGAAGAGCAGGTTATAGAAAATACTGATAGAATTGCAGTTGTTTTTGGAAATGACAATATTAAATATAGTGAATTAAATATTAGAGCCAATAAGCTTGCAAGAATGCTGTGTCAAAAGGGCTTAAGGAAGAACAGTACTGTTGCTCTTTTAGTTAATAGGTCTATAGATATGATTATAGCCATACTTGCAGTTTTAAAAGCAGGCTGCTGCTATCTTCCTATTGATACAGCAAACCCAAGGGATAGAGTTTTAGATATGCTTGAGGACTCTAGAGCCGATATGCTGATAGCTCATAAGGAGCTTTTAGAATTGGCAGAAGGGACTCAAACAGATAGTTTTGTTTTAGAGGAATTACTTGAACAGTCACAAAAAGAAAACGGAGAAAATTTAGGCTATGCAATAAGCTATGACAGTGCTGCCTATATTATGTATACATCAGGCTCTACTGGCAAGCCAAAGGGAAATATTACTACCCACTATAATATATCAAGAGTTGTTAAAAATGCAAACTATATTGATATAACTGCTGAAGATGCATTGCTCCAGTTATCCAATTACGCCTTTGATGGTTCTACCTTTGATATTTATGGTGCACTGCTGAACGGAGCAAAGCTTATTTTGGTAGACAAGGACAAGCTTTTGGACATGAATGCCCTCGCAGAATTGATAGAAGGCAAAAAGGTAACACTGTTTTTTATAACTACGGCACTTTTCAATACTTTAGTAGATACAAAGCTTGAAAGCCTTAAAAATATAAGGAAAATTCTTTTTGGCGGGGAGAGAGTTTCAGTTCGTCATGTCCAAAGGGCATTGGAATTTTTAGGCTCAGGAAAGCTTATGCATGTATACGGACCTACTGAGAGTACAGTTTTTGCAACATATTACAATATAGACAAGGTGGACAGTAATGCTGTTACTATTCCAATTGGCAAGCCTATAACTAATACAATGCTGTTTGTTGTTGATAAGAATAATAATTTGCAACCAATTGGTGTACCAGGTGAACTGTGTATTTCTGGAGATGGGTTAGCAAAGGGCTATCTAAACAGATCTGAACTGACTGCTGAAAAGTTCGTTCAGAATCCTTTCTGTACATATGATAATTTTAATTTTGAATATGAGGACACCCGTATGTACAGAACAGGTGACCTTGTTAAATGGCTACCTGATGGCAATATAGAATTTTTGGACAGAATAGATAATCAAATAAAGCTTAGAGGCTTCAGAATAGAGCTTAGTGAAATTGAAAGCACAATAGCAGATATTAACGGTGTAAATAAAGTATTTGCAACAATTGTGGAAAATGAAAACGGCTCAAGGAATCTTTGTGCATACATAGAATTTGATGGTGAATTTTTATATGACAATATTAAAGCCAGTTTATCTGAAAAACTTCCTGCATTCATGGTACCCGATTATTTTATTCTAGTGGACAAGTTGCCTATTAATGCAAATGGTAAGGTTGACAAAAGAAAACTTCCTGGAATTGAAAAGGCTGTAGCAAGTACTTCGGAATATGTACAACCTGAAAATGATATACAGCAAAGGCTTCAGGCAATTTGGACTGAGATACTGGGAATAGAGAGAATAAGTATAGACTCAAAGTTTTCAGATGTTGGAGGACAGTCCTTAAAAGCTGCTGTTATAATATCAAGAATATACAAGGAATTTAATAAAGATATACCTTTGAGGGAATTTTTTAAAGCTCAGACAATAAGGAGTATCTCAAATATTATAGCTGGAGCAGAGAAAAAACAATTTCAGGCTGTTAAAAAGGCAGAGAAAAAAGATTATTACCCTTTGACAGCATCGCAAAAGGGGCTTTTTGTACAGGAGCAATTTGAGGGAATAGGTATAAGCTACAACATGCCTATTGCACTAAATATTGAAGGTCAGCTTGATACAGCTTGTGTGATGAAGAGCTTTTTGTCATTAGCAAAAAGACATGAGGCTTTGCGTACTTTCTTTGAAGTGGTTGACGGAATACCTGTTCAGAAAATAGCTGAAAGCACAGATTTAAATATAGTAGTAAGTGAGGGCTTAGAAGAGGATGTAGTAGCCATAATTAAGAGTTTTGTGCGTCCCTTTGATTTGAGTGTGTCGCCGTTGATGCGTGTACAGCTTGTTAAGTTTTCACAGCTAAAGTATATGTTGTTAATAGATATGCATCATATAATATCTGATGGTATATCAGTTATGACAATTTTGCAGGATTTTGAAAGGCTATATAATGGGGAGAGCTTAGTGCCAATAGAGCTTCATTACAAGGATTTTGCTCAATGGCAGAACAAGTTCCTTTTATCGGATAAGGCGAAAAAACAGGAAGCTTATTGGGGAAAGGTTCTAAGTAGAGAAATTCCTGTGCTTAATATGCCCTGTGACTATATAAGGACTGACAAAAGGACCTTTGATGGAGATAGCATACATTTTGCAGTTGACAAAAAAACCGTATCAGTATTGCAAAATATAGTTTCAAAAGAAGGCATCACTTTGAATTCTATATTGATGTCTTGTTATGGGGTAATGCTTAATAAATATACTGCCCAAAAGGATATTATGATAGGCTCGCTGGTGTCGGGAAGAAATCATCCCGATATTGAGAATATGGTCGGCATGTTTAATAACTTCCTGCCTATAAAGATTTCAATAGATTCAAAAAGGAGCTTTATTGACTCTGCAATTGCTAATACCAAGTCCATTTTTGCAGCTTATGAAAATCAGGATTACCCGTACAATTTTATGGTTGAAAGATTTAGCGGCAGAATTGAAAAGTCAAGAAATCCATTTTTTGATACTATGCTTATCTATCATAATCAGTTTGAAAATCAATTAAAGCTGAATATGAAGGATTTAAGAATAGATAGGTATGAATTGAAAACCAATACTTCAAAGCTGGATTTTAAGCTTGATATTTACAATGCTGAAGATGGCGGCTTTGACTGTTTTATTGAGTACAATACAAATTTATTTAGAAATGACACCATAAATAGAATGTCTCAGCATTTTTTAAACATACTGAAGGGAGTAATATCAAAGCCTAATTCATTAATTGAAGAAATTGAAATTATATCTGATGATGAGAAAAATCAGATATTGAAGACATTTAATGACACGAAGGCAGATTATCAAAAAGAAGAAACAATAAATAATCTTTTCAGGCAACAGGCAGCAAGAACACCTGATGCTTTAGCTGTATCCTATGGAGATAAATGCTTAACCTATAGTGAACTAGACAAAAAATCAGATCTGCTGGCAGTCTTACTTAGAAAAAGAGGGGCAAGTGCTGAAAAAATAGTTGCTGTTATGCTTGAGCGTTCACTTGAAATGAGTGTGGCTCTCATTGCTGTGCTAAAATCAGGAGCAGCATATTTACCAATAAGTCCTGACTATCCTACAGACAGGATAAAGTTTATGCTTAAGGACAGCGGAGCAGTGCTTTTAATTACACAGGAGAAATTTCTTGCTAATATATCTGAGTATAATATTGTATCAGAGGAGAAAGTAGTTAATCTTAATGATGATGGCTTTTACAGCGATGGAAGTATGTCTGATAACAGTGATACCAATGAGTGCTGGGCTGACTTGGAGAATGTAAACAATGCCCATAACGCTGCATATGTCATATATACATCAGGTTCTACAGGAATTCCAAAGGGAGTTGTGATTGAGCATTATTCCCTTGTAAACAGGCTTAACTGGATGCAAAAGCTTTACCCAATAGGAGAAGGTGATGTTATTCTTCAAAAGACACCCTACACCTTTGACGTATCAGTTTGGGAGCAGTTCTGGTGGGCCTTGAACGGGGCAGCAGTACACTTTCTAGAGCCAAATGGAGAAAAAGATCCTGAAGCAATAGTAAAAGCAATAGAACAGCACAAAATTACCACTATGCATTTTGTACCTTCAATGCTGAATATATTTTTAGAATACATTGACGGAAAATCAGATTTTAATTGCTTAAAGAGCTTAAAGCAGGTATTTGCCAGCGGAGAGGCTTTGGGGGCACAGCAGGTAAATAGATTTAACAAACTTTTATTAACAGAGAACGGAACACGGCTTCATAATCTCTACGGACCAACAGAGGCAACTATAGATGTATCCTATTTTGACTGTTCAACAAGGCTGGAGTATGAAGAAATTCCCATTGGAAAACCAATAGACAATATTAATCTTTATATATTAGACAAAAATAACAGGCTTTGTCCAATAGGTGTGCCAGGAGAGCTTTGTATAGCAGGAGATGGAATTGCAAGAGGATATATTAACAGAGAGGAACTTGAAGCAGAGAAATTTGTTCGAAATCCATTCTATGCAGCTACAAAATATCAGGTGATGTATAAATCTGGTGATTTAGCAAAGTGGATGCCTGACGGAAATATCCAGTACCTTGGAAGACTTGATTTTCAAGTAAAAATCAGAGGCAATAGAATAGAACTTGGCGAAATAGAAGCAGAGCTTCTCAAGCATAAGAGCATTAAGGATGTTGTAGTAGCAGCAAATGACCATACAGACGGAAGCAAGTATCTTTGTGCATATTACGTTTCAGATAAAGAGCTATCTGTAAATAAGTTAAGGTCATTTTTAGCTAAAAATTTGGCTGAATACATGATTCCTTCATATTTCGTAAAACTTGATAAAATACCTCTTTCTTCGAATGGAAAGGCAGATAGAAAAGCTTTGCCTAAACCAGAGGGTATAAAAATAAATACAGGGACAGATTATATCCCACCTAGAACAGAGGTTGAGAAAAGGCTGGCGGCTATATGGAGAGAGCTTCTCAGTATTGATTCGGCAGGTATTGATGACGATTTCTTCAATTTAGGAGGACACTCCTTAAAAGCAACTGTATTGGTTACAAAAATTCATAAGGAATTTGGAGTAACTATAAAATTAAGAGATGTTTTTAGACTGACAACAATCAGGAGTATTGCTGAGCACATTAATAGCAAGGGAACAAAGGAATTTAAACAGATTGAGAAGGTAACTCCAAAGGATTATTACAAGCTTTCTCCTTCACAAAAGAGAATTTATTTGCTTAATAAAATTGAGGACGGTGGAACTACATATAATTTGCCTGGTGCACTATTTATTGAAGGCAAGCTTGAATTAATTAGATTTAAGACTGCGTTCATGCAGCTAATTGAAAGACACGAAACACTCAGAACCTCCTTTCACATGATTGACGGTCAGCCTGTACAGACTATTCATGAGGCAACAGCTTTTGATATTAATGTACTTGAAGCACAAGAGAATGAGCTTCCAGAATTATTAAGAGATTTTGTAAGACCTTTTGACCTTAGTAAAGCTCCGCTTATTAGAGTACAGCTGGTTAAATTGGCACAGGACAAGCATATATTAATGTACGATATGCATCATATAGTGTCGGATGGCTTTTCATCAATGATTTTGGTCAAGGACTTTGTTGATTTATACATCGATAAAAAATTAGATGAGCTTAAAATTACGTATAAGGATTATAGTGAATGGCAGGACGGCTTATTTGAAAAAGGCGAGCTAAGTAAACAAGAAGCTTATTGGCTAAATACTTTTAAAGACAATATACCTGTTCTTAATATGCCAACTGACTATATCAGGCCAACTATTCAAAAATTCAATGGAAAGAAAATATCCATGGATATTTCAGCTAATATAGTGGAAAAGGTCAGGGAATTGGAAAAAAGCACAGGTGTAACTTTATACATGATAATGCTGGCAGCTTACAATATTCTGCTTTCCAAGTACTCAGACCAGGAGGATATTGTTGTAGGCTGTCCTACTGCGGGAAGGCAACATGCTGATTTGGATAATATTATAGGAATGTTCGTAAATACAGTTGCTATAAGAAATAAGCCAGAGGGCAAAAAGAGCATACAGGAGTTTCTTGTTGAGGTTAAAGAAAGATCAATAGAAGCATTTGAAAATGAGGCTTATCCTTTTGAAGAATTGGTGAGTAAACTCAAGCTTAACAAAGATTTAAGCAGAAATCCACTATTTGATACCATGTTTGTACTTCAGAATATGGGAGTTCCAAGCATGGAGATAGAAGGGCTTAAGTTTAGCGGCTATAATATTGAAAACAACGTATCGAAATTTGATTTGACAATGGAAGCAGTTGAAGCCAATCAGGATATAAGGTTAAACCTTGAATATAGTACTTCTTTATTTAAAGAAGAAACTATTATTCGTTTGGCAGGCCATTTTATTACAATACTTGAAGCTATGGCTTTAAATCCTAAAAAGAGAATTGAAGAAATTGATATGGTTTCTGATATGGAAAAAAATAGGATATTAAAGGTGTTTAATGATACAAAGGCAGAGTATCCAAAGGAAGCAACAATTAACAGGCTCTTTAGGCAGCAAGCGGCAAGAATACCCAATAAAACAGCAGTCTCCTTTGGCAGTAGCAGTCTGACTTATGGTGAAATTGATGAAAGGTCAGATAAACTTGCTCATACTCTTAGAGAAAAAGGGGCGTGTGCAGAAAAAATAGTAGCTGTGCTGATGGAACGTTCTCTTGAAATGAGCACCGCATTAATGGCAGTGCTAAAATCAGGAGCTGCATATCTTCCAATAAGTCCAGACTATCCGATAGACAGAATAAGATTTATGCTTGAAGACAGCGAAGCAGTGCTGCTCATTACTCAAGAAAAATTTGTGAGTTGGATAACTGAACAGGGCTTTATATCAGAGGAAAAGCTAGTTAATTTGAATGACGAAAACTTATATACTGCTTGTCCTGCCAAAGACTGTGAAAGCGTTAATAAACCACACAATCCTGCATATATAATTTATACTTCTGGCTCAACAGGAACTCCAAAGGGTGTTATTATAGAGCATTATTCACTTATAAACAGGCTTAACTGGATGCAGAAAATGTATCCTGTAGTTGAAGGAGATGTAATTCTTCAAAAGACTCCCTATACCTTTGATGTATCAGTGTGGGAACAGTTTTGGTGGGCTTTAAACGGAGCGGCTGTACACTTTTTGGAGCCAGGTGGGGAAAAGGATCCTGAGGCAATAGTGCGAGCTATAGAGGAGCACAAAATTACAACTATGCACTTTGTACCTTCAATGCTCAATATGTTTTTAGAGTATATAGACGGAAAAGTGGATTTAAAAAGACTAAAGACACTGAAGCAGGTATTTGCAAGTGGTGAGGCTTTAGGGGCACAGCAGGTAATCAGATTTAATCGGCTTTTGTTAAGAGAGAATGGAACAAAGCTGCACAATCTGTATGGACCAACTGAGGCTTCTATAGATGTATCCTATTTTGATTGCTCAATAGACAAGCAGTATGAGGAAATTCCAATTGGAAAGCCAATAGACAATATTCATCTTTATATTATAGACAAAAACAACAGGCTTTGTCCTATTGGAGTTCCTGGAGAATTATGTATAGCAGGGGATGGATTGGCAAGGGGCTATCTGAATAGAGATCAGCTTACTAGCGAAAAATTTGTGACTAATCCCTTTTATTCAACTACAAATTATCCGTTAATGTACAGATCGGGTGATTTGGCAAAGTGGATGCCTGATGGTAATATACAGTATCTTGGAAGACTTGATTTCCAAGTGAAAATCAGAGGAAACAGAATAGAGCTGGGCGAGATAGAAGCGGAGCTTCTGAAGCATACTGCTATAAAGGATGCTGTAGTAGCAGCAATTGACCATAAAGACGGCAGTAAGTATTTATGTGCATATTATGTATCAGATGAAGAGCTTGCTGTTAATGAATTGAGAGCATTTCTAGCAAGTAATTTAACAGAGTACATGCTTCCATCATATTTCATCAAGCTTGACAAAATACCCCTTTCTTCAAATGGAAAGGCAGACAGAAAAGCTCTGCCAAAACCTGAAGGAATAAAAATTAATACTGGTACAGAGTACATAGCAGCTCAGACGGCAACAGAGAAGAAGTTGGAAGCATTATGGAAAGAATTATTAAGCGTTGATACAGTTGGTATTAATGATAATTTCTTTGATTTAGGTGGGAATTCACTTCTGCTTGTCAGTATGCACTCTAAACTGGAAGAGGAGTATAAAGACCTTATTAAAATAACTGATTTGTTTACAAACCCATCAATATCAAGCCTTGCTCAGTTTATAGACAGTATTTACAATAACAAGGAAAGCGTAGCTCCTGTTAAAACTGTTTTAACTGATGAATACTTTAAAAATGAAGCATCAGTTGAGGCGGTGGCATCTTCTTTTGGCTATCAATTCAGGAAGGATATGTATGATAACATAAAGAGATTGGAAGGCTGTAGTGATTATGAAGCAGAGCATGTTTTGATAGCCTTGCTTGTTCATCTTCTTCATCAGATTACAAAACAGTCAGTGATTTGCCTTAATATAGGTAAGGGAGAAGAATTGTGCCCTGTTAAAATTGATACTTCTGGAGCAAAGCAGCTAGCTGAACTTGCAAATAGAGTTAGAGCTAGTATGGGCTCTGATACTTTACAAATAAAAAGCATTAGCACAAAGAATATTAAGAGGCTAAATAATGAAATAATGCTATTTGTTAATATTAATAATAATTCAAATTTAGCAAGCTATCTTGATTGTTTTGATTTAGTGATAGATTTCAATACAATTAACGGACATCCTGTTATACATTTTGATTTCAATAATACCATATTGAAGTCTGCAAAGATAAAAGAGCTGGGTGAGAATTACATCAAATTTATAAATGCAGCAATAATGCAGAGAAAATAAAAAACTGAGTTACAAGGTTATTCGTAGACCTTAGGAGGATAAGTGGAAAATAAAATGTATAGGAAAAATTTTATTTTGTTGGCACTGGGAAGATTAGTTTCTTCCCTTGGTTCAAGTGTATTTAGTTTCGCACTGAGTCTTTACGTTCTTGATACTACAGGAAGTGCGGCCACATTTTCATTTATTGTAGGCTTGTCAATAATACCTAGAATAATAGTCAATCTAGTAGCAGGGGCTTTTGTAGACAGACATGACAAGAAAAAGATTATGGTATTTACAGATATCATAAGTGGATTATCTATATTAATGTTCTTTATAGTATTAAAAATGAATCCAAATAATATTATGATATTTGGCGTATATGTTTTATTGTTGGGTACAATACAGTCAGTATTTGCACTAGCATGTAATGCATCAATACCAAGCATTGTCAAAAATGAGACAGTACCAAAGCTTAATTCTGCACTTCAATCAATTGGAGCTGTAATTGATATAGCAGGACCTGTTTTGGGAGCTATTTTATACAGTTTAATTGGTATAAATAATATAATGCTAATTAATGGTATTTTATTTATTGGTTCTGGAATTTCGGAAATCTTTATTAAGTTTATCATTGATGAAAGAGTAAAAGTAAATTTGATTGAAAAAAGAAAATATATCACTGATTTAATAATGACATATAAATATTTAATAGAAAACAGAACAATTGCATTCTTTTTAATATTTGCGGCAGGGGCTGATTTTGTTTTACTGCCATTTCTTCAAATGATATTGCCATTTATTAATTACAATATATTGAAGGTTTCAGGTATACAGCTTTCGTTTATTCAGGCTTCCTGTGCTATCGGCACAATTATTGGTGCTTTAGTTGTTTCATCCTTCAAGAATACAAGCCCATTATTAAAAAGATTTTTTGTATTATTCACTATACAGGCTGTAATGGTTACTGCGTGTGTATTTCCAGAAGCAGCTGTTTTTGAAAATGGTTCAAAATGGGTTCTTACTATGCTTTTCGGAATTATACTGTTAATATTCGGAGCCGCTAATGCCGTTCAGAACATTCCGATGATTACATATTTTCAACTGCAGGTTCCAGCAGAAATGAGGGCTAGAATTTTCGGGGTGTTTATGTCAGCTCTATATATTACAGCACCACCAGGTATGTGGTTGTATGGATTATTAATGGAAAAATTTTCATGGCATTATATAACTGGAATTTCAGGAATAGCCTTGCTTATATTTGGAATAATTGCATCTAAAAACAAGGTGTTTAGAGAGTTTATGAAATCAGAAATGTTCCAAAAAGAAAAATCTGAATCACTGAGTCAAGCTAATGCAAGTTAAAATAGATTTTAAGAACTAAGGAGGCAAATATGGATTTAGATTCATTAATATTTGAGCAACTGGTTGAGACTGACACAGCAAGTGATAATATGATAAAAGAAGAAACTACAAAAGATATTGCTGTTATTGGAATGGCTGCAAGACTTCCTATGGCTGAAAATATTGATATGTTTTGGGAAAATCTTATAAAAGGAAGAGATTGCGTTGATGATTTTCCAAAATCAAGGCAAAAGGATGCTGATATATTTGCAGAATTGGTTGGAGTCAAAAAGCAGAGCAAAGGATATAATAACGGTTCATATTTAGAAGAGATAGATAAATTTGATTATAGTTTTTTCAAAATATCTCCTAAAGAAGCTGGCTTAATGAGTCCAGAACAACGAATATTTCTTGAAACTGTATGGCAGGCTGTTGAAGATGCGGGATATGGCAATGACAGGCTGAAAAGTAGTTGTACAGGTATATATTTTGGATATAGTGCAGATGCTTTATTTGATTATAAAAGGCTTATTGAAAAAGTGAATCCAGAGCTGTTAATTGATGCACTCCCAGGAAATCTTTCTTCTATAATTCCAAGCAGGATTTCTTATTTGCTTGATTTAAAGGGTCCTTCAATATGTATTGATACTGCTTGTTCATCATCACTAGTAGCAGTACATCTCGCTTGTAAGGCATTAAGAAATATGGAATGTGATGTTGCAATAGCTGGTAGTGTAAAAATAAATTTACTTCCAGTTAAGAGTAGTAAAAAGCTTGGAATTGAATCCTCTGATGGAAGAGCCAGAACATTTGATGATAGCTCAGACGGAACAGGGATGGGCGAAGGGGTGGCGGCAGTTATTTTAAAGCCCTTGAGCAGGGCACTTCGGGATGGAGACAACATATATGCAGTAATTAAGGGAACAGCTACAAATCAGGACGGTAACTCTATAGGTATAACTGCACCAAATGCTCAGGCTCAGAGGGACGTAATTATTTCGGCATTGGAGGATGCAGGAGTAGATGCACAAACAATATCCTACATAGAAGCTCATGGCACAGGCACTGAGCTGGGTGATCCTATAGAAATAGATGGGATTACCAAAGCCTATAGAACGTACACTGATAGAAATCAATTTTGTGCTATTGGCTCAGTTAAAACCAATATAGGACATCTTGATTGTGCTTCAGGCATTATTGGACTTATTAAATCAGTATTATCTCTTAAAAATAAAAAATTACCTGCAAGTCTGCATTTTAAGCAGCCAAACAGAAAAATCAACTTTGAAGCTTCACCTGTTTACGTAAACAGTGAACTATCTGATTGGAATAAAGATTTTCCAAGAAGGTGTGGAGTAAGTGCCTTTGGTTTGAGCGGAACAAACTGTCATATAATCCTTGAAGAAGCTCCGCAAAATGACCCTTATGAGCAAACAAAAGAGTTTCAAGCTAATATTCTAACTTTATCAGCAAAAAATGAAAATTCCCTGAAACAGTTGATAATTAAATATAATGAGCTTATTAAAGGAAATATTGAAATTAATGTTAATGATATGTGCTATAGTGCAAACACTGGAAGATGGCACTATAAAATACGACTTGCATTAGTGTTTGACAACAAGGAGGAGCTGTCAGCGGCATTTGATAAACTGATAAACGAGGGCATTAAAACATACTCTGAAAATGCAATATATTTCTCAGGAAAAGCAACAGAACCTATAGTTGAACCTTCAGCCTTTGATGAAGCCGCTTCAGTTTTAATAGATGAAGCTAATAATACGTTTAAAATAGAGAGAACTGCTTTAAGTGATTTATGCAAAGCATATGTCAGTGGCATTGAGTTGGATTTTAATTTGATTTATAAAAACAACACGGCTAAAAGAATAAGTCTGCCAGAATACCCCTTTGAGAGAAAAAGGTGTTGGATTGATATGCCTGAAAACAGTAGTATTATTGCTACAGACAGCATAATACAAGCTATGCAACAGGATTCAAAACTGATGGAGCAGATAAAGGAACTAATTGACAAGCAAATGGGTGAGAAAGCAGAAATACTCACTGAAAGTTGTCAGGATAATAAGAGACTGGCAGAAAGCAAAAGCTTCAAATTGCTTGGAAAAGAAGATGGCATATATTCCGATACTGAAACGCTTATCGGAAGTATTTGGTGCACAGCTCTTGGCTACGATGAAATTAATATTAAGGATGATTTTTATGAATTGGGTGGAGACTCAATAATTGCTATACAAATTGCAAATGCATACAAAAAAAGTACTGGTATCAAGATTGATGTAGACGATATTATGGAGTATTGTACTATTTCATCGCTTTCATTGTTTTTAGACAGCAACGATAATATAAAGAAGGAAGCTCTAGTTCAAAATATTAAGAGAGCAGATGAAAGAGAGTATTATCCTCTATCCTCTGCCCAAAAAAGAATGTATATAATGGATAAATTTGAAGGAATCGGAAACAGCTATAACATGCCAATGGCAATATCTATAGAAGGCAGTATTGATATTGAGAGACTAAAAAGTGCAGTAAAGGTTATTGCCAATAGACACGATGCCTTCAGAATGTCCTTTCATATTAAGGACAATATACCTGTAATGAGAGTAGACAAAGAGGTTGAATTTGAAATTGATGAGCTTGCATGCACTCAAGAGGAAGAGCTTTTGTCACTTCTGAAAGCCTTTGTCGAACCCTTTGACATGCAAAAAGCACCGCTTTTCAGGACTAAAATAATAAAAATATCTGACAAGAAGCATATATTATTTGTTGATATGCATCACATAGTAACAGATGGAACGTCTTCGGTTATATTTGACAAAGAGCTTGTTCAGATTTACCTTGGCAAGGAATTAAAGAAACCAGATATTCAGTATGCTGATTATGCACTTTGGCAGAATATGCAGTTAAGTTCAGAAAATATTAAAAAACAGGAAACATATTGGCTCAAGAAGTTTGAAGGAGAGATACCTGTACTGGAGTTGCCAACTGATTTTCAAAGGCCTTCTATTCAGAGCTTCGAAGGTGACAGAGTTATTTTTGAGGCCGACAATGACCTAAGCCAAAGAATAATAAAGCTCTCTGAAAATACAGGGACTACTTTATATATGGTGCTTATGAGTGCATATAAAGTGCTACTATCAAAGTATACTGGACAGGAAGAAATTATAGTGGCTTCTCCTATTACAGATAGAAAAATGGAGGAGCTGCAGAATGTTATCGGTATGTTTGTGAATACTGTTGCATTATGGAGTAATCCAAGCTCAGAAAAAACTTTTGTACAATATTTACAAGAAGTAAAACAGATTGCTCTTGAAGCATTTGCAAACAGTGATTATCCTTTTGAAGACCTAATTAATAAAGTTAATATTAAACGTGATATGAGCAGAACACCTCTGTTTGACACTATGCTTACCCTTCAGAATACAGAAAAGCTCAAGCTAGAGACAGAAGGACTCAAATTTGGGCAGATAGGGTTTGAAAACAATATTTCTAAATTTGATTTAAACCTCAATATATCTGTTCAAAATCTTGAGGCTGGTAAGAAAATTAAATTTGATATGGAATACTGCACAAAATTATTTAAAAGAGAAACTGTAGAAAGACTGGTAAAGCATTTTATAAATGTTTTTGATACAGTTACAAAGAATCCTGAAATTTTGATAAAAGATATAACTATAATGTCACAGGATGAACAGGAATTGGTGGTTTCAGAGTTTAATAACACTAGTTTTGAATATCCTAGAAATACCTCTATACATAAATTGTTCGAAGAAAATGCATTAAAAAACCCTGATGGAGTTGCTGTTGAAATAGGCGAGCAGAAGCTTATCTACTATGAACTAAACAGAAGGTCTGACTGCATTGCACAAATGCTTAATGACAGGGGAATAAATAAAGAAGCTATCGTTGCAATAAATGTACATAGAACATTAGAACTAATGATAGGAATTATGGGAGTATTGAAGGCAGGAGCAGCATATCTTCCTATTGATCCTATTAATCCTGATGGCAGAATAAAATATATGCTCAACGACAGCGGTGCAAAGATAGTATTAACATTGTCAGAATACTGCGATAGGTTGGAAAATCTTCAAACAGGTGTGGAAATAATAAGCCTTGAAGAACAGCAGCTTTATATTGATAAGGGTGAAAAACTAAATGTGGAGGTTGAGCCTTCAGATGCTGCATATGTAATTTATACCTCGGGTTCAACTGGCAAGCCAAAGGGAGTAATAGTTGAACATCATTCTTTGTTAAATTTCTTGTTCTGCATAAATAATACCTTTGATGATAGTATTTGTGTAAAGGATAAAGCATTAAGCCTAACAAGTATTTCTTTTGATGTGAGTGTAGGTGAGCTTTTCCTTCCTTTAGCCTTTGGTGCCACACTGGTGCTTTTTGAAGAGCATATGGTTTCTGATATTGGAAGCTTATGCAAAACAATTATTGAAAAAGAGATAACCTTTGCCTATATTCCGCCTACAATACTTTGGGAGGTTTCAAAGCAGCTTCTGAAAAACAAGAACAGCGTTAAGCTTAACAAAATGCTGGTGGGTGTTGAAGGGATAAAAGACTATGTTCTTGAGGAATTTGTAAAGATTAATGAGAAAATTAGTATTATTAACGGCTATGGGCCAACTGAAGACACTATTTGTGCTACTTTTTACAAGTACAAGTCTCACCAATCTGTGGGTAAGAATGTTCCTATTGGGAAACCTCTAGCCAATACAAGGATTTATATTTTGGATAAGGACAATAATTTAGTACCGACAGGAGTTATTGGAGAGCTTTGCATTTCAGGAGATGGGCTAGCAAGAGGGTATCTCAACAGTCCTGAGCTTACAGCTGAAAAATTTGTCCTAAATCCATTCTTTTCTATGGCAAAGCTACAGAATTGCAAGCTTGAAGATATTAACCAAGGTGACAGCTTAGGGGTAAATACTGAATATAATGAAGTAGACTGCGTTTATAAGCGTATGTACAGAACAGGAGATCTTGCAAAGTGGCTTCCTGATGGGAATATAGAATTCTCGGGAAGAAAAGATCATCAGGTCAAAATAAGAGGCTACAGAATTGAACTTGGGGAAATAGAAAGCTGTCTTTTAAAGCATGAACTGGTTAAGGATGTAGTTGTGATTGTAAGACAGGATAATAATGGACTAAAAAGTCTAACTGCATATGTTGTCTCAGAGGGCAATCCTTCTATAAGTGAGCTTAAAAAACATTTAGGCAAAGAACTTCCTGACTACATGGTTCCAGCATTTTTTGTAATGCTAGATTGCATTCCTATGACGTCTAATGGAAAAGTAGACAGAAATGCACTTCCTGAACCAGACAGAACAGTTGGAACAGGCACTCAGTATATTGCACCAGCAAGTAGCACAGAAGAAAAACTGGTGTTAATTTGGCAGAGTGTATTGGACATAGATAAGGTGGGAGTAAATGATCGATTCTTTGACCTTGGTGGGGATTCTATTAAGGCAATACAGGTTGTTTCCTCTGTCAACCAAGAGTTTAATGTGGATTTACCTGCAAGCAAGCTGTATAGTAATCCGACAGTAAGGGAAATAGCTGAATTTATATATGAATACCTAGAAAGTGAAAGCATATCAACAAAACCTGAAGAAATAGAACAAAATGAGACTTATGAAGGTTCTGACGGAGTTAAGCAGCTTGATCAGCAGATAGCTCAAGAGCTTATTGAGGATAATGAAAATAGAAGCCTTGTTTGTGGTAAGCAAGACGGATATCCTATATCATTGGAACATAATGTTATAGTACAACGGGAAATTACAACATATCTTCACAGGAGTCTGCCTCTTTGTGCAATATTGACATATGATAAATATATGCCCTGGTATTACAGTAATTTTATTCAGATTTTTTCCTTTATGGATAGAACAGGAGGTCTGTTTATTGATTATATAGAGCCCTGCAGATGTGCTGTCGAGGTAATGCATATAGTCAATTTAGCATATCATTTACTTAAGCAGCATAAAGAAAATATTATTGACTTTGTTGTAGAAAAGATTAATCTAGGCTACAATCTTATAATGTTTGTAGATGAATATTATCTTCCGAATAAATGGGCCTATAGGAAAACACACTTTGTTCATTCATCTATGATTTATGGGTATGACAACGAAAAGAAACAGTTTATGGCAATTGGCTTTGATCAGAATATGATGTTTGGTAAAATAGTATTTGATTATAATGATTTTGAAGATGCTTATGAAAGTGGTAAAATTCATTACAAGGAGACGGCACCTTGGTGTGAATTATCAGCTATTCAACTTATTAGACAAAATAATTTTGATGAAGAATATCCGTATAGTAATGAAAGATTTTTGATGGAATTAGAGGAATATCTCTTTTCAAAAGGAGATACCAGAAGACTATATTCATTTATGTACAAAGACAATAATGCAGTGTTTGGAATTGGGGTGTATGATGCAGCTATTCAAAATCTAGAAAACCTATATAGCGGTAAGGCGACAATAGATTATAGGGCAATGCACTTTATATGGGAACATAAAAAGGGTATATATGACAGAATTGGATATTCGATTTCGAGAAATAAGCTTTCAGGAGAAATTATTGAACTACACAAGGAGTATTTGAAGGTTGTTGATTTGTCAAACAATATACGACTGAAAAGCTTAGAGCTAGAAAATAGTGGAATTAAGGCTAGTACACTATCTGCCAATCTAGAAATGCTAATTAATAATATACTTCAAATGGTCAAGGAATTAAAGAAGGCTGATTATGATATATTATTAAGAATATATAAACAATTGGAGTTAGAATTAAATGAACCGGAAGTGCAGCAGTTAAACAATTGTATCAATGAAGAATCTGATTTTTGTGTAAACGAGACATGCAGACATTCTAAGCAGGTTATTAATACCTCTGAAGGTTTATTACTAAAGGGAATTTCAGAACCAAATAAAAATCAACTACTGTCCGATAATTCCTCACAAGTGCAAAAAATGGACAAGCGCATAGAGTATCTGAGTCATATTGGTGCAAAAAAATCAGATACCTCACTATGTGACATAAGTACAGAATATCCTCAGATGCTGGAATTAAAAGTTAAAATGCAACTGGATATTACCACTTACCTTCATAGGAGTCTGCCCCTTTGTATTATACTTGCTTATGACAAATATTTGCCCTGGTATTACAGCCGTTTTATACAGATTTTCTCATTCAAAGATGACAGGGGCTTCTCGGAGCTTAATTATGTAGAGCCTCGTGATTGCAGCAGTGAGATTATGGATATGGTTTGCCTGGGATATAATTTACTTGATAAGGTAGATAATATTATTGATTTTATTATAGAAAGGATTAATAGGGGGTACTACCTAATAGTCAATATAGATGAATACTACCTTCCAAACAAATGGGCATATAATAAAAACCACTTTGTGCATTCGTCTCTGATTTATGGGTATGATAACATAGCTGAGCAGTTTAAGGCAATAAGCTTTAATAAGGATATGCTTTTCACAATGATGACCTTTACATATGCTCAGTTTGTTGAAGCCTATAATAATGGCAAAATACATTATAAAAAATCTGCTCCATGGTGTGAATCCTCAGCCATACAAATAGTAAGACCTAAAGATTTTGAGGCTGCCTTTCCCTTTAGCAATGACAGATTTATGAGGGAACTAAGTAGCTATATTTTCTCGGCAGGAGACGGAGAGAGGCTGTATACCTTCGAATACCCGAGGGATAAGGTTGTATACGGAATTGAGGTATATGATATACTGATAAAAGATCTAGAAGGTCTTTTGCAGGGCAAGACTATTATGGATTACAGAGGAATTCACTTGTTAGCAGAGCATAAAAAACTCATATATGAAAGACTTGAATACTTGATATCTAAAAATGCGCTTACTGGAAATATTGTTGAGTTAAAGGAAGCTTATAACGAGGTTGTCAATCTGGCTAATGCTATGAGACTTATAGCATTGGAGTTTTCATATAAAGTAACTGACACTTCTAGCTTAAAGAATAATAGTAATATAATCGCTATTATTGAAATGGTTAGAGAACTGAAGGCTACAGAATATGACATATTGCTAAAAATATACAGACAATTAGAGTTGGATTTGAAGATGGGACAGTAATGCTAAGTTATAAGAATTAGTGTGTATTAGAAAAACATGAAGTGTTATTGTAATTATTTCTGACTCAACTTTCCTTGATAAGTTTGAGCACCTGCAATTTTCAACTAAAAAATTTTAGAGTTAATTCTATTAAAAACCCCATTATTGAATAATTGGACTTATAAATTAGTGTTATCATATTTTGTATAATAATTAAATAAAAGGATATTATGTAGCGGGAACCAGTCAATAATTGTTAATATTCAGCTTTTTACAATACACTATGTAGCATATAATTTCATAAACTTATAAACTACATAGTGTAGGTGTTCAAACTTATCAATGAAAAAAGTTAAATAATTTCATAAAATAAGTTGATTACAAGGCAACAAGCCGATACCAAGCTTGAGCATGGATAGACTTTTCATTCGAAGTTGGATTAGAAATAATTGAATGAATTAGTTGGGTGATGCAAATTATATAATAAGAATGCAGGAAAAATACAAAATAAAAATGTATGAAATCCTACATTCTTATTTTGTATTATAAGGCCTAGTTGATATGCTTTTTTAGGAGGTATATCAATGATATCAAATAACTTACAGGGAGAATTATTACTAATGAACAGCTTAGGAATAAAACCCAATTACGCCCAGATTGCAAAAAAATATGACATAGATTAGAGGACAGTAGAAATATCACCAAGGTTACAAGGGCAAACCAAAAAGCAGAAATAAAGCCAGCAGACTTGATAAATATAAAGCAGAGATAACTGATAAACTTACAATTCGAAGAATCACTGTTAAAGGTGTATATGAATCTATGGTTGGAAAATACAGTATAGAAGGAATCGGTACATATTCAAATTTTATAACCTATGTTAAGAAGAATAAGCCTATTCCTAAGAAAAATAATACTGCACATCCACGCTATGAAACAGTTGTTGGAAAGCAAGGTCAAGTAGACTGGAAGGAGGATATAACTCTTGTATCCTCAAATGGTGAAATATTTGTAATTAATGTATTTCATGTAGTACTTGGCTTTTCAAAATATAGTCATCTTGAAATTTCTATTCAGAGAAGAACACAGGATGTGTTCAGATGTCTTATCAACTGTTTTGAAGCATTTGGGGGAATACCAGATGAGCTGTTATTTGATAATATGTCAACCATTGAAAATATTAGTGGTAATAAAAAATCCCTAACCAATTCCATAAAAATTTTTGCTAAGGCCGGAGACCGTTTTAAAGTTTGTGTAAAACTTCAGATTTATGTTAGAATAAATACAATTTGGAGGTTTTTTTATGGGAAGAAGGAATGAAAGTCCTGAAAAAAGAAAATCCAATCAAAGATAGTAATGATATTAATGACCTCATTAAAGAATTACTCTCACAGGTACTGGGGGAATGGTCTGGAGGGTGAACAAGAACTGATTTTACTGATGCTCTTCATGATGCTTTTGGATTCCGAACTGATTATGAAATTGTTTCTATACAAAACATGAAAAAAACTATTAAGGAAACAAAAAACTAAAAATATTACGCACTTTTTTAAAATCAAAGAAGTCCTGTATGCCACTGATTTCAACAGCTTATAGGATTTTCAACTTTCACAACTGTCAAATTCGGGATCATAGCTTATCTTGTCATAGGATGTCAAATCACAAATATAATGGTACAGATATCTGATTACTATTTATTAAAATTTAGATTGATTGTTGAAAAGGACTGAATTATGGAGTTGTATGAGGAGTATTGTATACGGTAAAGTGAAACAATGGTGTGGGATTCAAAGAGTCCTACACCATTTATGACATGGATATTAATAAAATTAATTTACTCAAACTTCGCACATAAAAAATCTATTGGTGCGGTAGAATTATCAATGGTTTGTTGCCAAAATAATTGCTAGAATTAGTAATGATTCATCTCAGTGTTTTTGCCGTCGCACACATTCACCATCCATGGTTCATGGTTTGCTAAAACCGACATCGTGTCGGTTTTCCAGCAAAAAGACTTCGCCTCACCAACTAATTCATGCAATTATTTATAACCCAACTTTCCATTGATAATGCTACCACACCTGATATTACTAAGCTTTAAGCAGTATATTCAACTGCGAAGTTTGAGTTAATTTAGTGAAATTTTAGGTACAGATTTGGTGCCGTATTTTTTGGTTTTAGCATTAATATAATCAGAATTAAGGATACGCATTAATTCTGGGGTGAAATAATTATCTTCCAGACAACTATCGAGGATAGACTTTTTTACTTCATCAAGGTTAAAATTATAACCTTGAATAGGATATACATTAGATTCGCTGATGATTTTCATGATGAGTTCAATGCTATTGGTATTCTTTAAAATAAACGAAACTGTACTTTTAAACGTAACAAAGAGATAATTTAGTAGTTTTAGCATTTTTTCAATTTCGTTATTTTGTACATCTGTTATATTGTTAGGTTTAAAAATTCTCATATCAGCAGACAAATCATTTTTTAATATATATTTATTTTTTATTTGTTTTAGATAATCTTCAAAACAATTTACATTCATTTCTACATTATATTTTTTGGGGTGAAGATACAGTAGGGAAGCAGGATCCGTAGAAAAATTTGAGTATTCAATTTCGACGATATTTGAATATATAAGTAAAAGTTGGAGTATATACCTAATGGTGTCGATAATAGTCATCATAGTATCTCCTGCCATATAATATCCAAAATATATTTGCACTTTGATGTTATTTTTTTTATTAACATAATCAAGACATTCTTCAAGCTGCTTATTTGTATAAAAAATTCTTTTGTCTTTGTTTAATATACGTAAATTCTCGCTATTGCTTTCCGGTGAAATCTCAAGCATAACTTCGTTACAGGTATTAGACATGGTATCAAGTAAATGCTTTGAAGGCAAACCCCAACTCCCATAAATGAAGTTGATTCTTATGCCTTCAATAGTTAAGCGATTAAAAAGTTTTATGAAATATTCATTGCTATTTTCAAATTCAAAACAAGTATAAAAAGTTTCATATCCATATGATATTGCCTTTTTGATGGTCTCTATGACAGAGTCAATAGTTCTGACAGAATAACCTTTTCGATTACTGATGATATATTGAGCCTCACAATTACCTCCACAAAAAGTGCAAGCGTAAGAACAACCTCTACCAATCTCTAATAAAAACATGGGTGATTTACTCAATGGTAAAAACCCAGTCCAAAAAGTCGAAAAATATTGGTAGTCTTCCCAGCCCCTCAATAATTCCAAAGAAGCATAATCTAAGTTGCTAAAGCTCTCTTCAGTTCCTATATAAGAAAAGGGGTTTTCAACTATTGCTCCGTTAATATCTTTCCACACCAAATTTTGAACATCATTTAATTCATATTTGCTATTACACTGCTTTGCAATTTTAAGGGCTTCACATAACTCCCTAATCGGTATCTCTCCATCCCCGCGTATTACTGCATCTATTTGGGGATACTTTTTAAGGATCTCTGTTGCATAAAGACTGGCAGAATACCCACCTATAAAAATATATATATTTGGATATCTGTTTTTTATGTATTGAGCCGTTTCAATAACGTTTAATGATTGATTAATCCAATGGCAATCCAAGCCTACAGCGTCAACATTTCTAAGATTCAGTTCATTATCAATTAAATCTGAGTGTAAAATCTCGACATCAAATCCATTGTTTTTAAGTACACTTGCCAAAGCAAAAAAACCCATTGGCATGTAAAATACATTTTTTTGTGCCGTATCATTTTCATTGGCAAGATTTATATTCCCGCAATGAAGAAGTTTAACCGAATAACAATACTCCATTATGCTTTCACCTCATCCAATTTAATTATGGATATCTTTTCATTATTTTCTAAAGCTACTTGATACTTGATGCTGCTATATTTGGATGACAAATTATATTTTAGTAATATATTTTAGTAATATATTTTAGTAATATATTTTAATATTATATTTTAATGTTGTCAAGTTGTCATGATAAAAATCTTTTTTGGAAGGTTACAGTTCAGATGTCAATGTCATTTAGTTAACGCGTATTATCATATGGTTAGATTTTTTAATGGGGGTCTAACCATATTTTTTTTCAAATTTTATTCAAAATCATAAAAAGTAGTTGACTCACTAGAAAAAATGTGTGGCCGCTCTCGCTGTCAATAATTTTATTGGTAGCGAGAGCGGCCCTTGAATTAGAAATATATTTTATTTTTATTCAAGGGAGCACATTTACAAATGCTACACAAAAAAATTAAAGAACTTTTTTCTTCCTCTGTCACAAGCGTTACATCAGCTATTTCAAATTATGCAGTCAATCCCAATAAAGATCTGACTCGAAACAAAAAGCTTCCACCTGATAAACTGATTACCTTTATGGTTTCAGAAGGCTCCTCAAGCACCAAAAATGAATTACTGGATTTTTTTAATATGGATATTCAGGCACCTACTGCATCTGCATTTAATCAGCAACGTGCAAAGCTTAAGCCAGAGGCTTTGGAAGCGGTTTTTAAGCTTTTTAATTCCTCTGTAAATTCTATAGACAAACCATCCGACTACAGGTTCCTTGCTGCAGATGGTTCCACATTTACTTTTTTTAGTAAACCCAATTTTGCTACACCCGAATATTATGTCTCGGGAAGTCATTCAACAAAGGGTTTCTACAGCATGCACTTAAATGCTTGTTATGATCTTGTCAAACATACCTATACCAATGCCATCATTCAGCCAGTTCATAGCAAAGATGAATTTCGGGCTTTTTGTGACATGGTTGATTGCCATGACATCCTTCCCGACTCTAAAAATGTCTTTATAGGAGACAGAGGCTATTGCTCTTATAACAACATGGCTCATGTTATAAACAAAGGACAGTTTTTTCTATTTTGTACAAAAGACATTCATTCCAAAGGATTGGTTGGGAATTTTGATTTTCCCAAAGAAGAATTTGACATTACCGTAAAAGTTACCTTGGTGCGAAGCCATCCAAAAAAGCTAACACCTATAGATGGATATAAACGTTTTATAGATAAGGCAACTTCTTTTGATTTTATTGAATATGGCTCTGAATATACCTACGAACTATCTTTTCGTTTTGTCAGGTTTCCGTTATCAGACTCATCCTATGAGTGCATTGTTACAAATCTTCCTGCTGACGAATTCCCCTCAGAGTGCATTAAACAATTATACTTTACCAGATGGGGAATTGAATCTTCATTTCGTAAGTTAAAATATACGATTGGATTATGCATATAAGCCAGAATATATTAAACAAGAAATATGGGCGAAATTGATTTCCTATAATATAACAGAAACTTTAATTAATCATGCGGTCATTTCACAAAAAGTTACAAAACATGAATATAAGGTAAACTTTAGTGTAGCAGCTCATATTTGTCGAGTCTTTCTTCGTCCCACAACAAAGAAAGACTCAATAGATGTAATGACTCTGCTTCAAAGAGAACTGATTCCTATACGAAATGAACGGCAATATCCAAGACTGCAAACAGCCCATTTTCGAAAGCCACGGTATTTTATATACCGAGCAGCCTAAAAGTAGACTTATTAACTAATATAATATCTGTTTTTTAGTAGATGTAAATCTGCTTATTTGCCATGCTTAAAATACTTTAAACTTTGTCAACCTTCAAAAACTTGTAGTCAAACTATCTTTGATTATAAAATTTACTGCTTGTTTTTGTCGTAATTTAGTATCTTTAAAATTAACTAAATGACATTGACATCTGAACTGTAACTTTGGAAGTGCGAAAAACTTGAAAATATCTTGCTTTCTTAGAAAACCGCAAAAGTGTGTACAATAGTTGATTCAATAATATAATTTTCTAATTATATGTAAAAATATGGTTTACAAAAATCTGCATACATATTAAAATATATTTTGATGACATGTCATGTCATTACGATTAACTAACAACAATAAGCAAATTAGTAATATGAGCTTTCCCTGACTTAATAGACACCGTTTTAGGCGGATAATCTTTGTTTTTCGCATTGATTAGGCGTTTTATAACCGATTGCTGAGTTCAAGCGATTTGAATTATATAAAATTTCTATGTAATCGAAAATATCATGCTTCGCTTGAACTATGGTTTTGTATCTTTTATGATGGATCAATTCTTTCTTCAGGATGCTAAAAAAAGACTCCATCGGAGCATTGTCATAAGGGTTTCCGCTTCTGCTCATGCTGCAAGTAATACCGCTGGTTTTTAACAATCGTTGATAGTCACAGCTAGCATATTGCACGCCTCGATCGGAGTGATGGATTAATCCGGATGATGCATTTTTATATAGATACAGAAAAAGTACCAGTCTTTGAGAAATATGAATGCATAAAGGCTAATAAATCCGAGTGTTCTGTTGAGAAAATGTGCGAGATATTAAAAGTATCTCGGAGTGGATATTATAGTTACTTAAATAGGCCAGAATCCAATCGTTCTAAGAAAAACAAGAGAATTCTTGATATTCTTGAGGAATCCCATATTAAGAATCCAATGGCTGGGCTAGACTCTTTGTGGCACGATGTTAAAGAGAAAATACAATGTTGTAGAAGCACCGTATATAAAATAATGAAGGAAAATGGAATTAAGTCATTGAGAAGGCCAAAGTGGAAGCAAACAACTAATTCAAAACACGATTTACCAATAGCTCCAAACTTACTAAAACAAGACTTTAATGTTGAATTACCAAATACTGTTTGGGTAGGAGACATTACATACAATTGGACCGAAGAAGGTTGGTTATATACTGCGATAGTTAAAGACCTCTGTACTAAAGATGTCGTTGGCTATGCAATGGGAGACCGCATTACAAAGGATCTGGTTATTAGAGCAATGGAAATGACAATAAACCTTGAAAAGCCTCGGCATGGCTTGATTTTTCGCTCAGACAAGGGCAGTCAAGTGCGACAAGAAGTCGCATAATATATTGCCGAAAGGCTACCCCATCCATTCGTGGTAACTCTATTGTGAATAGCGTAGATGGCAACGTCTGGGTTAGAAAGCTCACAAGACAATGTGGAAATCCGAGTAGCCTAAAACTGGGATAACTGCTAGGGTAAGAAAGCTATGGAGAACGTAAAGTGAATCATCGTAGGAATCGTTACGCTGGAGTAAGCGAAACAGGCTGATACGCTTCGACCCAAAAATGGTAAGGAGTCAAGCAAAGGTGAACTGTTAAGCCAATGAGAATGGATAAAGAACTCCCGATTTAAAGATGGCTCCTAAGGCTTTTACAATTATGTATTATGCGGAACTTGGTAAACCCTATATGCTCCTCATAATTATGAGGTATCCAACCGCAAGGGGAAGAAACAGCATAGAGGGCAGAAGAAAAGGATAAAAAGCGAATGCTACTTTTGTAATAAAAGAGATAAGGGTTCAATATTTACCCTAACCTGAAAGGGTACTGACTTATCCTATGGTATTTCTTGGCATGAAAGGATTGTAAACTTATGAATTTTAGTAATTCAACGACGGATAAAACCTAGAAGCTAAAAGACAACAATGCACTAGCCACTCAATGGGAATCTATTGACTGGATACAAGTACAAAATGAAGTTAACAGGCTACAAACAAGAATTGCCAAGGCAGTAGTAAAGGGACACAAGAACAAAACGAAAAGACTTCAATACTTACTAACACATTCTCTAAGTGCCAAAGCATATGCGGTAAAAAAGGTAACTTCAAATAAAGGTAAAAACACCTCTGGAGTAGACAAAAAAACTATGGTCAACATCAGCTTCAAAGATGAAAGCTGTATTACTGCTTACAGACGTACATTATAAAGCCAAACCTTTGAGGCGTGTATATATAGAAAAGAAAGGTAAAAACAAGAAAAGACCACTAGGGATACCAACTATGTACGATAGAGCAATGCAAACACTATATGCATTAGCACTTGAACCAATTGCCGAAGTAACAGGAGACCACATATCATTTGGATTTAGAAAAGGAAGAAGTGCTAAGGATGCTTGTGAGCAAGTATTTAACGTACTAGCAAGAAAATGCTCACCAGCCTGGATATTAGAAGGAGACATCAAAGGCTACTTCGACAATATTAATCATGATTGGCTGCTAGAAAACATACCAATGGACAAAAGAATGATGAAATAATTCTTAAAATCAGGGTTTATATATGAAGGAGAACTTTTCTCTACAGAGACAGGCTTACCACATGGAGGAGCTATATCAAGCATATATGCAAACATGACATTGGATGGGCTAGAAAAGCTAATTCAAGACAAATACCACAGAAATTATAAAAGAAAAATTGAAAACCATTACAGAGCGAAGGCTAAAGTTAATCTAGTGAGGTATGCTGATGACTGTGCACCACGAAGGCGAAAACAAGTAGCGTAGCTACTTGAGGACAGCTATGCTGTACAGAAGATGAGAGCAGGTCTCTCGGAACCGCCATACAGGTGGAGGTTTCAAACCACCTTAAGCTGCTTTGGTCAAAAGCCACGGTGGTGAGCGTTAAGGAAAAGGCAGGGCTAGACCTTGTCAGGTAAGTGCTATGGAGACGAACACAAGAGAATCGCTGATAAAGTACCGAAAGCGTAGGAATGTCATCAAAACCAGGGGGTAGTCGTTAATCTGGGATAAGTTTAGAGGAAACCTGTTTTACTGTCTAAGCGGTGACCGGTATGAAGGCGGCGTGAACGTAGCATAGGCTTCTGTGTGGAACGTGGGAACCTACGACACCGATGTTAAGGGAAAAATCCAAGTAGAGGAAATGCAAGGATGAAAGTACCAATGCAGTGTATAGGGGCGGAACAGACCGTAGTAGTGAGGAAGCTTCTTAACGGGAGTGGAGCGAAGGGTAGCGAAAGCGAACTGTATTATTCAGTTTTGAAAAATAGTCAACCAGCAATGGGAGGAGCTTATGGACAAAACAAAGCCGTATGAGATTTCTAAAACAGTTGTATGGGAAGCATACAAAAAGGTAAAGGCAAACAAGGGGGCAGCAGGAATTGATGATGAATCAATAGACGAATTTGAAGTAAGTCTCAAGGACAATCTGTATAAAATATGGAACCGTATGTCATCAGGAAGTTACTTTCCACCACCAGTAAAGACGGTAGAAATTCCAAAGAAAAATGGCGGGACAAGAATGCTAGGAGTGCCTACTGTTTCGGACAGAATAGCACAAATGACGGTTAAGATGTATTTTGAGCCACTTGTTGAGCCATATTTCCACAAAGATTCCTATGGATACAGACCAAACAAGTCTGCAATAGACGCAGTGGCAATAACACGGCAGAGATGTTGGAGATACAATTGGGTTCTTGAATTTGACATCAAGGGACTATTTGATAACATTGACCATGGACTGCTAATGAAAGCAGTTCGTAAGCATACGGAATGTAATTGGGTGATTCTATACATTGAAAGATGGTTAAAAGCACCTTTTCAAACCAAAGATGGTAAAGTTATAGAACGTACGTCAGGAACTCCTCAAGGGGGAGTAATAAGTCCTGTGCTTGCAAATCTCTTTCTACACTACGCATTTGATAAGTGGATGGAACAGAATTTTTCCAACAATCCATGGGCAAGATATGCCGATGATGCGGTAGCACACTGCAAAACGCGAGAAGAAGCTGAATGTCTTCTTGAAAGATTGAAAAAGAGATTTGAGGACTGCAAACTTGAACTGCATCCCGATAAAACAAGGATAGTTTATTGCAAAGATGATGATAGAAGAGAAGAACATGAAGAAATAAAATTTGACTTCTTAGGATACACTTTCAGACCAAGGCTTTCGAAGAATAAATACGGTAAATTCTTTGTCAACTTTACTCCTGCTGTTAGTAATAAAGCTAAAAAGGCAATGAGGAAAGTGATTCACGACTGGAGAATGCACCTGAAAACAGATAAAAGTCTGGAGGACTTGGCGAGAATGTTTAATCCTATCATCAGAGGATGGATAAACTACTATGCGAACTTTTACAAATCAGGATTATATCCAGTTATGAGACATATTAATTTTGCTCTTATTCGGTGGGTAAGAAGAAAACACAAGAAATTTGAAACACACCGCAAAAGAGCAGAGAGTTGGCTGGGTAAGATTGTAAGGAGAACCCCAAAACTGTTTTCCCACTGGCAGATGGGAATTCTGCCTAAGGCTGAATAATGGGAGCCGGATGAGCTGAGAGGTTCAAGTCCGGTTCTGAGAGAGACTGAGGGTGAGATTCCCTCGGTCTACTTACCTTATTATCACCGCAAATACTAAAGAAATTGCAGAGGAAATAAAAGTAACCATCAGCCAATTTCTAAAAGTAAGAGGATTGACTTTATCTGAAGAAAAAACAATAATTACACACATAGATGATGGCTTTGACTTTCTAGGATGGACATTCCGAAAATATAAAGGAAAACTGATAATTAAACCTTCAAAGAGTTCAACAAAGGCAATGATAAGAAAATGCTCAACTATTATTCTGAAAGAAATGAAAGCAAAGACACAAACAGAACTAATTGGAAGGTTAAACCAAATAATCAGAGGATGGACAAACTATCACAAACATGTTGTTGCTAGCCAAACCTTCTCATATATTAACAATACACTCTATATTTTACTGAAACAGTGGGCAAAGCATAGACACCCAAACAAGAATGTATGGTGGAGATTAAATAAATATTGGCATGAAAAGAATGGAAAGAGATGGTTGTTCATGACGGACAAATATAGACTAATTAATCTAAGCAGAATACAAATTGTCCGTCATCCCAAATTACAGATTTCTAAAAATCCGTTTATTCACAGTGCATATTATGAACAGAGAAAACTGCAATTAAATTACTGTCTGCCGCCAGAAATGGTGAAGAAATGCTTGAGCCGTATGAGTTGGAAACTCTCACGTACGGTTCTTAGACCAGGAAAAGGGAGTAATCCCTTTTCTTTAGTCGATTATTGCTCAAACGCCTATCAGGACTTGCTTACGGAGCATAAAATAGTTCCTAGCATGAGTCGTAAAGGTAATCCATATGACAATGCTGTAGCAGAAAACTTCTTTAGTAATATGAAATGTGAGTGTGCCAATTTTTATCGGTTTAAAACAAGGCAAGAAGCCAAACAGGCTATATTTTAATATATAGAAGTTTATTATAACCGTCAAAGACGTCATTCAAAATGTGGATGGATGCCACCTAAGAAATATAAGCGGTTATTCAATAGAATTGCAGCCTAACATTTTTAATAATAGCATTTTAAAATGGGATTAGTTTGAGAATTTTATGTAAATATTTGCCTAAATATCAAATGAAATCAAAATGCAGGAATACTAAGAAAACAGAGATATGATCACAAATTAGTGTCCATTTTTAGCAGAAGGGCTCACCTCCGTTTGATTTATTATATCAGCCATTCGGTGTGTCTATCAAGCTGGGTTAAGATCAAATAATTACAAAATACATATTTTGGGGGAATTAATTAATATGTCAAATATAGTTATATCGTCACATTGGACTGATGGTGATATTATACCTTTTATTAGAATAGGTCAAATGTTAAAAAAAAGAGGACATGCAGTAAGAATTTTTACTCATTGCTTTTATGAGAAAATGGCTTGCGAAGCTGGACTTGAGTTTACTGCATGGGATACGCCGCAACAATATATAAGTCTTATTGATGACATGAGTAGCTATAATGAAAATAATGCGGAAACAGAGGCGATATTTGAGTTTAGAAAAAAATACGAAAATATCAACATTAGATTAGAAGAATTTAATAAGATAAGACAATTTTGCAAAAAAAAGGATACAGTAATCCTTGCTAAAAACAGATCGAGTATTGCTGCTTTTATGGCATCGGAATTATTTGAATGCCCCCTTATTTCATTTTTTATGAATCCATATGAAATGGAAAGCATGCTTTCATTTAATCATCTCTACGGAAATTTACTTAAAGATGAAGCAAATGAATTGAGAAGTTATGTAGGGCTACCACCCATTCGAAGTTGGCTTGAATGGCAAAGTAGTCCTCTAATCCAGCTCGCTTTATGGCCTAGTTGGTTTTCTGGAAAAACATCAGAATGGCCGGCACATGTAAAAATAATCGGATTTCCACTTAATAGTAAACAGCATTCAAAAGAAAGTATACCGGATAGTATAATCCGAATTCTTCAAGACGAATCATCTCCGATTTTGATAACTGGAGGAACCAGTAAACAATTAAGACCTGACTTCTATAAAAAAGCTATTGAGGCATGTAAAATTGTCGGGAATAAGACAATTCTGGTTACACGGTATAAAGAATTTTTACCTGAAGTATTACCTACAAATATTACTTGGTTCCAATATGTACCGCTAGATGATATTCTACCCTATATGGGAGCTGTAATACATCATGGGGGCATTGGAACAGTTAGTGGTGCTATAAATGCCGCCACTCCGCAACTTGCTTTAGCTTATTATGTAGATCGCCCTTTAAATGCAAGAAGGGTAAAAAATCTTGGAATTGGAGAATATCTCCCACCCTTAAGCTGGAAACCTGAATTGATTGCAGACAAGTTAAAGAAGATTTTAGCTCCTGATTATAAGGATAAATGCGTTGATTTCACAAAAGAAGTGCCTATAGAAAATGCATTACAGGAAGTATGTAAAATAACTGAAAGTTTAGCTGGTAAAAGCGAATTTGCTATTAAATATAAAAAAAATTTTTCAGACACATTTCTTTCAAACGATGGGAATTTAGTACAAGAAATCAATACACCCTGTTTACCACAGAAAATGTCGAACGAGTTGAAAGAAATACTACTTAGAAGGAAGTTGAGCGATAGTTAGTAATTTATACAAATAAAAATAGTTTATAGAGGGATGGAAAAAAAATGAGCACTTATAAATCAGTAGAACAGTTATTAGGTGATAAGAGAGCAGTTTTGCTTGCACTAATTGAGAAGAATAAGAAATTAGTACAAAATACCAGTGAAGCACATATCAATACAGTACCAAGGAATTTTGGGGATAATTATTTTTCACTATCTTTAGAACAAAAAAGGCTTTGGTATATTGAACAGATAGATTCAGATAATACAACGTATAATGAGCCTTTTGCATTCATGATAAAGGGTGGTCTTGATATTGATATGCTTGAAAAAGCACTGAATGCAATGGTGAGTCGCCATGAAATTTTAAGAACAAGGTTTCAAATTATTGACGAAGACCCTAAACAGATCATCGCTGAAGATATATATATAGAACTTGATGTTGATGATCTTTCTGCTATTCCGGAAGGAGAAAAGAAGGAAGAAGCACATGCTCGTGCAAGAAGCTTTGTTGCTAGTAAAATTGATATACAAAAGGCTCCTCTAATTAAATTTAAACTGATAAGTATAAATGAAGATGAAAAACTATTTGTAACTGTTGCTCACCACATTATAATTGATGGTTGGTCTATCAATATTTTCTTAAAAGAACTTTCTATTATTTATAATGCTTATCACAATAATGTCTTACCTAAACTTAGTGTTTTACCGATCCAATATGCTGATTATGCAGAATGGCAAAGGGAATGGTTTCAAGGAAAGGTCAAGAAGAAGCAATTAGATTATTGGAAAAGACAATTGGAGGGTGATATACCTATCGTAGAGTTTCCAGTGGATAAGCAAAGACCCCATACAATAACGAATAATGGAGAGTTGGTAATATTTGAACTGGATTTAGAGCAAATAAGGAATCTCAGGAGGTTAGCCACAACTTATAACTGTACTTTAAACATGATTACTTTGGCTGCATACACTTACCTTATTTATATGTATACATTTCAATCAAAAATTCTAATAGGAATGCCTATTACTAACAGAAATATTCCTGAGTCGGAAAGACTTATTGGTTTTTTTGTTAATACTCTTGTTTTGAATTTGCATATTGATGATGATATGACGTTTATCGAGTTATTGGATAATGTAAAGCAGACAGTAATAGCAGCATTTGAGAATCGGGATATGCCCTTTGAAGTTCTTGTTGAAGAACTTCATTTAAAAAGCGATACTAGCAGAAATACTTTAGTTCAAACAATGTTTAATTATGAAAACTTTCCTAAGATGGATTTCCAACTTGATGGTGTCAATGTTATCGAGTATCAACTTGGATGCAGAACTTCAACTATAGAGGTATTATTAAATATAGAAGAGACAGGAAACCAAATCAAAGGATTTATAGAATACAACAAAGACCTTTATTATGCATCTACAATAACTAGATTAATTGAGCAGTATAAAGAAATACTTTGTCATGTTCTAAAAAATCATAATTTACGTATTAAAGATATACCGGTGATTCCTGAAAGCGATAAAAAGTTGTTACTACATAACTTTAACAAAACCTATGTAGCGTATCCAAGGGAAAAAACAATTGTGGAACTCTTTGAAGAACAGGTGGAAAGGACTCCTGATAATATTGCGGTCGTCTTTGAAGAGGAGGAACTAACTTACGAGCAGTTAAACAACAAGGCAAACCAACTGGCATACAAGCTAAGGGAGCTCGGTGTGAGACCGGATGATTATGTCGTGATCCTATCAGAACGCAGCATCGAGATGATCGTGGGAATCTATGGGATCATCAAATCGGGAGGAGCGTATGTGCCGATTGATCCAAGTTACCCTAAGGATCGTATTGTGTTTATGCTATCTGACTGTAGCCCCAAAGCAGTGGTGACCTTTCATGCGAAAGTAGAAACGGAAATTCCAGTCATTGATCTTGCAGAGAGCAAAGTCTGGGAAGGTGTGCCCCAAAATCCGGTACGTGTAAACAAATCGAGTGATCTATTGTATGTTATCTATACATCGGGGACTACTGGAAACCCAAAAGGTGTAATGATTGAAAATATAGGTGTAAACAATTTACGTGAACACCTAACGAAAAATCATTCAATGACAAGCTTGGATAGGGTTCTTCAGTTTTCAAGTTTGTCTTTTGATGCCATGGTATTAGAATTGTCAATCAGCCTACTCGTAGGTGCTACACTTTATATTTTATCTTCAGAAGTGCAAAATGACAGTGTACTATTCGAGCATTTTATTGAGAAAAACAGAATTACAGTGGCATTATTGCCACCCCAGTATTTATCGCAAGTCCATTTAAAAGGAATGCGAACTATCCTATCAGGGGGTTCTGAGGCAAATCCTAAATTAGTTTTGGATAATAGTAAAAGGGCGTTGTATTCAAATGCTTATGGACCGACAGAAATCACGGTATGTGCGACCCAATGGATTTGCGACGATAAAAACAATATACCAAATAAGATACCAATCGGAAAACCTATCTCAAATACTCAGATATACATATTAAATGGAAACAACCTATGCGCAATAGGGATGCCGGGAGAATTATGCATAGCCGGAGACGGGTTAGCGAGAGGGTATTTAAACCAACCGGAATTAACAGCCGAAAAGTTCATAGAGAATCCGTACGGGGAAGGGAAGCTGTACCGAT
>JAEWST010000124.1 GCA_023398105.1 Bacillota bacterium | reverse complement strand
ATATCTTTTTACTGCTTCAATTTTAAAATCTGAACTATATTGTCGCTTACTCATGTTTACTATCTCCCTTTCTTTGTATTTAGTATAACACGAGTTTTTTGTGTCCATCAAATTGGGTAAGGGTCATTATTACAAATACAAGATATTGAAGATAAAAGCGATTCTTTGATGATTTTAGAACGTGTGTTATCAAATTCGAGTACAATTCCTAATAATGATTATTTTATTCAGATTGTTTATGCAGTTATACGTGAAAACACTTTTGAAGGTTTACAACTTGATCGGTATCAAAAAATATTTAATATTATTGCATATTCAACACTTTTTTTATTGAAGACCAATCAGGTTAAAGAAATTTGGAATAAACTCTTAGTCAACATAACTGAAGGAATCCAAACTAATCAATGGTTGAAGTATATACATTTAATAAATGTTGAAAAGATAATATCTAATACAGTTACGTGGGTACTTACACAAATTTTTAGTAATTATTCATTTATTGATAATGAAGTTGCAAAGCCTATTGAAATTGAATTTGCTTATTATTTATTTTTAGAATTAAGCAATTACAGTAATAAAGAGACTTATATTTCGAATGATTTATATTCATTAGTCAAGAAGGTGGCTAAAGAAAAGAAAGCAGTTTCTCTGTTGTGGTGCTGTGACAATGCAGAATATTATTTGGATAGAAAAATTGCAGCTAAAAATATTGAGTATAATGATAGACTGGTACTGATAAAAGGTAATGAGATACTAGTTAGAGGAGATAAAACATGTTTTGATAATGATTCTTATTTTGAAGAAAAATTAGACGCTTTTATTAATAAGTGTTATAAAATTTATCCTATTGAAAATACATTAACAAATTATAATGAAATGGTTTATGAAAAGGATATACTTGATGCGCTTAAATATTCATATGAAATTATTGAACAAATAAATAAAAACTTGGTTAATATTTTTGAGAAGGGGTCACTAACTAAAGAAAAATCTAGTTTAAACTTTACTTTTTCAAGAGCAGATAAGAAATTTGTACTTAGTGAAAACGAAAGTATTGATGTAACTATTGAATCTGTTATCGAAAACATGATTGAAATAATTGCTGTTTCAAAAGGAGCTCATATTTTTGAGCCAATGAATTATGTCTTAGGTGACAAGAAAATAAAAGAATGTGTTGTGCCAAATAAATTTTTTTCAAAAAATAGAAATGCAAAAGTAGAGTATTATAAAAAATTGTGTAAATATATTTTTGAACGTAAAGTTAATAAATCAGATGAGTCAATTTCTATTTATGATTTTGAAGGATACAAGATAAGTGCATTAGGGGATGTTGTACAGTTACTTGAAAAAGAGCTTTCTAAACATGTTCAGGAGATGAGCAGCAATTTCAAAGTTCTTGAGTTATATAATAAATTGTATAGTAATAATTCTTATTATTTATTATATAGTAAAATTGATGATAGGCCTGATGAATTGCAAAAAAGAATTAAATGTTTTATTGAATCTGTCTCACGTAACTTAGACTGTAAATTTGTCAAAGATATTAGTATTGATATTAAAAAAATAACAAATTCATTTAAAATACAATTTGGTGAACTGTCTGACTATAAAAAAATCTCTGCAAGGGCAATAGATGGAAAGAATCAAATTGTAATTAATAATGAGAGAAAAGCAGTTAATGAATTTGAAATATATTACTTTGATGGGAATTTTGATAAATGTGATTTTGAGCAAGATGATTTGATTAGTTTAAATTATGAAGATATGTTTATAAAAGAAAATACTATTTTTATATTGCCAGAAGTATTTACAAAATCCTATGAAATTGCATATGAAAAAGACGATAGATATGATTTGAGAAAAATTAATGAGGAAAATATTATAAAAAGTTACTCTTCTTTTGATGATGCAGTTAAAATTATTATTCAACAAAGTGGTGGCTATTTATCCAGAGAAGTAGCGGAAAATAGAATCATAGAGTTTCTTAGAGGTAAGGATAAAAAGTACTATGATACAGTGCTAGAAATTATTTCGAGTTATAAGGTTATTAGTAATGATGAATATCAGATTTTTAAAGATAAACTTATTGAATTGTTAAAAAAGGCACAAATTAGTACTATTCCTTTGAAAAACTATGTTGTTGATCGCAATGGACTACAACATATATTGTGTGAACACTATCAAGAATATTTTGGACGTGGTAAAGAATACGATAATATATTTAAAACAAGTATCAAAAATTTCTTTTCAGGAAGGGGAAAAGATACAATTGCATTTGTATCAGATGTAGGTGTGAGTGGACAACAATTTATCAAAACATTAGATGATTATTTAAATAAAAAAGAATCTTATAATAAAGATGTTTTATTTAAATATGAAAATGATATATTTAAAGATAATCTTGATAAAGCTAAAAAGATTATTATTCTAAATTGTGTATATACAAATGTTTATAAAAAAGAAATAACGAAGTATTTTAGTGCCAAGTTTAATATTTTAGAATCAGATATTATTTTCGAAGGTACAGAGATAGATGTATACAATGAGTATGCATACAAAGGTATACATCAGAAAAAAAGATTACTTTTTAAAGAATTTATACAAACATATTATCCACAATGTTTAGCTAAAAAAATGTATACTGGTTCTGATGTAAAATATGAAGAGTATATCGATATTGTTGAATCTAACCATATTACCGAGAACGATTTTTGTAAAACTCTAATGCTGCTAAGATATAAAAGCTTGCCTAAATATCATCATATAATTTTTGATAATACAATCTTTGATTATCGGAAAGAGTAAAAATTTTGTGAATTTATATTGGGAGGTGCTAAATTTATATTAGGTCAAACCGCTATATAAAGTTCTGAATAAATTGTAATTTAAGAATTGTAAAGAAAAAGATTAAATAATATGTATATTTTAAAAGGAGAACCCCCCATGCAAATTCGCCAAGCCACAGAAAACGACACACATTATATTTATGAATTAAACAAGTACGCCTTTGGATATGATTATCCAGAAGAAAAGACAAAGGAAAGATTAAAATATATAATTAGCAGGCAAACAGATAAAATATGGGTTGCCTGTGAAGGGGATTTAGTAGTAGGCTATATTCATGGGGCTGATTATAAATGCACATATTCCGATTCACTAAAAAACATAATGGCAATTGCTGTTGATGAAAAATATAGGGGAAGAGGTATAGGCAAGCAGCTTCTAATGGCTGTGGAACAATGGGCAAAAGAGGACAATTGCATTGGGGTTCGTCTTGTATCTAGTTTTGACAGAGAAAAAGCTCATCAATTTTATTATCATTGTGGCTATGCACATCGAAAAGACCAAAAGAATTTTATCAAATTCTTTGCTAAATGAGCATACATTTCAAATGCTTTGTTTTCAACATTACATAGTATTTTTTATAAAAATGATTAAAGAGAAAATTACGTATAAGCCCACTTTATTTAGGAAGAATCCATAAAGGAAAAATCTTTGTACAAGAATAAAGAGGTTAATAAAATGAGTGTATATATAGAGAAAGCTACTTTAAAAGATGCAACTTTGCTTTATGAAATTCAGAAATCGGCATTTAAGAGGCTATATGATATTTACAAAGATGAAGAAAGTCCATATCTTAGAGGTCTTGATGAAATACTAAATTGGCTGGCTACGGAGGATATTCATTATTGGAAAATAAATTTCAAGGATGTTTTGTGTGGAGGAATTGCATACATTAACCGTTCTCAAGGTGAATATTATCTTGTTAGGTTGTATATTGCTCCAAGTTTTCAAAGCAAAGGTGTTGCCAAACAGGCTATATTATTGTGTGAAAAAGAATTAAATGATGCCAGCAGATTTACACTTGATTTTCCAATAGACCAAATAGCCAACAAGTCCTGCTATGAGGGTGTTGGCTATATTGATACAGGTAAAAGAGAAAAAATAAATGATAAACTTACACTTGCTATTTATGAAAAAATTTGATATATAAAGAACTACGAGCATAGAAATTCCTTGAATGGGCGTGGAGGTTAATATGTCACAGTATTCTGTTGAAGATATGATGAAAGCATATTCTGAAGATGCTATTGAATTGGCTAGAAAATTAGGACATGAATTGGATTGTTCAGAGGATAGCCTGAAAAAGGTTGAAACAATTTTGGAAATGTATAATAAAGAGATTCCAAAAGGATTCATTAAAAGATTATTAAAAAAATGTCCTACACAGCAAGAAATTATCCAAATGTCAAAAGTTTGGGGAGGATATATCGGAGAAGTTATTCGAAATAAATTTGGGGGACAGTGGACTTTTGAAGATTTATTTGGTGAAAAGAACATAGCAGTATTAAGTGTTGGTGAAACTCAATTATTTCCAGTAGCAAAAGCATATAAACGAATAGTAAATGGTAAAGAGGATGATATTTACTTTTATTATAAGGTTCTTATACAACAATTTCAAAATAATGACCAGTAGCTTTTTTCTGTAATATGGTATGATTATGTTTTTCAAAAATTACTACGAAAGTGAGAAAATATATATGGTTCATCTAGTTTATTGCGATAACGCAGGAAAAGCGGGAGAAAGAGTTCTCGATAAAATAATAGCAGGGACTAAAACAATGGTAGTCCGTGGTGCGGCTGGGAGAAAAATTCCACACAGCCGTGTTTTTGAGGGAGAGCTGCTTTATTTTATGGAAAAAGGCACTTCAAAAATAGTAGCAACTGCAAAAGTGAAGAAGGTACACAATCATGTTAAACTCACAGAAGAAGAAACGTCACGTATTCTTGAAGAAAACAGCGACAAATTAAATTTAACTGACAAACAAATGATACGCTGGCATAAAAAATTTCTTTGCCTAGTTGAGTTTGAAGGAGTACAGAAAATTGAGTCGCTAGACTTTGACCATCAAGGAAATATGGACGATTGGCTTATTATTGAGAAAATTGATGATGTAGTTGTTGGAACGAGCATCCCATATAACTATCAGAATTCAAGGTTTTGAAATATATTTACTAAAGTCAATTACGTTTTAAAGCCTTAGAACAATATGCTTTCAGTTCTTAGTCGACTTATGCTTTTAACGCAGTATGGGTTTGAGGTTACACCACACCAGCACTGTCAAAACCTACCGATAGTAATTGACTTTGTTAAGTTCACCTTGATTTATGGAGGAAAAATGACTAAAGAGAAAATATACATTGAGAACATACCCGCTATTGTATGGGGAGAAAAATCCAGCAAAGCATATATATTTGTTCATGGCAAGCTGTCAAAAAAAGAGGACGCAGAAGATTTTGCTGCAATTGCTGAAGGCAAAGGCTATCAAACAATCAGCTTTGACCTGCCTGAACATGGGGAGAGGTCACAGAAAGATTACAAATGCGACATTTTTAATGGAATTGCAGATTTGACTAAAATTGGCGACTATGTCTTTGAAAAATGGGAAAGGGTTTCATTGTTTGGGTGCAGTTTAGGTGTTTATTTCAGCCTTAATGCGTATCGTGATAAGCATTTTGAAAACTGCCTTTTTCAATCACCTATTGTAAATATGGAATATCTCATTGATCAGATGTTTGTATGGTTTAATATAACAGAGGAACAACTAAGAATCCAAAGAGAAATTCAGACTCCTGTTGATACAATGACATGGCTGTATTATACATATGTAAAAGAACATCCAATTGACAAGTGGACTGTGCCAACACACATTTTATACGGAGCAAAAGACAATCTTCAAAGCTATGGAGTGATGAAGGATTTTGCTGATAAATTTAACGGCAATCTTACTGTATCAGAAAACAGCGAACATCCCTTTATGGAGGAAAGCGACAAAACAATCGTTAAAACATGGATGGATAAAAGCATATAAAAGCACTAATTAGTAAATGTGGCTTCTCTCAAAGAACAATTTTAACAGCAGTTATCAACAAGGAGAAGATATTAAATGACCTTCAAAATCAAATTTAAAACCAAATTTAAATTCTTCATTTCACCAATACCACTAAAAGCGGTAATATTAATACTATCGGTAGCATTGGCATTTATAACACTATTTACACTAAACAATTTTAAAGATAATGAATTACAGTCTTATTCAGACTTTAAAATTGTAAACGGAGTGCTTGAAAGCTATTACGGATTAAATGAAAATGTTATAATTCCGAAGGGAGTTAAAGAAATAGGAGAATGTGCTTTTGAAGATTGTAAAACAATGACCTCTATAACTATCCCAGATAGTGTAAAAGCAATACACGAAAACGCTTTTTACCGCACTAACCTTAAAAAAATTCACATACCTAAGAGTGTTACTTACATAGCTAAAAATTCATTTGAATCCAGTGATTATGTGGAAATTGAAGTGGACTCACAAAACAAAAAATATAGTACAAAAGATGGTGTGCTGTATAATAAGGACATGACAGAGTTGATACGTTACTACGATAAGGAAGATATTTATTTCTATAGAATTCCTGACAGTGTAGAGAAAATAGGAGATTTTGCTTTCTCTGATCGCAAATTGCAAAAGATTTATGTACCAGCTAGTATAAACGAGATAGGTGATTGTGCGTTTTTAGCGTACTTTGGTATATCAACTATAGATGTTGATCCAGAAAATAAAAATTTCGTGGTAAAAGATAATATTATGTTTACTAAAGATATGACAGAACTTGTTTGGTATTCAAACCAGAACACAGCAGATAAATACAATATACCAAATGGCGTCACTACTATTAATGCAGGTGCATTTAGGGCATGTCGTTCGTTAATTAATTTAACAATAGCTGATACCGTTAAAAATATTGAAGACAACGCATTTGCAGGCATGACGCATATGGAAAATCTAACAATACCTGATAATGTCTCGGAAATAGGTGAATCTGTATTTCTTGGCTGCTGGAATTTAAAGGATGTTAGTGTGGGGAAAGATAACAAGTACTTCACAACGCAGGATGGTATTTTATTTGATAAGGATATGACTGAAATTATTGTTTGTCCAACAAAAAATACAATTACAGATTATAAAATTCCTGCTGGCATAAAAAAAATCCGCCCATATGCATTTTTCAATAGTATTAATTTAGAAAGAGTAGATATACCGCAAAGTGTAACTGAGATTGGCGAAGGTGCTTTTTATAACTGTTATAAACTTGCAAGTATTAACCTTCCCGACAAAATTGATACAATAGCTGAATCGACCTTTTGGGGATGTGGAAATATCGTAAAAATAGTTATACCTGATAGAGTTACACGTATTGGTGATAAAGCATTTTCTGACTGCGGCTTGTCAGAGATAGAGCTTTCTTCAAGGATAAAAAAAATAGGTAAGAAAGCATTTGAAAACTGCATAAATCTAAAAAAATAAATATTTCCAAAAATGTTACTAACATAGCAGATGATGCCTTTGACGGATTTTCTAGTATTAAAAATATTAATGTAAACGCTAGAAATAAAAAGTACTCTTCTAAAGATGGTGTTTTATTTAATAAGGAAATGACAAAACTAATAAAGTATCCTGTAGGGAGAACTAATAGCCATTATGCTGTGCCTGAGGGTGTAAAAACTATTCTTAGCAATGCTTTTACATATTGCAAAGATTTAATAAGCATAGATGTACCTAGCTCTGTGGAAGCAATTAGTGATTATGCGTTTAATTCTCATGATGATAATCTTATCAGCATCAATGTGGATGGCAACAATAAATATTATTCTTCACAAGATGGAGTCCTTTTTGATAAGGCAAAGAAAAAACTAATTTTCTATCCATATTATAGAAAAGAAAAAGAGTATGAAATACCTAAAGGTGTTGAAATAATTAAGAAAAATGCATTTCTGGATTGTTATTACTTGCAGCAATTAACAATTCCCAAAAGTGTTACAACAATTGAAGAGTTAGCACTTAATAGAAATGAAAGATTTTGTATAGTAGGAAATGAGTTTTCAGCGGCACAAGAATATGCAGCGGCAAATTACATTCCTTTTGTATCTGCCGAAAAACTAAAATAACTCAACTTTCCCACCCCAAAAATCTATCGGTGTTCAAACTTATCAATGGTTTGTTGCCGAAAATAAAAACTTGAATTAGTAAATTCTAATTCAAGCAATTCAATGTTCAAGATGGTTAAATTTTTAGGTGGGCTAAGCCTGAACAATTTTTACAAAATTTATAAAAAGTGAGGTGCATCAAATGAATAATAAGGAAATACTGAATAACTTATCGAAAGAAGAGCTTATTAAGCTTATAGAAATATACTCAAAAAACTGGCTTGCACATGATGGTGTTTGGTTTCAATCTATAGAGCATAAATTAGGAATGGAGGAAGCCATGTTCCATGACAGAGAGGCGTGGAGGAAATTTACAGAAATTGAGGCGAAGCGGATCAAGGAATTTTTGAAGCTACCTGAACAGGCGGGGCTGGAAGGTTTGGCTAAAGCTCTGAAGCTGAGATTTTATGGCAATATCAACGATTATGAGCTTGTTTTTAAGGAGGACATACTGATATTTCGCAATGTGGATTGCAGAGTACAGACTGCCAGAAAACGCAAGAATATGCCGTATCATCCCTGTAAATCGGTGGGAATTGTTGAATATTCAGGGTTTGCAAAGGTCATAGATGATAGAATCAGTTGTCGATGTTTGAGCTGTTTCCCCGATATTACCGATGAAACTACCTGCTGTTCATGGGAGTTCAGATTAAATAATGAGGCGTAAAAATGGTAATTTTTGACATATGAATATGATATCTTAAAATCATACTTTTTAAATTCTTGATATGCTAGAATCAAAATAAACATTTTCGGGTAAGTTAATATTAAACGGAGGGATAATCATGAGCATACGATATGGAATTATAGGTTTAGGAGATATAGCAACCAGATTTGTAAAGGTATTAAATAGAGCTGAAAATGTTGAATTAACTGCGGTTGCGGCTCGTGATAAAGCTAAGGCAGATGCTTTTGCAAAAAAATTTAATGCAAGTAAGTCATATAACAATTATATTGAACTAATTAATGATGAAGAGGTTGATGTTGTTTATGTTGCACTTACACATAATTTTCACTATGATATCGTAAAGCATTGCTTGAATAAGGGCAAGGCAGTTTTGTGCGAGAAGCCGTTAACTACCAGCAAAAAGGATACAGAAGAATTAATAGCACTTTCACGAGAAAAAAAGGTGCTTTTAATGGAAGCTATGTGGATGAAATGTATTCCTGCCTATATTAAAGCCAAGCATTGGGTTAAAGCAGGAAAAATTGGCGATGTCAAGCTCATTAGTGCTTCATTTGGCAATCATGCCCAGTTCAATCCAGAAAGCAGGTTATTTAATCCTGATTTGGCTGGCGGCAGTGTATACGATGTGGGAGTGTATCCAATTCAATTTGCTACAGGAATATTAAATGAATGTCCTGAGATTGTCAATGGTATTGCAACAATTTGTGAAACAGGTGTTGATGAATATGCAGCAATTAATATGAGCTTCAAAAGCGGAGTTTTAGCAACACTAAGCTGTGGCTTAACTGCATATACAAACAGAGATGCACGGATATATGGAACGCAGGGCAATATTGTAGTGTATGATTTCTTTGGCTCTCAGAAATGTGAACTATATGACAGTGAAAATAACTTGAAGGAATGCTTCGGGGAGAGCTTTGAAGATGGCTTTATATATGAAATTGAACACTTTAACGAGCTGTATCGCACTAACAAAATAGAAAGTGACCTTGTGCCTCATAGGGATGTAATTATGTGTGCAGAAATAGTAGATAAGCTTTTGAAGAAATGGGGAATCAATAAATAACTAATGCAAAACTTTTTAAAATAGGATAAAATATTGAAGAGTTATACTTCAACTAAATTACAGAAAGAGAAAAATTAATGACAACAGCATTTGATAATTATGTATTAGATAAAGAAATTTTAAAGGCAATCAGAATATTAAATTATTCACAACCTACAAAGGTGCAAGAGCAGGTTATACCAGCTGTATTAGAGAAAAAGGATATAATAGTGAAGTCTCAGACAGGCAGCGGAAAGACAGCTGCTTTTGCTATTCCCATATGCCAAAGGGTAGAGTGGGACGAAAACAAGCCTCAAGCGTTAGTGCTTGCACCAACAAGAGAGCTTGCCCTTCAAGTGAAAGAAGATATTTTTAATATAGGCAGATTTAAAAGGCTAAAGGTAGCTGCTGTTTATGGAAAGTCTCCTTTCTACAATCAGGAAAAGGAGCTTAAACAAAAAACACATGTGGTGGTTGGAACTCCTGGCAGAACTATAGATCATTTAGAAAGAGGCACTCTTGATACATCAAATATAAAATATCTTGTAATAGATGAAGCTGATGAAATGCTTTCAATGGGTTTTATTGAGCAAATTGAAACCATAATAGCCAGCCTATCTAAAAAACGTGTAACTATATTACTCTCAGCCACTATGCCAAAAGATATTAGTGACTTGTGTGATAAACACATGAATTCTCCAATATTTGTTGAAATAGAAGAACAGAACGTAGCCGCAGACATGATATGCCAAGAAAGATATACTGTAGAGCCAAAAGACAAGCTTGGGCTATTAAAGGATATTACTGTAATTGAAAACCCTGATAGTTGCATTATATTTTGTAATACAAAGCAAAAGGTAGATGAAGTGCATAGTAGCATGGTAAGGCTCAAATATTCTTGTGGGAAAATACATGGCGGTATGGAACAGCAGGACAGGCTTCGGGTAATGAATGATTTCAGGCAGGGCTATTTCAGATATCTTGTGGCTACAGATGTTGCAGCTAGAGGAATAGACATAGCTGATATACAGCTTGTTATTAATTATGATGTGCCCAAAAACAGTGAAAGCTATGTTCACAGGATAGGAAGAACAGGACGTATTGGCAAGGAAGGTAAAGCGATTACTTTTGTAACAGCAAATGAAGATAAGTTTCTTGAGGATATACATAAATATATTGGACAAGAGATTCCTTTAAAGGAAAGACCTGATAAGGAATTTGTAACTGATTCAGAGCAAGAATTTGTTGAAAAAATTAATGCGGTTCCTGAGCTAAAGGAGACCAAAGGTGCACAGCTTAACAAAGAAATTATGAGATTGCATATAAATGCAGGCAAAAAAACAAAGATGAGAGCAGTGGATATTGTAGGTACACTTTGTAATATAAAAGGCATGACAGCTGCAGATATAGGAATAATAAACATAGCTGACATCTCTACTTTTGTAGAAATTTTAAACAATAAAGGCGAACTGGTATACAAAGAACTTCAAAACACACCTATCAAAGGCAGGCTTAGGAAGGTCAGCAAAGTAGATATGACAAGAAATTAGTTATAAAAAAATGAAATATTCTTATAACAAACCTTCATATTTTTCAAATATTCCTTGATTAAATTAATAGAATAAACATAGGATAAAAAACATTCATATATGTATCACTAATTTGATATAAATCGTGTGGCTAAAATTCTAGACATAAAGTAACATATTGTTACAAGAATATATAATATATGATTAGGAGCGGATTAAATGAATCAAGGAAAGGTACAAACTAACAGACATCGCTGGATACCGGTTATAGCAAGTATTGCAATTCAAATGTGTTTAGGTACAGCTTATATTTGGAGTGTATTTCAATCGTACTTAATCATAGGAAAAACCACACCAAATGCATTATTTGAGTGGCCAGCAACACATGGAACCTTAGCATACTCTTTATTGCTTGGAGTGTTAACTTTGGGCAGTATTGTTGGTGGCAAAATTCACAATAAGTTGAAAAATCCAAGACCAGCTATTATTGCAGGAGGTATTATACTTGGCATAGGATTTTTTCTTGCTCAGTTCACAACAGAGTCTACACCATGGTTGCTCTGGCTTACTTATGGTGTTCTAGGAGGCTTTGGAATGGGAATGGCATATACGACAACTATTTCAACCTGTCAAAAGTGGTTTCCTGACCGCAGGGGTATGGTAACAGGTATAATTGTTTCAGCACTTGGCTTTGGAGGCTTGGTATTTACACCTATTGCAGAAGCACTTATAGGTCAAATGGGTGTTTTAAAAACCTTTGCGGTTTTGGGTTGCATATTTATAGTTGTTACTGTTTTAGGAGCTATTTTTATAAAGAATCCTCCTGAAGACTTTAAACCAGAAGGCTGGACACCATCGGTAAAAAAGACTACTGCTATAGTACAGGATTTTACACCTGGTGAGGTTTTAAAAATGCCGCAATTTTATATGGTAACACTAGCTCTGATGTGTGCTACTGCAGCAGGTTCAATGATGATTCCTATGGCAAAAATACTTGGCTTACAGCCTGATAGTGGTTTGTCAAGTAGTACAGCAATTGCGGGAGTTATGATTATATCAATATGTAATTCCTTTGGAAGATTATTCTGGGGTTGGCTATCAGATAGAATTGGAAGAAAACAAACAATATTAATTCTTTTACTTCTAGCGGGTAGCTCAATTATTGGAGTATCATTTGCAAAAGCGTATGTAATGCTTGTTTTTATAGCAATTATAGGTTTTTCATACGGAGGATTTCTTGGAGTATTCCCAGCTTTAACTGCTGATTTTTGGGGTACTAAACATGGCTCGCAAATTTATGGTATGGTGTTATTAGGTTTTGGTGTAGGGGCAGTTGCTTCGTCATACACTGTAGCATACTTTAGTAAAACAAAAGCCTTTTCTTCGGCATTTATTATAGCAGCAATTGCAGCAGTAGTGGGAATTGTAATAATATCTTTTCTTAAAGCACCACGAGAGAAAGCAAAACAAGCAGTAAAGGGCTAGTAGATAATCACCTAAAAACCATAGCTTATGGGGCGAAGGCTTTGAAACCATGGCGATACTAGATGTATGTTGTTCTTAAAGACAATGTGCCTCAAATAGAGAAGTATATTTAAAAAAGTACCGTACAGACCATCTGTACGGTACTTTGAAGTTGTTAAGTCAAATAATCAACGAATACTATATTTACCAATATCATTTTTGATGATTAGAAGATAGCTCTATTATATTATTAAGTTTAGAAGACATATTGTAAAGAGTTTCAGCTATAGAACTAATTTCTTCTAAGGTTGCATTTTCTTGTTGTGAAGCGGCTGCTACATCTTGTGATGCTTTGGAAATTTCTTCAGAAGCTTCTGTTGTTTTGCTAATTGATAAAACAACGTTTTGAGAATTATTATAAATAGTTTTTACATTTTCAGAGACATTATTTGAATAACTTGAAATTTCATTAACGGAGGAGAGTATTTTTCCAAAAATTTCTCCTGCTGATGTAATAATATCCATACCTTCATTAACGGAAGAATTACTTTCATTTGTAATAGACATTGTATTCTTAATTTCGCTTTGAACTTCATCAATCAAGTCATTAATTTTTACTATAGAGTTCTTTGACTGTTCGGCTAAATTGCGGATTTCAGAGGCTACAACAGAGAAGCCTTTACCTGACTCGCCAGCTCGTGCAGCTTCAATAGAAGCATTAAGGGAAAGAAGATTTGTTTGTTCAGCGATAGATTTAATCATTGCCGTTATCTGACCAATCTCAGAAGATTTATTTTCTAATAAGTTTATTGCGTTTGTAAGCTTGAAGGAATTTGTACTTATTAGTTCTATCTGTTTTATAGCGGTACGTATAACGTCATTACCATTACTTGTCATATTTGAACAGTCTTGAGCGTTTGAAGAAACTGTTAAAATACGTTCAGTAATATTCATTAGATTGTTGGAAATATCACTGACAACATTATAAGACTCTGTTGTTAAATCACGTTGTAAAGAGGTACGTTCAGCAATATTAATAATTGATTTCATAGTATGTTCTGATACTTTATTAACTTCGCTTATACCATTAGTAAGGTTTTTAGCTATACTGTATATAGTCTTTGAACTATCTGTCATATCATCAATAGATTTTTTCAATATATCAGAAAGAGACTCGCTTTCAGCTCTTTTAATTTGGATTTCTTCAATCATTTTAGATAATCGTTTTGATAATAAAGTAGAAACGTAGGTGGATATTATGAAGGATATTCCAAAAGCAAGCCAACTCACAATATCCTTACCGTCTCCTTCAAAAAAATGATTTGGAAAAATTAAAATTGCACATATATATAGAAGGATAGTAGTTCCTGAGTATGATAAAACAAGTTTAGGATTATAGTACAAATTTACAATAAATAAACACAAGAAACTAAATACAATGGAAGGTACACCAACTAGTCCTAATGATTCTAACATATAAAAAACTGCTACAGGAGCGAAGGCAAATATCGCTAAATATGTATATTTAGCAATATTGAAGAATAAATCAGATTTTTTTTCTAAAAGTCTTGCTATTATAGCTACTATTACAAATATTACAAATAATATAAAGACTAAATATCTCTTAGTTAATAAAAAGCCTAGACCTACACCTGCACAGCTAAATAAAGCACTATAGAATGATACTGAGTTTGCAAATTTTTCTTGTTTTTTTAAAATTGATTGATCCATTGATGCACTTCCTTCCTTATGTCAGTAAAATAATGAGAGTAAACACACATAATATGACAAAGTATGTGCTTACATATAAAAACTTAGTCTGATTATATCAAAAATAATCGAATTATGCAATACATTTTCTAAAAGTATTTCCAAATGTATAATTATTAGTTTTTCAATACAATATATAAATATATTTCCAAATATAGCTAAGTAATTTAATAGATAGATGTTTTACTGGTACATATAATATTATGCTAATCAGATAATTTGAAGATATTTTTGATATCGGTATGTATCATGTAAAAACATATTAAATTTTGAAAAGTTACTTAAAAGTATGCTGATTTAACGATAAAAAGCATATGGGTTGATCATGCCATTCCATGCTTATCATAATGCATTGAGATAAAAAGACAGGGGAAATTTGATATTACTCGTGCTAAAGAATTAAATATATAAACTACTGGAGTTATCTCTAGAAAGGTGAGCTAATATTTACTAAAACAATAAAGTTTGACTACAATATTTCTGTAAAAAAATAGGATTGCTACAAGGTGAACTTTTTTTGCTCAATTTACAACAGAGTCTACACTTTGGTTTACATAGGGAGTTGTTTTTTTTAGAGATTTTTTGATAACTAAACACAAACTCATTTATTCCATTATATGTTTATTGTTTAATGCTGCCAATTATACGCTTATTCTCCTGGTAGCTTTGTTTTTATTTCAATAAAAATCTTTTCATATTAAGATAATAACGGTATACTTAAATATGTAGCATCAATATTAAAACTTACAAATAGTGATTAAATTATAACGAGGCAGGAAAATGTCCTCCATTTCTATAAGTGGCGGGTACCACTTTGGTTATCAGGCGTTATAATATCAATAAAATATTAAAAGAAAAGGAACAACTCATGGTAGAATTAGGTAAAACGCAAAGTTTAGTAGTACTTAGAAAAACTCAGATTGGTGTATATCTTAACAAAAAAAACAGTGCTGACAAGGAAGATATTTTACTGCCTAAAAGCCAAGTGCTAGATGGTACAGAGGTGGGAGATGAAATAGAGGTATTTGTTTATAAAGATTCAGAAGACAGGTTAATAGCCACTGTAAGAAAGCCCAAACTTGAGCTTGGGGAATTAGCAGTATTAAAAGTATTAGAAAATACAAGCATAGGTTCATTTTTGGATTGGGGCTTGGAGAAAGATTTATTTTTGCCTTTTAAAGAACAAACAACAGAGGTTATAGAAGGTGGCAATTATTTGGTATGCTTATATATAGATAAAAGTGAAAGGTTATCTGCAACAATGAAGGTATATGAGTTGCTGGAATTTCAGTCACCCTACAAAGAAAAAGACAGAGTTCATGGCACAATATATGAGATTAGCAAAGAACTGGGAGCATTTGTGGCTGTAGACAACAAGTATCATGGCTTAATTCCCAATAAAGAGCTATACGGCAATTATGCTATAGGTGAAAATGTAGAAGTAAGAGTTAAAAAGGTAAAACAGGATGGAAAACTTGAATTAAGCTTGAGAAATGAAGCCTACAACGAAATTGAAGGCGATTCAAAAAAAATTATGGAGAGGTTGGAGGCTAAAGGAGGAAAACTTCTGTTAAATGATAAAAGCTCTCCTGAAAGCATTAAAGCTGAGTTCAATATAAGCAAGGCTGCTTTTAAAAGAGCAGTAGGCAAACTTCTGAAAGAAGGAGCTATCAAGATAACAGACGAAGGCATTGAGAGAATGTGGTAAAAATAACAGCATGTGGATGACGCCCTTGTTAATCATACCTAAATGTGATAAGCTTGGGAAACTAGTGATGACTAGTAATTTAAATAAGAATAATTTTGAGGTGTTAATATGGGTGGACCAAGTAAGCCTATGGCAAAGAATTTTAACAGTAAATTTACAACAAGAAATAACAAGCAAGACATATTTTCTAAGATGGTTAATGATTCAAAACCAAAAGCAAAATTAGGAAAACAGATTGTGGATAGCAGTAAGCCCAAGATGGATAATTCTAATTGATTACTGCAATATGCATAGGGTTGTGTAAGTTATTTTTTAATAAAACAACTAAAAGGGTTTCTGACTGCTTGTCAGTACCCTTTTTTGGTGCAGTATTGCTGTAAATTAATGTTAATGATATAATTTTTAATAATAAAACTAATGGAGCGAGATAATACGAGTAAATGAAAGATATTATAAGGAGGAAAATATCATGGGATTAATGGATGGATTACTTGGAAATGCATCAGAGGTAAAAATTAATGATATTCAAAACGAATTAGGTAATCTTCTTGCAGTTGGAGAAAAAATTGAAAAAGCATATAAGCTGATTCGTGATTACTTTGTATTTACAGATAAAAGATTGCTGTTAGTAGACAAGCAGGGAGTTACAGGAAAAAAAGTAGAATATCATTCTATTCCTTACAAAAGCATTATTCATTTTAGTATAGAAACAGCTGGACACCTTGACTTAGAGGCTGAATTAAAAATTTGGCTATCTGGCTCTCAGATGCCAGTTCAAAAGACATTTAATAAGAGTCTTAATATCTATGAAGTGCAAAGTGTACTTGCAGGATATGTTTTAAAATAAGAAAATGATAAAGGCAGATTGTGATAAAAGCAATCTGTCTTATTTTTTTGTAAAGTTGCTATGAGTGTACTAAAACCGACATTGTGTCGGGTTTTCGGCAAAAATACTTAGAACTTGTTGAACAATTTTTAACTGCGAAAGTTGAAATTTTAACTGTAATAAATTAACAATGGTAAAATATTAAAATATTTGGATATTCCTTGACTATAAATGTAAAATTATGTATAATTGTAATTAATTATATCCATTTCTGATTAAAGTCAATTACTACAGCATTAAAATGACAGAAAATGTTTCTTAGTCAATAGTAATTGGCTTTTTACATCCATTAAATAGATCTTAAACAAATTTATTAGGAGGTATGTTATGAAGAAGTTTATTAGTTTGTTTTTAGTTACATTAATGTTGGTTTCAACAGTTCCTTGTTTTGCACTAGAAGGTGTGGCAATTGACGAAGCAGTAGTTGTAGATGATATTATATTACCTTATAAAGTAGCTACAGCTTCATTTAGCTTTGCATCAGATTCTTTTGACAATGGACCAACATTTAAGGGTGCTGGTGGTACAAGTACATTTTACAGCGGTGCTGAAGTTGACCTTGTTGTTGATTTAAATGAAGATAGATATGGCGGAATAGTAACTTTTCTATCAAACCTAAATTTAAAGGCTGAAGCATATGATCATCAAGTATTTTATATTGGCAGTCAATATCTTCATGTTTGGAAGGTATATTCAGAAATGAAATTTTCACATGTAAATCCAAGATTAAATACACCTATTTTAGATATTGGATTTAAAGAAGCAGTATTAACAAGCTGGTCACCTAATGAATACACTCTTGGTGAAACAATGACACTTCAAACCTCACAAAGTGCAGATCCAAGCATATACATGCAGTCATATGCTTTTCTAAATGGAATAGGTATTCCTCAATATTCTCTAAATGCTTCAAAAGATGTAGCATTTACATTTACTAATGTTAGATCAGTTAATGATAATGGAAATGAAGAAAAGCTTGTTAATCTTGATGAACGAGGAAATTTCAAAGATGATTGGATAGCTGAAGGAAGCTTTTCAGCATCTGCTGCTACAGAAAAATGGTGGCATTTTAAAATGGATTAATTGATATTATTTATATGTAATGGATATAATAATGGATATATTTATGGATGTAAGTAAATAGTACATATAAATGCACCTGTAAACATTAATTAATATTGTGTTTGCAGGTGCATTTTAAATATAACGAGGCAATAAAATGTTCCCCACTTCTATAATCAACTTTCGCACTTAAAAAGCTATTGGTGCGATGGAATTATCAATGGTTTATTGTCAAAACAATTCTACCACACCTGATATTACTAAGCTTTAAACAGTATATTCAACTGCGAAGTTTGAGTGTAATACTGAAATATAGAAGGTTTGAATTCTAAAAAATACTGACTGGTGTACCTAGCGGAACTTTATTATATAGTTCTGCAGCATCATTATTATACATTCGAATGCACCCATTAGTGACAGCCTGAGAAATTGACCAAGGCTTATCAGTTCCATGAATTCCATAAGTTCCAAAAGGGATGCTGAGCTGCATAAAATGTCCACCAAAATGCTCACCCCATAACCCTTTTTTTATAATGGTCCAGTTGCCTAAGGGTGTTGGTGTATAAGACTTTCCAACAGCAACAGGAAATGTTTTTAATAAGGTTGCATCATCAAATAATGATAATACTTTTTTGTTTGTATCAATTTTTATATGTAACATTTTATCCACCTCATTAAATATTTTATTCAAGGACTTTGAATAAGTTGCTTGAAATGAAAAATAAATTGTTTATATTTTAATGTGGCAAAACACTTCTGTATTTCATATAAAATGCGTATTTGAAGTGTTTTTTTAGTGTGCATTTGAGTTGATTTTTAATATTTTTATAAAATAAACTTTGAAAAATTTAAGATATTTTGTTAGAATATAAAGTATAAATGCTTTGGGATTTTTCTTTTTTATTATTTGGATTAGGCTTAATCTAAACTGTAGTCTTGTAGAAAATGGTTATCATAGCCACGAATTATTTTGTTGGTTATAACTAAGCTTTTATGGGTATAAATCAACATTAAATAAGTAAACTAACTATTTAAACTTAAGAGTATTTTCTTTTTCTTATAATTATGAATTACACAAAAAATGTTATTGATAAATATAAATCATTAAAAAATTCAGATAAAAGGAGGATTAAGAATGAGTAAATATGTATGTTCTGTTTGCGGATACATCTATGACGAAGAAAAAGGAATTCCTGAAGCAGGGATTGCGCCGGGTACAGAATGGAAGGATTTGCCTGAGGATTGGGTTTGTCCTCTATGCGGAGCAACAAAGCAAGAATTTAAAAAGCAGGGTGAGGTTGCTACAGCATCAAAAAAGAAACCTGTGTCTGTAAGTGAAACTTCAGCAGATACGAAAGAACTGTCTCCTTTAGAAATAAGTGCACTATGTACAAATCTTGCAAGAGGTTGTAGAAAACAATATAAGCCAGAAGAAGCGGAGCTTTTTACTGAATTGGCAGGGTTTTTCAAGAGTTCAGCAGCACCTGCTAATGAACCTGATTTTAGCAAAATTATTTCGCTAATTGAAAAAGACCTCGAAGAAGGGTTTCCAAATGCTAATGATATAGCTTCTGACGCAAAGGATAGAGGAGCACTGCGTGCTCTTGTATGGAGTGAAAAAGTTACACGAATTTTAAAGTCACTCTTAAATAGATATCAAAAAGAAGGAGAGGCAATGCTTGAAAACACAGGAGTATATGTCTGTACTATATGTGGGTTTGTGTACGTAGGAGATAAGCTTCCAGAAGTTTGTCCTGTTTGTAAGGTACCAAATTGGAAATTTGACAAGATTGAAGGGAGGTAATTTAATGAGTAAAAAATACGCAGTTAGAAATATACGATTATGTACTAAGGATTGTTTATGTCTTTATGTATGCCCTACTGGAGCAACAGATACAGAGAACAGTATTATAGATGTTTCAAAATGTATTGGATGTGGTGATTGCAGTAGTGCATGTCCATCAGGTGCTATTTCTCTTGTTCCTGTAGAATATCCGAAGCAGCAACCTAAAACAGAAGAAGTGGTTCAAGCTATGAAAGTGCTTATGCGTAGCAAGTCACAACAGGAAAGCATTGCAGCAGGACTATCAGGCAAGCTTGCTGTAGCAATTGAAAGATCTAATCATATTATGGCTGAAGATATTATACGTGAAGCAGGTTTTATGCTTCCACAAAGTCAAAATACAGTAGATTTTTTACAATCACTGTTAAATAATAACCAGCAGGAAGATTTTATTATTGAAAATGTAAAAAAGATATTGGATAGTCCTATATATAATAATAAGCTAAAGGAGGATAAAAAAGTGAAAAAGTATCGTTGTTCAGTTTGTGGGTATATTCATGAGGGGGAATTAACAGAGGATTTCAAATGTCCAAGATGTAAGCAACCTGCTTCAGTTTTTGTTTTATTAGAGGAAAAGTCTGAATCAGTTAATATGTATGCTGGAACAAGGACAGAAAAAAATCTAATGGAAGCTTTTTCAGGTGAAAGCCAAGCACGAAATAAATACACTTATTTTGCAAATATTGCTCAAAGAGAGGGATATGATCAGCTATCAGAAATCTTTTTGCAAACAGCTAGGAATGAGCAAGAACATGCTCGTATATGGTATGAAGAGCTTGGAAACTTAGGTAATTCAGCTGAAAATCTCTTACATGCAGCTGAAGGCGAGAACTATGAATGGACAGATATGTATGATCGTTTTGCAAAGGATGCAGAAGCAGAAGGCTTCAATGAATTAGCTGAAAGATTCCGTAGAGTTGCAGCTATTGAAAAGTCACATGAGGAGCGTTATCGTGCATTACTAAAGAATGTGGAGATGCAGCAGGTATTTGAAAAAGGCGAAGAAACCATGTGGGAATGTCGCATATGCGGTCATTTAGTGATGGGTAAAAAAGCCCCACAGGTATGTCCTGTGTGTAAATATGCTCAATCTTACTTTGAAGTGCGTAAAGAAAATTACTAATTTATTACAACTATTTTGGTAATAAAAAATTGATAATTTTCCTATACAGATAGAATTTTATGTTGGAAAGTGAAGTTCTTAATATACGTGACTTAAGATATAATACCCCCCAAAAAATCCATTTTTTGAAAAATCTTAGTTGGTTTAACGCTTTGTAAAAATAGTATTTGTACTAGATAAAAATAGTACAAGTACTATTTTTATGAGAATTAATTCTTTTTAAAATATTCCATGCCTAAAATTAGTAATCCTGTACAAAATAATAATAGTCCTAAAATAGATATACAATAAAAAAATATGGGAACTAATAACAAATATTTACAACAAAACTAATAAATGGTATAATTTACATATCAAATGTAGGTTTATGTAAAAAACTAAAATTTGAAAGGGGACTAATAAAATGACATCAATTTCTAATATTTTCAAAAAAACACTATGTTTGTTGCTAATATTTGTTGTTATGTTGAGTAGTATGAGTCTAACTGTTTTTGCAATTGATGAGTCTAAAATCGTAAATCACAGCAGCCTGTTTACCTGTATTATAAATGCTTCAGAATTTAACAATTATGCAAATTCACCTGCATCTTATGTTTCACAAACATATTATTATAATGATGGTACATATAGGGGGACTCTCAATTTAACAAGAGCGACGTGTTGGTCACCATCATATATATCACCAGGTGTGTTGCAGGTAAGAATAAATACAGAATATTCAGGCACTGTTTATGCACGTAAGACGAAAACAGTAACTTATAACTACTTGTATACTAAGGAAATAGATGCTTCAGATTTCAACAACTATGCAAATTCACCTGCAGCATATGTTCCACAAGCATATTATTATAACGATGGGACATATAGTGGGAATCTCAGTTTGGCAAGTGCAGTGTGTTGGTCGCCATCATATATAGCACCATATCGGTTGATGGTAAGAATAAATGTAACATATTCTGGTACCGTCACTGAAAACTAAAGAATTACATTAGCGGCATTTAAGCGTCGCGGGAGATATGCTCACTACCTGAAAACCAAAGCGGTATCCGCCACTTATAAAAGCGAGGGACATTTTTTTTACCTCGTTATAAACCTGCATATATTGAAAAAGGCTGCTCAAAATTTAAATTTGGAGTAGCCTTTTTTGTTTAGTTTTTTGGCAGGGGACATAAGCAAGAGATAATAACAAGAACCGTCCCTTGATTGCCTTTCTCAAAATTCAATTCGAGAAACGTCCCTTGTTTTACATGTTTTATTTATTGTTAAATAATATTAATTATTGTACAATTTATCTATAATATTAAAAGTAGGTATTTGGGTAACAAATGTTGCAATGCTATATTTATATATTGGTTGGCGAATAATAGAAATAATATACAAAATTAAATTAGTATTTCTAAGAATAGGAGAATGGCTTTGTCAAATATTGAAAAAAATAATTATATATATCCTGATGGGGAAGAAACAATTACTCTGAAATTAATAGGAGAAACAGAACCATATGAAAATTATTGGGAAAAAAGCGAAGAGGAAGTTTTAAATAGAGTAATTAAGAGTATAAAAAAGAAGCGTTTGAATGGTAAATTTTTGGATATAGGTTGTGGTCTTGGTAGGTTAATTCATAAGTTTTCACCGTATTTTCAAGAAATATATGGTGTTGAGCCTGATAAGGGAAGATTTGACGTCTGTAAGAAAAATATATCTGAATGGGAGTTAGAAGATAAAGTAAAACTGTTTAATGGTAGTGTTGAAGCAATTGAACAAAAAAATAGTTTTGATATGATTCTATGTAGCCACGTTATACAACATATTCCAGAGCAGACAGTAATACATTTGTTAGAAGCAATAAGAACATTAATAAAAAAAGATGGAATTTTAGTTTTTACTACTGCACACTCAATTATAGAAAAAGATATTTATGTTAAAAGTTATATGAATTGTGTGAATAAAAGAATAGAGGAACTAATTTCTCCAGAAGAATTCAATGGATTTGAAAATGTTGAGGGTTTATTACCTATAAAAATGTTCACATTGAATAGTCTTAATACGTTATTGAAAATAAATAGCTTCGATATTATTGACTCAAAAGTTTATCATCATAATAAAGCTTCTAAGCTTTTAGATAATGCTTTGGGAACTGATAAATTAATAAATACATGTGAATATATAAAAAATAGATGTGGGAGGGATATTTTTGTCATTGCCAAAGCATGAGACTACTGAATTTAGGAAGGTTAGTTATGTCTTATTAAAAAGTGCGAAAATTAAGTTTAAAAAAACATCTATTGATAAATTAGTAAAGCATTTAGAAAAGTTTTTTTATAAACCAGAATGGGAGAAAAAAAGTGATTATGCAAAAGAATTTTCTGAATATAATAGTATTTTATACAAAGATGGAATAAAAAATCATTCGGAATTAATTGTGAAGCTTGGAAGTTTCAATATTGAAATTGCATACAATTTTGAAAATAAAGAAGGATCAAAAAATATAGAAGCTTCAAAAAATAAAAAAGCTATAAAAAACAAAGAAGCTATAAAAAACAAAGAAGCCAAAGAATATTCAGTGGATGTATTTGCTTTTATATATACTGATATAGATGTTATAAACGTGCTGTATAGCTTGCCTTTGGGGAACATGACTATAAATGAACTAATACAGGTTCAAAACATTATTCAATTTGATAAGGTTGGAAATGGAAAATTAAAAATATACAATTCAAAATTTATAAAAACATCAGATGAGATTGGATACATAGATTTTAGTTCTTTAACTAAAGAAATATATAATATTTTTATTAGAATATCTGGTTTTAGAAAATACAAGCTAAAAAATGCGTTATATTGTATTTATAAGATGAAATTTAATAAATTTTGTACACATTATTTTGAGAATACATTAAAAAAAATAAAAATAGAACAGAAATCACTAATGGAAATTAAAGATATCTCTGGTATAAATAAAAATTGTATAATAGATGATGATTTTATTAGTAAATACTCCAATGAGCTATATGGATTGCTAGTTTGTGACGAAGGGTATGATTTCGTTCCTCAGAGAACAGTAATGGATTTACTGAAGGAGAGTTTTGGAACTAGAGATTTTTTTAGAGTTTTTGCCTCAAATATTGGTGTTATAGTTTTAAATTTGACTGATTGTGACTCCCGTAATAATTATAACAAATTCCAAAGAGATCTTGCAGGTCGCTTTGATAATGAGTGTTCGAAAACTTTATGCAAAAATTCAAAGGTCGCTGGATTAGAGCATTGTGTATTATTGGCTATGATAGAAGCGATAAGTTTGCTTACAATAATCAATTCAAATATGAGGAAAAATTATTCCTCTAAAAGCAAAAACTTAACTAGAATTATTAGAAATAGAAGAAAACTAATTGAAGTAATAAATTTAATAACCACTATTAATTATATAAATGAAATATCAAATTTAAAGAATTTAATGCTTAAAAAATTTGGTATACTTTCAGTTGTAGAAAAGGCTCGCGAGAGACTAGATATTGAAGAGAATGATACTTTAATTATTTATCAAAAATGGAATAATCACTTAATAGCTTTCTTAACTGTTGTAAGTATTTTCTTTGGTGCAATGAGTGTACCCAAGGAGGTTTTACTTAAGTTTTTTGAGGATTTATTTATGGCAATTAAATCAATGTTTTTTTGATAGTCCACGTACCATCTGTTTATTCTATTCTGAAGAGATAAAAAAATGTTGAAAAAAGTTGGCTTTTATTGACAAGTAAATTGTCATTTGGTATGATATGATTGTCTTGGGAAATATAACATATAATGACTTGAACATCAATAAAGGTTAAGCAAACTATTTTGAAGAAATGGACGCAAAGCTATAGGGACTTAAAAATTTCAGCTAGTTGCACCAAAAACGCTGGCGAAAGCTAGTGTTTTTTTCGTATTGGGGTTTAAATAATGACAGTAACCAAAAAATATTTAAAAAACAGAATTTTAACTCGGAGGAGTTAGAAAATATAAATGAAATGGAGAAAATCTATGTCTAAAACGGATGATGATTACAGTGCGCTGATTGGTTTATTTTTGGTTTTGGGACTTGTTGCTTTTATTGTTTACTGTATATTTTGGATTGCAACAGCAATTGTAACAGTAGCAGCAGCTGGTGGCACCATTTATGGAGGAGGAACTGCCATTAAAAATTATTTCTCTTCATTTAAAGAAAACATTATTGATGAAAATAGAAAATTAGCGGCGTAAGAAATAAATTCGAGGAGGAAAAGAGATGGCTAAAGCACCACAGCCTGCAAAGAAAAGTTATTTCTTTGGTAAGGGATATGTAGATCTGCTCAACACCATTAAGGGTGCATGGAAGAGAAATTTTGCATCTATTGTGAAGTACAAAGATAATATTGCCAATTCACATGCAAATGGTGATGGAAGAGTTAAATTTATATTTTTACTGATACTAAATGTATTGGCAATGGCTTCTGTGATAATCTTTGGTTCAATTATAACCCTTTTAATCAGCACAATTAATATTGTTGTTTTATTAGCTTTTATGGGATTGGTATATATTGGGTTTTCGGTTGTTTGGTTGGTGGATAGAATATACTTGTTCAAGAAGAAGATATTTACAGCCTGCCATGAATGTAAGGAAAAATCATTAATCCCTACATATATTTGTCCTAAATGTGGAGCAAAACATACTAATTTAACACCTGGAGTAAACGGAATTTTAAAGAGAACATGTATTGGAGAAGATCCTAAGTCATATTGTGGCGAACAGTTACCAACAACCTTCTTCAATGGACGTAGAAATCTTGAAGCAATTTGTCCGCAGTGTTCAACACCGCTTATGGATAGAGAGTCAGTTCCAATTTGTATACCTGTTGTAGGTGGACGTTCTGTTGGTAAAACTGCATTTATCACGGCGTTTTCTAAAGATTTTATTGATACTGTAGCACCCAAAATGAGTTGGGACATTGAGTTTTATAATAATAAAAAAGAAGCAATTTATAAAGAGATAGAGCAGGATTATCTTGCTGGTAGCACACGAATGACAGATAGACCACAGGATATCAATAAAGCAAGCTCTATTTCCTTTAGCTTCTTTGTAAAGGGAAAAGAGTTTAGTCCTGAAAGACTTGTGCATGTTTATGATATCGCTGGGGAAGTTTTCACTGATAATAATGAGAATGAGATGCAGAAACAGTATGAGTATTGTCAGGGTATGGTATTGGTGATTGATCCGTTTGCTATTCCATCGGTAAGAAATAGATGCGAAGATCAATTAACACCAGAAGATATTGCTGGAATAGGTAAGGCAGATATTAATGGTATTGTGGATTCATTCCTAAATAAACTTAGAGAAGTAACTGGACTGAGTGATCAGAAAATGTCATCTGTTCCTTTAGCAGTGGTAATTGGAAAGATAGATTCGGCTGGATTGGCAGAGGAGATTGGAGATTCTGCTGTAAAGAAAATGATGGCAGTGAAACCAGAGATATTCACTGATTACTATGATACACAAGATCATCTTTGCAGACAGTTCCTTAAGAACAATGGAATGGAAAGTTTCATTAATAATGTAGATTTGAAGTTTAAAGACAATAGATATTTCTCTTGTACAGCTATCGGTCATACAAGAGATTATGGAAAATACAATCCACAAGGTGTACTGCAACCAATGCAGTGGCTTTTTGGAAAAGCAGATGCAAAGATGTCTCAGTCATGGAAGGATGCGAAGTTTAGCAAGAAGATTCCTAAGATAGAGGAAGCTTTAGTATAGGAGGCAAAATGGAAGAAAAGAATGAAATTCCAGTGGTGGAAAATACACAGGCAAATGAAACTGTAGTTGAAACTTTGCAGGAAGAAAAAGATGTTAGCGATGTATTAAATGAAGATAATCCTACTGAAGAAGCAATCAAAGAAGAGCCTCAAATGCAAAATTCAGAAGCAGCAATCAAGGAAGAGCCTCAAGAACATAATACGGAAGAGAATATTCAGAAGTTTGATGTGGTTGAGAAATTGACCCAGCTTGAAGAAAAAATGGATGCAATGAATGGGTTGTTTGTGCAGAAAATTCAGCGTACAGCCTATGAAGAGAAAATAGTAGATCAAATGCATGCTGAACTTCAAAAATACAAGGAGGATATGTATTCTCAGTTGATAAGACCTATTTTATTAGATATTATTGAAGTGAGAGATAGCATCCTTCGAATGTCAAAGGCTTTTGCTTTAAAGCCAACAGAAGAACAGAACGTTCCACTTAAGACCTTCAGTGATTATTCATATGATATTCAAGATATTCTCGAAAAGAATAACATTACAATTTATAGTGGACAAGAAGGAGACATCTTTAGCCCTATAAAGCAACGAGCTATTAAGAAGATTATGACGCCAGTTGAAGAACTTCATGGGAAAGTAGCAGAGAGCTTAAGTAGTGGTTACGAATATATGGGAAAAATAATTTCACCTGAAAAGGTAATGGTATATTTTTATGAAAAGCCAAAAAATACTGAAAATACGGAAGGGGAAAATCACTAATGGCAAAATACGTATTTGGAATTGACTTAGGTACTACATATTCATGTATTGCATACGTGGATGATACTGGGAGAGCTACTGTAATAAACAACTCAGAGGGTACAAATACTACTCCCTCAGTAGTAAACTTTGCAAGTCCTAATCAGGTAGTAGTTGGACAGGTTGCAAAAGAGAATTCTGTTATTGATCCTAACAATACAATTTCTTTAGTTAAGACTTTGATGGGTAAATCAGATTTCGCAATCAATTATAACGGAGAGGACAAGTCTCCAGAGGAAGTTTCTGCATATATTCTTGGGAAAGTAGCACAGAATGCTGCAAAACAGCTTGATACAGAGGTAAAGGATGTTGTTATTACTTGCCCTGCGTATTTTGGAACAGCAGAACGTACTGCGACAAAGAACGCTGGAATTATTGCGGGTCTAAATGTTCTTGAAATCATTAGTGAGCCTACAGCGGCAGCCTTGTACTATGGCTGTGCAAAAGAGCAAGCAGAAAAGACTGTTCTTGTATTTGACCTTGGTGGTGGTACTTTTGATGTTACTATTATGAAAATTAGCTCTGAAATGATTGAAGTTATTTGCTCAGATGGTATTCACGAGCTGGGTGGTAAGGACTGGGATGAAGCTGTGATGAGATATCTTGCAGAAGAATTTATTTCACAGACTAAATTTGATGGTGAGTTTGATGAGTATGCACAGCAGGATATGAGACTGAAAGCCGAGAAAGCAAAACAGCAGCTTTCTTCAAGAGAAGAAGTGCCTGTTATGTTAGATGCTTCTGGACTTAGAGCAAGAATTAGTATCACAAGAGAAAAATTTGATGAAATTACATCAAGTCTTCTTAGTCAAGCTATAGATAAAACAGATGCTGCAATTGAAGTTGCGAAGAGTAAGGGATACAACATTGATGAAATCCTTTTGGTAGGTGGTTCAACAAGAATGGATCAGGTCGATAAGGCATTAGTTAATAAGTATGGAATGAAACCCAAAATCCTTGACCCAGATGAAGCAGTAGCAAAGGGTGCAGCAATTCATGCTGTTAATGTTTACATAAATAACCAGAAAAGTTTAATTGGGGCTACTCCTAATACAGAGGGAGAAGTAACAGTAGAAATCGGTGGAACAACAAAAGCCATTAACTCTAGTGATTATAACGAAACTCTTACTGTTAAACCTGAAACGATGAGCATTGGTGGAAAGGTACAGACTGTAGTGGTAGCTACTACAAAGAGCTTCGCTATTGAGATATTGCTTAATAATGAAAGAAAGTGCTGTAACATGATAATAAAGAATGAGCCAATGCCAAATGGCGCAATATCAATTTCTAAGACATTTGGAACCCATGCTGACAATCAGGATAATGCTGAGCTGGTTGTATATGAAAGTGATTTTATGGAGGATTATTTTGAGGTGGATGAAGATTTTGTTCTAGGAACAGCAACACTTGAGTTGCCTGGAAATCTTCCTGCTGGTTCTCCTATTGAAATAACATTTACACTTAATACAGAAGGAATTCTTGAAGTGAGTGGTGTTGACAAGACCACTAATAGGGAAGTACATGCAACAATGCAATCTAAGGGTATTATGGCTGATGTAAAAGTTGACGAACTGAAAGAGAAATCTAAGGGGATTGTTATAATGTAAGCGACAAAATCCTGCCACATATCAAAATTATGTAGCAGGATTTTCATTTTATTGTAAAAGTCTGAATAGTAACATTTTTTGGAGGAAGATTTAAATGGCTATTAGAGTAGGTATTGACTTGGGAACCACTTTTAGTGCTGTGGCAAGAATTAATGAAGCCACTGGAAAACCAGAGGTGATAAAGAATAGTTTTGATAGTCCTATTACGCCTTCTGTATTATGCTTTGAACCAAATGGTAGTATTCTGTTTGGAGAAGATGCAAAAAATATGCAGGGAATGGGAAATACCAATGCAATTGCCTTTTTCAAGAGAAACATGGGCAATGAGATGTTTAGCGTTGAGTATTATGGAAAAACCTACAATGCCTCAGAACTCTCATCTATATTATTAAAAAAATTAGTTGAAGAGGCAGAACAGACAGGTGGTGAGAAAATTGATTCAGCTGTTATTACAGTACCTGCGTACTTTACTCATAAAGAACGTCAATCAACAATTGATGCTGGCAAAAAAGCTGGATTAAATGTATTAGCTATTATTAATGAACCAACAGCAGCGGCTTTTGCCTATGGTCTTAATTACAAAGAAAATGAGCAAACTGTCTTAATTTATGATTTGGGTGGAGGAACCTTTGACGTTACCATTGCACGAATCAACAAGCATAAAATAGACATTTTGGGCAGTGATGGCAATCATGAACTTGGTGGTAAAGACTGGGACGATTGTATTGCGAGATATCTAGTTCAAGAGTTTAACGAGCAATATGGTGTTGACCTAAGCGAAGATGATGAAATGGTGGCTTCATTGTTGGTTACAGCAGAAAATGTAAAGAAACAGCTTACATCTACAGACCAAGTAAGCGTTCCTATAATTTATAAAGATATAAGAGGTTTTGTTACAATTACAGAAGAGTTATTTGAGAATATCTCAAGTTTTCTGCTGGGAGCAACAAAAGAGCTTACAAATAACCTTATTACATCTGTTGGATTAAGTTGGAGTAATATAACCGGAGTTATTTTAGTTGGTGGTTCAACAAGAATGCGAATGATTCATAATTACGTAAAGGAAATGTCTGGTAAAGAACCCCTTTCGGGTGTGAATGTTGATGAAGCGGTGTCATTAGGTGCAGCAATAAAAGCCAATATTGATGATTCGGGAAAACCTATTTCAGCAGGATTTTTTGGTATGCTTGGAGGAAAGAAAAACCCTGAAATTGCAGGGGCTAAAGAAGTTTCCGATGTAACTGCACATGCTCTAGGAATGATTGCGGTAAGTGAAGATGGTCAGAAATACATTAATAGCGTAATTATTCAGAAGAATACCACTATTCCTGCTGTAAGTAAGAAATCCTATAACTTTAGAACTAGATCAAAAGATAATGAGCTAGAGGTATATGTTTTACAAGGAGCATACCAACGACCGTTAGATAATACGATAATTGATAAATATGTAATTACAAAAATTGAAAAAACAGACAAGGCTCAATCGGTGATTGAAGTCTCATATAAATATACTTCAAATGGTGTTGTGGAGGTATCAGCAATTCAGACAGAAACTGAAAAAAAACTTCCAATTAAAATTGAAAAGCTTCCAGATGATATGAGTTGGACAGATGGCTCGCCAATGGATCAGGCTACTAATGTTCAGCCTGAAGTTGAAGTGCTTCTTGCAATAGATTTGTCAGGTAGTATGAGTGGTAAACCAGTTAAAAAAGCAAAAGAAGCTATGAGAAAATTTGTTGATCAGATGGATGTTGATTTTACAAAAATTGGTTTGTTAGCATTTTCTGATCGTACAAAGCTGGTCACTAAACCAACAGATGACTTTAGTAGGCTAATCAAAGATATTGAAAGTTTAGAAGTTGGAGATGTTGGATTCTGCAATTCAGCTGAGCCCTTCTCCAGTTCCCTTGATACTTTGATTGGTGGAAGGTTTGGAAATAAAGTTGATGATAAAATCAAGTACATTGTTGTTCTGACCGATGGGGTTTGGGATTGTCCATCTATAGCAATCAGGCAAGCAAAACAATGTCATAAACAGGGAATTGAAGTTATGGCATTAGGCTTTGGTGGAGCAGATAAAAAGTTTCTGAAAGAAATAGCGTCTACAGAAGACTTTGCGTCTCTGACAAACTTAGCAGATTTATCAGGATCATTCTCAAGGATTGCACAAGCAATAGGAGATAAGAGTACTGGCTTGAAAATGATGTAGCAAAGGAGACGAAGAAATGACTGAGAATTGGTATATAGTTCTTGAATTAGAGTTTGATCCTAAGCCTGTTGTAGATGAAGCTGTCATCGAGCAACGCATAGAGGATAAAAGAAAATTTTGGTCTACCAAGGCAAATGATTTTAATAATGGTCCCAAATACCGTAAATACTCTCAGATGTTACCAGATATTAAGAGGGACATGATAGGAGAGGCGAATATTCGCAAGGAGCTAATTAAAGATGCATGTGAAAAGACATATGGACCAATAGATAAAATCTTAAAACAGATAAAGAAGACAGAAGTACCCAGCGATACTATTGAAAAGATAGCTAAAAAGCAAAAGGTGGACGAGGAGCTTGTAAAAAGAAGAGCAACAGCTTTGGGAATTAAGATAGGAAGTTCTCAGGGGGGAGATTTCGAAGCTCTCTATGACAAGTATTATAAGACCAAGCCTCAGAACGCTGATAAATTCAATGGAATGAAGCAGATGCTACTATCCTTCCACGTAGACAATCTTTATCAGTTTTTATATGCTGGGACATCTATAAAGAATGCCTCGAATCAGCCCTGTGATGCACTTAGACAGAGGGCAAAAGAAAGAAAGACTAAGGAATTCTATAAGAATGATAGTACCAGTGGAACTGGCTCAAAGTTGTGTAGTCAGTGTGATGAAACCTTCAAGGATGCTGATTCAAAGCTAGTATATGATAGGTATATCGAATACACAAAGCGCAAAGAGCTTCTTGATAATGCTAAAGAAATCTATGACATGACTGGTGAAATTACTGTAGAAGCATACAGTGATTACATTGGTAAGCTTACAGAGATTTTTAAGGATAGAAAGCTTGCACAGAGTGTATTTACTGCATTTTGTAAGGTGGAAAAGATTGCTCTTCCAGTTTCTGAAAGTGGTACAGAAACAAAAAATCAAAAGATTAAGCTTTGCAGATGTGGTTGTATGAATGACATATCAGATGGAAGAAAAGTATGCATGAATTGTGGACTTGAACTGCAGATTAAGTGTCCAAAGTGCGGAACTGTAAATGATGCAAGTATTAATGTCTGCAAATGTGGCTTTAAATTCGAGAATATTGATAAGGCAGTTGCGTTGTGCGAACTAACTGCTTTAGCAATAGCTAATATGGAGTTTTCGGTAGCTCATGCACATTTGGCAGATGCAGACAAGTATTGGCCTGATAGTGATAAGGTTAAGGAGTTAAAACAAAAACTCTCTGAAAAAGAGCAAAGAGTTGGTATAGCCGTTTCTGAATTGAAGGAAGCTTGCAGCAAGAAGAATTATTATGCAGCTAAAAAGCATTATGAAAGTATTAAAAAATTCTCGCCAGAGTACTCTGATTTGGCAACAGAGGAAGAAATTAATGCTCATATTGCAGAGGCTGAGAGATATAAAAGGGCTGCTCAGAGTTCTAAGTCAGAAACTGACATTGTTGAAGCTTGTACAAAAGCATATGAAGCATGTAATGATTGTCCAGGTGTAAGAGAAATTATTGCAAAATATCCACCTAGTGAGCCAACAAAGCTTGTTGTATCAGCAGATACATCAGCAAAAATCAATGTCCTGTCTTGGACAAAGAGTGCGACAGCGGGATTGTTGTACTATACCGTTGTTCGAAAAGAAGGAGCAGTACCTATAAGTATTCAAGATGGTCAGGTGATTGCCCGTGTGAGTATGTGTAGTGCTACCGATAAAAAAATAACGCCGGGAGCACAGTACTTTTATGCGGTGTTTGCTGAAAGAGCAGGAATATTTTCAAATGCATTAATTACAAAAGAACCTATTACAAATTTGTTCGAGATTTCAGGTGTAGCAGTAGCAGCTGGCGACTCAACCTTACAGTTTTCATGGGACAATATTGCAGAGAATGCAACTGTGGAGTTAGAGAAAGAGGTTAATGGCAAAAAGACAAAATTAACCTGCAACAATAGAAGTAATTTTGTGGACAAGGAGCTAGCAAATGATGTTGAACATCATTATAGGATTTATTTAGCCTACCTTATAGGTGCAAATAAGATTTTTACAAAAGGAATTACAGTAACAGGAACTCCTACAAAATTGCCAGCACCAATAGAAAAACTAGTTGTTAAGCCCTTGCAAAATAATGAGTTCTCTATTGAATGGGAAAATCTAGAAAATAGCAATATTCAATTTTTCTATTCAGAAAAGAAACCAGAATTCTTTAGTGGTGATATCCTAGCTGTTTCAGCTTTGGAAATCACGATGAAGAGCCTGATGGTACAGAAGAAAACCAATACTTCAGGCACCTTTACTCATGCAGGTGAAGAACTGATTTATGTTGTTGCAGCAGTTATAAAATCAGGTTCTGCCGTCGTTGGAACTGTTGCAAGAGCAAGTAAAGGTGGAACTGTTAAGGTTAAAGATGTAAACCTTGTAAATGGAAAGATTCTGATAAGTGTAGATTTGCCTAAAAACGCAACAGGCTTTGTTGTGTTACATAGATCAGATCAATTTCCAGAGGATATTTCAGATGTAAAAACTACTAGAAAATACATACCTATAAAACAATATGATTATGATTGTGGTTTGCTCATTGATTCAAATGAACCTCAAAATTACTACTTTTCTATATTTGCGGAGTTTAAGGTTGATGGAGAGAAGGAGTATTCCACAGGGACTGACTATTTATTCTCGAATGTCTCGAAGGAAGTCATAACTTATAGCGTAAATGTGAATAAGAGATTATTCGGTCCTAGTACTTTAGAGTTGACCTTTGAGGCAGAAAATAAGCAATTTGTTCTTCCTGCGATAGATATTATGTCATCAATTGGTGTTGCTCCAATGTTTAAGAAGTCCGCTAAAATTTTCTACCAGATAGAAAAACAAGAGGTAAGAGGAAGCGTTAAAGTAGATATTCCCCTTGCAAAGGGAATGCCCAAAGAAACTTATATTAAAGCATTTTTACAAGACGAGAACTTACAAGGACGCTACCAACTTAAATTAAAATTAAAATCTGAATTAAAAATTAGTTAGGAGAATGAATATGTTGCTTAAATCAACATTTATATGCCCATTTTGTTTTGAAGAACATAAGATATCTGGAGCTCAGTTTCGGTGTACAAATCGTAGATGTAAGGATGTACCAGATAAAGAAATAACTAAATATGAAAATGGTAATCTTGCTGTTCCTAAAATGGGAAAGCCCACCTTCAATGTGAAGTTGAAGAATTTTTCATTACCAAGATCAGCTAAATGCCCAGAGTGTGGTGGTAAGACATATGCTATTGTGTGCCCTTCTTGCCATAATAAATTACCAGAGTCTACATTATTGGGAAAAGATATGATTATCTCGGTAGTAGGCTCTCGTGATACAGGAAAGAGCCACTTTGTTGGAGTAATTATTAACGAATTGATTGAGCGTATTTCTGTTAGGTTTGGTGGAGCAATGGAAGGTTTTGATGATACCATGCAGAGATATAAGGCTGGTGCATATCAAAAACTTTATTGTGATTTACAGAAGTTAGATTTGACTGCTAGCTCTGTAGAGAATGTAAACAATGGTGCTTATAAGCCATTGATTTTCACTCTCAAGTTAAAGCATAAAGCATTATTCAAGGATAAAATCGATAGTTTTACCTTCGTTTTCTTTGATACTGCAGGTGAAGATTTGAACGATGAAGATACAATGAGCACTGTAAATAAATACATATGTAAATCGGCTGGAATTATTTTCTTGTTAGATCCTATGCAGATTCCAGAAGTAAGAAATCAGCTTGACGAGAATACAGTGTTAAGAGCGTCATCTGTAGATTGGAAGCAAGCAACTAGATCTAATGATATTATGTCACGTGTTTCAAATTTAATTAGAAATGATAAAAATATGAAAACCTCTGAGAAGATTGATATTCCTGTTGCAGCTGTTTTCTCAAAGTTTGATGCAATTACCTCTTTGATACCAGAAGGAAGTACTGTATTAGATACAAGTCCACATTGTTCTGAAAAATGTTTTGATATGTCAGATTGGCACAATGTTGATTCTGAAATAAGAAGTTTACTTACTGAATGGGGATCAGAAGCCTTTGTCTCTCAGGTAGATGTTAATTATACCAATTGTTCATACTTTGCTGTTTCGGCATTAGGGCTAAATAACAATCCGAAACAAGATAGACGTATTGAACGCCCAAGACCACATAGAATTGAAGATCCTTTGTTATGGATACTAAAGGAAAATGAGGTAATTAAGCCTAGCAAAAAGTGAGGAGGATAGGGTATGGCAAAACATCAGATAATTTATACTTCTTGTATGAGAGGCATAGATGGTGTAAATGACGGACAGCAGATTTTTTCATATGATGCCACTTTCGCAGACAGCAAAAGTGATGATGTGAAGAGTTTGTTTACTTATCAAGTGCCATCATTACTGCCTGGAGTCATTATGACTGAGGAGTTGGCACTTACTATGCCAGCAGCATTTTCATATCGTTTATTAAAGAATTCAAGATCATCAATAACATTAAACACCTATCTAGGTAGAGACTATATGGGGAGTGCAGGAAGATTTGGGAATCATCTAAGTCATTCTGTAATCTGTGATTTCCATGAGATGACAGTATATCCGTGTGAGATTTATGGCAGTTCTACCCTTCGAGGTTCTATGGAATTTAGCGAGGTTAATAATCCAGAGCCACCAAAGCATTTGCCAGAAGCTCAGATTGAAAAGGGCTATAAAGTTGATCCTGACAGTATATCTGAATTTTTGGGCATAGGAGATAATCTAGAATATTACAAAAAGATGCTCTGTGCAATGCTCAAGTTTCAAGAAGAAAAGAAGAGAGTAGTTATTTGCGATGAAACAGAAAATATAGTTATGTGGATAGCAGCATTAGAATATGCATTGCCACTTGATATTGCAAAGAAAGTTGATTTCACCACATATGAGTTTGATCCTGAATTGTCACCAGCTCAAATATGCGGTGTAATCACAGAAGGAAGCAGGTACAACGCAGGGGCATATGTTTCATCAGGTCGTCATTATGTTTTTGACTTTATCAACTCAAGCTTTAATGAGATAGAAGCAGATAATTCTTTTGTGGAATTCCTTGATACGGCATTTAGTTTTTCTTATGACAGTCTAGTTGAATTTAAAGATTTTGTGATGAACAGCACCACGTATAGAGAGGCTAATGAGGAATATTATGCAGCTTATGACTTGTATAATTTCCTTTCTAATGGAATATTTGAAATTTCCATGGAACAATTCAACAAAATCATTGATTTTACAAATAAATATACCACAGAAGCAATTAAGAGAGAACTTATAAGAAAAATTGTTGAAGAGTCGGAAGCAATAAATGCACTAGAAAATAATTATGCATTAAAGGTATTGGGATTTTTAATGAATTCGATGGAGAAGGTTGCTTCTTCACAGCAGGATGCAATAAAACAACTAATTGTTGACAGACTTATTATTTCGCTATCTAATCCGTCAAGCTCTGAGAATGAGTTTCTACAACTGTACAAGGATATAGACTGTCTTGCAAAAACAATTGGCTTAAGTATACCTGCTGAGCTTTTGAAGGATAATAACAGAGCTTCACTTGTTAATGATATGTATCAGGGTTCGGCAATGTGGAAGCTTCATTTTATTATTGGATTAATAAGTGCTTATGTTAAGGAAACAAGACTCCCAATAGACCAATTGCATACAAAAAGACCAATAGGTTATTTGTACTTTGAAATAATAAAAGCCGTATATGCTACAGGAAGGCAGAAGGGTTTTGAGATTGTTGAAAAGATAATTGACAATTTTAAAGATAATGGAAAATATCTTGTAAATATGTTCTGGAATATGCAAGAGATTTTTGATGTCCTATCCCTTGAAGAGATGGATAGGGAACATCTATGGAATTACTTTACAAAAACAGTGCTTGGCTTAGAGGGTGCAGCAATTAATAGTATAAATGTAGCTTTTGCGGAGTATGAACGCTTTGAAGAGATGTTTTACCTGTATAAAGCAAGAGTTGAGGCTGAAAAAGATTTTCATGTAAAACGCGAAATTTTTAAAGATACCTTTGAAAATTGGTTTAATAAGAGCAGAACATATAAAATGGAATTCTCTGAAAGGGTATTACAAGTATATGAATCAGCTTATAAAGAAAATACTAATTCAATGTCTTCGGAGATGTGCTTCAAGTATGCAAAAGAAATTCTGCATATAGCAATGCAAATGAATACAAAGGCTGAATATATTGATTGGTTAATACTGGCTATTACAGATTTTATACCCCTTGAAAGACCAAGCGGAGAAAATGAAAAGATTCTTACTGAGATGAGAACATATCAGTTTAGTACAAGGGGAAAAAAGGTAGCAGGAAGATTACTTTTGTTCTGTATTGGAATGGATTTGGACAAGTTAATAAGTGGAATAGATGTTTCAAAAGTTGCGGAAGATATCTTGCTATATGCAGATGTAGAAGGAGCAAATACTGCTGCTTTAAGTGAAAAGTCAGCTGATAATTACCTTGAGTGGGTATTAACTAATCCCCTTAAATATAGTTTATCAACAGATGCTTATACAAAATTATTCCAGCTTTTCAAAATGTCGAAGAGAAGTGAAAGAATGTTCATGGAGCAATGCTGCAAAGCCAGCTACCAGAAAAGTAAGGATGCAAAAGCCTATGAAGCATTTTCAGAGTTTCTTGTATTCATGTTTACTTATGGCAATAGTGATGATATTGAAAATACAGGAAAGTACCTGTGTAAATTAAGTAAAAAAGGTTTAGAGGAGCTTGATGTGGAGATGAAAGAACTTTTCAAGCGAGATAGAAAATCAACCCACAAGTGGGACGAAATAAGAGAAATTGCTGAAAGTACAAATCCTTTACTAAATAATTTATCAGGACTCTTTAAGAGAAAGAAAGATTAGAGAGGTGATTAAATGAGTGGCTTTCCAGAATCTACAGAAATGCGGCAATATGCTACAGACATTATGAGCCAAGGAATGGAGTTATTAAATCTATTTGTAAACAAAAATTATCTTATAGATGTTGACAAGTGCGAGCCTATTGTGTTAAGTGAATCAGAGAAGACATTTTCAGTAATGTCATTATTTCAAATTGATAAGATAGTTTACGATTTGAACGAAAACATAAATGACAAGTTGGTGAGTGTGTATAGTGCACTTTCCAACTTTGGAAGTTCTGCTATCTTAGTCATTGTTAGCGACGAAAAAGGGGTTAGTTTTTATCTGGGAACAAGAGATACGAAGCAACCTTATGTTGCAAAAGAGATTTTAAAGAAGAGCTTGCATGGTAACTTTCCGGGAATCAATATCAAAGAGCAAGATGTCTCTATGATTGAAAGAATTTTGGAAGAAAAAATTCCAACATTGTATTCAAATATGGCAGTCACATCTGTTTCTATAGTTCCTAGTATGAGAGATGAAGATGACAAGGATAGATTTGTTCAAGGTATTGAAAAGTTTATTGATTCAATGGCAGGAGAAAACTATACTGCTGTTTTTGTAGCATCGCCCTTAAGCAAACATGAACTTGAAGCAAAGAAAAGAGGTTATGAAGAACTATACTCCTCTCTTTCACAATGTGCACAATTAGTAATGACCTACGGAGAAAATGATAGTGAGTCTGTAGCTATAGGAATCAGTAATGGTTTTTCAAAATCAGTAAATGATGGTATCAGTGATACAACTGGTAAAAACATTGGAACCAATAAGAATAAAGGCCGCTCAAACAACCATGGCTTCAGTTCATCATTTTTTGGAACTGGTTTTAATTCAGGCAGTGGTACAAATAGTTCAAGAGGAAGCTATCAGGGAACTTCTGAAAGTCATACAGAAAACTATTCAGAGACAGAAACAACAACAGATACAAAGACAGATACAAAAACCGATACAAAGGGCTCAAGTGCAAGTATTCAGATTACAAGACACAATAAAACCGTAGAAGAATTGCTAGGAAAAATTGATGAACAGCTTGTAAGAATTAAGAACTGTGAAGCATATGGTTTGTGGAACAGTGCTTGTTATTTCATTGCAGAACGCCAGGAAATATCTATTGTTGCTGCTAATACATATAAGGCATTAGTGGCAGGTGAGAAGACCAGTGTAGAGAATTCATTTATTAATCTGTGGGATAATGAGTATGAGAACGCAGAAAGATCCTTAAAAATTATGGATTATCTGCGTTATGGTATGCATCCTTGTTTCATCTATAAACCTGAATTCGCTGGTCCAGCTTACGAAAATCAAGAAATAACGGTTGCTTCCCTTATTAGTGGGGTTGAGTTGCCTATTCTTATGGGATTACCACACAAGTCTGTCAGTGGAGTTACTTCGATAGAATCAGCAGAATTTGGACGAAATGTATTTACAAAGTCAGCGTCAACTTCAACAAGAAATATTAATCTTGGTGCGATATATCATATGGGTGAAGTCTTCTTGCAAAATAGAGTGAAGCTCAATTTAGAATCCTTGACTTCACACTGTTTTATTACAGGATCTACTGGAACTGGTAAATCAAATACTACATATAAATTGATTGATGAATTAACCTCACCAAAGAATAATGTGAAGGTCTTGGTAATTGAACCTACAAAAGGTGAATATAAGCTTGCTTTCGGAGCTATGCCAGGAATTAATATTTTTACTACTAATCCAAAATATTATTCCATGTTAAGTATAAATCCCTTTGAGTTCCATGAAGAAGTTCATGTTTTGGAACATTTGGATCGTTTGATTGAGATTTTCAGTGCATGTTGGCCTTTATATGCTGCAATGCCAGCTGTATTAAAATCATCGTTTGAACGAGCTTATATTAAGCATGGATGGGATCTAAATCATTCAAGTTATACAGATATGGGGAATGGAAAATTTCCTATATTTAAGGATGTTGTTGATATTTTACCAGTTGTTCTAAATGAATCAGAGTTTTCAGCGGAGCTAAAAGGAAATTATGTTGGTTCGCTGGTTACACGTATTGAATCACTTACAAACGGACTGGTGGGACAGATTTTTAATAATGTTGCAATCAGTGATGAGATACTATTTAACCAAAATACTATTGTTGACTTAAGCAGAGTAGGCTCAACGGAAACTAAAGCTTTAATTATGGGTGTATTGATTCTTAAACTAAGCGAATTCAGGCAGTCAACATCCATTGGAACAAACCTTCCATTACAGCATGTTACCATTATGGAGGAAGCACATAACCTATTAAAGAGAACTTCTACAGATCAGGGACAAGAATCAGCCAATGTTCAGGGCAAGTCTGTAGAAATGATTAGTAATTCTATTGCAGAAATGCGAACCTATGGAGAAGGTTTTATTATTGTTGACCAGTCACCTACTGCTGTAGATATTTCAGCAATAAAAAATACAAATACTAAAATCGTTATGAGATTGCCAGAAGCCTCAGACTGTGAGACTGTTGGTCATTCTATTGGATTATCGGACGAACAGATATTAGAGTTGAGCAAACTGGATAAAGGTGTTGCTGCAATATTTCAAAATGATTGGCTGGAAACAGTTCTAACCAAGATTGACAAATGCAGTGATAGATATGAAGTTGATTTGGCAATAAAAAATGATATGTCCATCAGGCATGAATTCTTAGGGGAGCTTCTTGAAGAAATTGTCCGACAGGACGAAGATAAAAAGCTTAATATGCCTTGGATAAAGGACATTATTACCAAAGCAAAAGTGGATAGTACATATAAGAATTCTGTGGACAAGCTTCTTTATGATTATCAAATTGAGTATAACAAGGGAAACAAAAATCAAGCATTGCCAGCACTAATTATGAAGTTATTAAATTGTAGTGATTTGCTTAGAATATATGCCAGTCTGCTTCCACCGGGTATTACAAAGAAATCTCAAATGACACCCGAAGTGTTTAGTCAGGCAAAAAAATGGAGTGATAGTATATATAAAGGCTTGGATAGATATGCCAAATTCTATGATAAGCATACGAAGGATATGGTACTGCTCAATGTTGTGCTTCATCAAAAATATGTGGCAAAGAATAGCGATCCTTACACATTTATTATATATACAATGAAGCAGCCAGAATAGGAAGTGAGGATATGGAGAGGCTAGGTCTAGGGTTTTATCAATTGAGTCCCCATGAACAATATGCCTATGAGCTTCTTGAAAATGCTTTAAAGAATTACAGAGCATCTTGTGATGTCAGTAGAATTAACCGAAAAGTGAATTTGATGAAGGTTTTGTACACTGTATTAGGAGATAATCCCAATATCATATATTTCAATAAAACTGTGATAAGAATGATGAGCGGATTATTTACTAAGCAGATGAATTTTACAGGATGCCTTGGTAAAGCACAGGTAAATAAAAAAGAGGCACAAATGCAGAAAGCATTGGAGGATGCAGTTTGGACTATTGACAAGAAAGCAAAAAACGATAGAGAAATTCTACAAGGTATTTCAGAATATTTACAGGAGAATACAACATATGATTATGATGAGCTGAAGTATTGCATAAAAGGAAGGAGTAAGCATACAGATTCTCACAATGCTTATGGTGCATTAGTGAATCACAAGGCAGTATGTGATGGATTTTCTGCGGCATATGCACTGATTGCTCAGTATTTTGGAATTAGATGCATGGTTGTTGAAGGAAAGTCTTCCTTTAACTCAAGCAGTAAGATAGATCATGCCTGGAATATAGTCGAGTACGACAAGGCATTTTATCATCTAGATTCTACTTGGGATACCAATACATATGAAACAACAAAGAATTTTTCTTACAATTATTTTGGGCTAGATGATGACGAAATCTCATTTGATCACGATTGGGATTATCCTACAACGCCAATTTGCAATAAAGACAAGCTATCCTATTACGTACACAACAGCTTGATAGCAAAAAGTGAAAGTCAAATTGAAAGCATTGTATTGTCAGAAATAAGGCAAGGTAAGAAGGTGATTAGACTGAAGGTGTCTGCAGGTATACCAATTCCAGAGGATTATACAAATTTCTATGGAGATATGTTGGGAGAAGCCTTTGGAAAGGCGGGAAAAGCCTGCCAATTTAATTACATGTGGAATAGTAGAACTCGATGCTTGGAGGTTATTGAAATATAATTTTTGGAGGAACTAGTTATGGCTAAGACAGTACAGCCAGCAAAATTAAGTTATTTTTTTGGAGCTGGATGGAGAGATCTTAAGAATTTTATTATAAAATTATGGAGTAAAAATAGGGATACTGCAAGGGCTTATCATAAAAAGTACCGTGAAAACGGTCTGATGAGCATATCAGGAATATGTTGGTTGATAGGCTCTTTTTCGGTGGTTATCTACGGAACCGCATTTTTCTTGATGGTAAGTGTAGCTCTATCTGTGTTTTTATCAGTATTTTTTGTAATGGTATATATTGGATTCTCAATGCTCTGGTTAATAGATCGTTTGTATCTTAAGCAAAAGAAGATATTTTCTGCGTGTCCTTCTTGTAAGGAACGCTCTTTGATTCCAGTATATGCCTGTCCTAACTGTGGTAGGAAGCACACCATGCTTACATCAGGTAAGTATGGAATCTTGTATAGAAAGTGTACCTGTGGGCAAAGAATGGGAACATGTTTTTTGACTGGAAGAAAGAATTATCCAGCTTTTTGTGCTCATTGTACATTATCGCTATCAGATAGAGAGAATATGCCAATTTGTATACCCGTAGTAGGAGGACGTTCTGTTGGTAAAACGGCTTTCATTACAGCTTTTTCAAAAGATTTTATAGATAATGTAGCACCTAAATATGGCTGGCAAACAGAATTTTATAATGATGAGAAAAAAGCAATTTTTAATGAAATTGTAACTGATTACAGAAATGGTAGCACTAGAATGACAGACAGACCACAGGATATTACAAAAACCAGTTCAGTGTCCTTTAGTTTTTTCCTAAAGGGGAAAGGCTTTAAGCCAGAGAGATTGATACATGTATATGATATCGCTGGTGAGGTATTTACTGATAATAGTGAAAATGAGATGCAAAAACAGTATGAATATTGTCAAGGTATTGTATTAGTCATTGATCCTTTTGCTATTCCAGCTGTAAGAAATAGATATGGAGATGACCTTCAGCCAGAGGATATAGCTGGTATTGGTAAAGCTGATATTGGCGGAATAGTGGATGCCTTTATCAATAAGTTAAGAGAAGTAACTGGTTTATCTGCTAATAAAATGTCTACAACGCCTATTGCAGTGGTTATTTCAAAAGTGGATTCTTCAAGCCTTCAAAAGGAGCTTGGAAATGAAGCAGTGAATACTGCATTAAATAAAATGAAAGAAAACGGTATTAATGCAGAGTACCTTGATGCAGAAGATTACATATGTAGGGAATTCTTGAAACAGTATGGAGTGGCTAGTCTTGTAAGTGGAATAGATATCAAGTTCAAGAATAACAGATATTTTGCATGTAGTTCAATAGGTCATACGAGGGATAAAGGAGCTTATAAGCCAGTTGGAGTTATGGAACCCATGGAATGGTTGATGAATAATGCAGATTCAGTTATTGGACATGTATGGAATGAACATAAATTTGGAAAAGTTCCAGTGAAAATGGAGGTGTAGGCATGGAAATAATTATAGGGATAATTTTGTGTGTCTTAATTGCTATTATCGTGATGATGGTTCTTACAATGGTTTACCATTTGTTTTATGGAATTATGCCAGTTTTAGCAATTGTTATGATTGCTTGCGGCCTCTTTGTTGGATTAAAGTGTGCAATCAAGAATACCTATTCAGTTTTTAAAGAAGTATATGTCAAAAGTAGGTGAGGTGAGGATATGAATGTAGAACAAATTCAAAATATGTTATTAGGGTTTATTAGAACGTTGTTCCCAGAAAATATCTGGAACTGGGGCTACTTTACTAGATTGTGGGAACGGTATTCGAATGTTGAAGGTTTCTTCACAGGACTTATTATAATAGTAATTGTATATTTTGCAAGTGATAAAGAGGGTGGAAGTAGCAAGAAGGGAATGATAAGAGTATTTGCTCTTGTTGCATTAATAAATGCTATTGATGGTGTGTATTCTTTAGCAATGAGTTTAGTCAATCAATTTATTTTTCATTATTCAAGTACTTTATTTGAACAACAGATTCAGGGTGCATTTAATCCATTATCAATTATGGTTTTGGTATTGGTTGTAACTGAATGTTACAGAAACCATGCAGGTCGTGCGTTTTTCTTTGGATTGAGTACTTTTGGAGTAAATATTTTGATGTTCGGAAGCGGATATACTGATGGAATTGTGTTAATTAACCTATTGGTCAGAGTGCTGCTAGCTGGAGCTCTATGTGCAATCTGCACTAAGATTACATATAATTTTATAGCTTTTATTTCTATGGGATTTTATTTTGTGATTTCAGAGGCAACTCACATGTACTTGTTTTATAGAGATTACTATGAAGGACAGATATCTTTTAAAGAGGATGCCCTTTCTATTCTTTCATCCTATAAAGTAGAATATATAATTATAGCTTTTGTTGTGATAGTACTTGCATTATTTGAAGTCTTCATCCTATCTGAAAAAAAGATAAAGATAAAAGGCCTAGGTTCTGAAAAGCTCCTTGCAATTGTTGTATTAACAGTGTTGACATCAGGAGTAATGATATATGTAGGATGCTTCAATGAAAGTGTAGCGGCAGTATATGATGAGACTGTGGCGTACTCATATGAGACATTGATAGTCAAGGATATTGAAAGTAGTTCGCATCTTGTATCTAAAAAAGGAAATAAGTATCCAGCGACCAACATGATTGATAATAAGCTTGAAACTAGCTGGCAAGATGGGAAAAAGGGAAATGGTATAGGAGAATATATTAACTTATACTTTGAGGATTCACTTATTAATAAAATTTGTATTGCAAATGGAAATAACATTTCAGAAAAGAAATACTATGAAAATTGCAGATTGTGTGAGATAGAGGTTGTTTTCTATAGAAAGGGTGAGCAGGTAGACAGGCAGATACTTAGCTTTAAGGATACATATACGCAGGGATATACAGAGTTTGTACTAGCTAATTATGTTCAATGCGATCAGATTGGTATTACAGCTTCTAAAGTATATCAAGGTAGTAAGTATGATGAGTTATGTGTAGCCGAGTTATTTCTTGAGAGAGCAATCAATAAGATAAACAACTAAGATAGAGAGAGATTTGTAAGTACTTAGTAGTATATCTTCTCCGCAGTGTAATAAATACCCAGTGGTGAAGTCGCACACCAGTTTTTATTTCTATTTGTGCCGCCAGCGACAGCGACGGAATGGAGAATTTATATGGGAGATTTTTCAGAAGGATCTGATATAGGAAAATCTGATGTAGGTTCAGGAACTGAAAAAACGGTTGATTCTGGTAAAGGTGATGGAGTTAATGAGTTTGAAGAAAAAAAATCAGAGACAAAACAAGAAAATTTTAGTTATCAAGAAGGAACTAGGTCAAAGGATGTAACTACTGAACAAACAAAAGATTTAAAAAATGGAGAAACGACTAAACCAACAACAGAAATAAAAACTGAAGAGCCACCAATGAGTAGTAAAGAGATTGCTACCTCTATTTCTGATGGATTTGAAAGTGGTTTAGAGGATGACACCAAAGAAAGTCCAGTAGTTAAAGATAATGATTCTAATGCAGGTAATGATATTGAGAATACATCAGAAAAGAAAGATGCTACTAATAATAAGACAGAAGCTAAGACAGAAGCAAAAACAGAAGCAAAACAAGAAGCTAAGACAGAGGTTGAAGTTAAAGAAGTTCCTGCTCCCAAATTAGTTGAAGGTAGTCAATGGGAAAGAAATGTTCTGAATTCGTTTGAGGGCGGTAAAGCTGTAGAGAAAACATACGGTGAAGGAACAAAACTGTATAGAATTGGAGATAAGAATGGTGGCTTTTGGACAGCAGACCCACCTCCAACTACAGAGTTTCAATGGAGAGTAAATACTGCAATAAAACAGGAATGGGGTAATAATGCAAGCAACCTCTATGAGATGAATATTCCAAAAGATTCAAGTGTTACTGGACTTGATGGGAAAGTAGGCTCTCAAGGTAATGGCTTATATGGTGGAAGTCATCAGGCTTATATTGATTATAATGAAGTTCCTGAAAGCTGGATTACTGTGACTAAATTAAAATAAGAGAGATGGTGAAGAATATGAATACTATAACTTTACAGGAACATAAAGAATTAATATACGCTTTAACAGAATTGAAAAAAGTTATTGATGAAATGAAAAAGGTGTCCTCTGATATATTACTTACATGGCAAAGAGATGAAATCTCTGATTGGCTTATTTATTTAGAAAATCATACAGATAAAGAAGAGTTGAAGTCACTTGAGATAGAAGTAGGAGATAGATTCTTTCATAAATATAATGTAAGAATTGAACCAATAGGCTTAGATAAGCAAAGATTTAATTTGTTTCAAAATTTTATTGCACAACTTAATTCTGCTTTAAAATAAGCGGATGCTTCAATGAAAGTGTAGCTACAGTAAATGATGAGACTGTGGTGTACTCATATGAGACACTGATAGTCAAGGATATTGAAAGTAGTTCGCATCTTGTTTCTAAAAAAGGAAATAAGTATCCAGCGTCCAACATGATTGATAATAAGCTTGAAACTAGCTGGCAAGATGGGAAAAAGGGAAATGGTATAGGAAAATCTGATGTAGGTTCAGGGACTGAAATAACGGTTGATTCTGGTAAAGGTGATGGGGTTAATGAGTTTAATGTAATAAAATCAGAGACAAAACAAGAAAATTTTAATTATCAAGAAGGAACTACAAAAGAACAACAGGATGCAACATTCACACATACGTGATATAACGAGGCAAGAAAATGTCCCCCACTTCTATAAGTGGCGGGTACTACTTTGGTTATCAGGCGGCGTTATAATCGCAAGCAGCTTAACCAAGAAATCAATGATGTGCTTGACAAAAATGCAATGCGTTAGTTAATCAATTCAAAACCCGTCCCTTAATTACTATCACTTATTACTTAATTATTTTTCAAAGGACAGTTTTTAGTAATTAAAATAGTTGCTAATAGAAATGCCGAGGTGCTCAGAAAATCCTAAATTACTTAATATATTATGCAATATGTTTAAAATTACAAATTTTTTTGAAATTTGGATGTTAAATGAACCTAAAATTTACTTATATAGCAAACGGGTATTTTAGGGGTGAGTCATACATGCAGACCAAAATGTTAGCAAAAAAACCAAAGTCGGCTCCAGACAGAACAAATAATCATACGAATAAGCCTACTGAAAATAAAGAAAATGTAAGAACAACAGATTATAAGAAATTGCTCCAGATAATGCTCAATAATCCGTATGCAATAACAAGAGAAGAATTTATAGTTCTACAATCCGCAATAGGATATCGACGAGCAGTAGAAATGAGAGAGGAGGCAATACGACTTAAAAAGCAGAGAGAGTTAGGGCAGACTAATGTTTCAATGAATTCAATTTCATTAGAAAAATCAAAATCTGGAATTAAAAAGGATTCAGAAGGCAAAAAAGAATTTTCGGGATTAAAGAATAATGATGAAAAAAATCCATTGCAAATGAAGAAGGACGATGGCAATACTGCTACTTCAAGCTCAGGCATGCCACACAATTTGAAGGCAGGACTTGAAAAACTATCAGGTGTTGATCTATCAGATGTAAAAGTGCATCAAAACTCCGATAAACCACAGCAGGTAGGAGCATTGGCTTATACACAAGGAAGTGATATACATATTGCACCTGGCCAGGAAAAGCATCTTCCTCATGAAGGCTGGCACGCTGTACAGCAAAAGCAGGGAATGGTTAAACCCACCCTGCAGATGAAATCAGGAACAGTTATAAATGACGATGCTGGGCTTGAAAAAGAGGCTGATGTTATGGGGCTTAGAGCGTCACAAATGGGGTCACAAAGTAGTACATTTCAATTGAAGGAATCTTCAAAAATAAATTATGGCAGAAATATAGGGAATGTTATACAGAGGGTTTCTCAAACAACGCATATAAAAGAGACAAAGATATTAGTGCTATATAAGGGTGATAAATATATTACATTATATAGTAGTGATAAATTGGGAATAAGTGATAAAGAAAAAGAGGGTTGGAGTAAAAAATTAAAAAAGAAAGCTATAGATGTAGTATACAATAAAACTGGAGATTATATAGCATGTAGCAATATGGGAGAACTATCCACTTATTTGAGTCTTTCTAAATATTGGTCAACTACTCCAATGACGGAGCCTTTGGAGAGTAAAGCTTATAAAGTAATGCAGAAATCACTTTCACTTACAGGTTCATTTGAAGGAAGTGGATATGTAAATGTTGCAGGTAACTTTGATGGTATGGGTCTTTCAGTTGGATACTTTCAGTGGAATATTGGTAAAGGCACTTTGCAACCATTGCTAAAAGAGTTCTTCGATAATAACAATGATTTAGCAAAAAAAATTTTCAGTAATAAAGATCAAAATTTAATTGGTAACTACACTGATTTAAACAACAAAAATTTTGAAGATAACTATCAAAGTGTTGTCGATATGTTGAAATCATCTAAATCTAAACAAATTAAGTGGGCTAAAAATATTAACGAAGGCAAACAGTTAAAGAAAGAGTGGCATGACCAATTTATAGCTCTTTGCAAAACTTCACAATTTCAACAGATTCAAAAGAATGCTATGAAACAGTATACTGACCAAGCATATAAGATCGCTAATGATTATAACTTGAAAACCGAAAAAGGGTTAGCTTTGGCTCTTGATATAGCAATTCAAAATTGGGATGTTAAACAAAGTTCAAGAATAAGTATAAAAAATAGTATAAAGAATGGTGCAAGTGAACTAGAAGTTTTACAACTACTAGCACAGGCTGCTGTTGATAAGTCAGATAAGAAGCACCAAAGCGATGTAAAATCTAGAAAATTTACAATTGCCAATGGTACAGGAATTGTGCATGGTAAAAATGTTGATGTTGAAAAACAATATGGAATAAGTGATCAGAATTTTAGGTAAAATAGGAGGATTAGAACGAAGCAATGAAAAATTAGGTGAGATGTTTTATTAATGATTCCTATATGATTATTATTAATTTTATTCCATAAAACAGAGTTAGGTAGAACCGATAAATTAATAGAAAAAGCAACACAGTTAAATCTGATTTTATAACTAGTTCATAAACAGATTTTTGTATGTAAAAACAAGCATAAGCAAAAATTTAAATACATGGAATTCCTTTAACTTTGTTAGTGCTACAGTTTTTGAGTATTGAACCTACTTTAATATTTTGTAAAATGATAGTATCTCTTTGAGGATAGTATATAAATAAAATTTTAGTAAAGAATACTATAAATTGGATTATTTTCAATACTAAAACAGGAGGTGTCAGACCATATCATTCTTTTATATAACTTTTATAATATAGATATGGACATTTAGATGAAAAAGCTACTTTATATTACTGTGAACTCAAAGCCTGAAGATATATCGTCAAGTAGGACAGTTGGAAGAATGGTGGTAAATAAAATTTTAGTAGTACATCCTAGTATTGTTTTAGAGGAATTAGATTTATATAAGGAGCATGTACCGCAGCTTAAGGATTGCTACTTTAGTAGCAGAAGTAGTATAGTTAATCAAGAAACGCTTTCTAAGTTTACAAATGAAGAACAGGCAGAAGTAAAACAAATAATTAAGCTATGTGATCAATTTAAAGGGGCTGATATTTATGTAATTGCTGCCCCAATGTGGAGTCTTTCCTTTCCAGCTCCATTACTGGAATATATTCATTGCATAGTTTTAGCTGATAAAACTATTGCATTTGAAGATAATAAGCCTTATGGTCTTTTAGACGATAAAAATCGTACTTTTATATATGTTCAAGCATCTGGTGCCAACATTCCGTGGGTTATTAAACCAGTACTGAATAAGGGCTTAAATTATGTCCATGATATTATGAAATTTTTGGGTATCAGTAAATTTGAAGAGCTTCTGGTTGATGGAACAGGAACAACTGAAACTGAACGTCAGGAAGCAATTGAAAAGGCTGCAGCCAAAATTGATGCACTAGTTGAGCAAATTCAATTGTAAGTATAAAATAATATTTTAAATAAAGGGTTGAAGCTTTGCAAAAAGCAGCAATCCTTTATTTTTGATATTTTGAAAGGCTCAGATAAATTACCTTTTAAATTGGGAAAAAAATGTTTGAAAAATTTAACAAAAATGATATTATACAGTTGTAACAGATAAAAATAACTACATAGTGTTTTGACTATAAAGGACTCATGGGAATCACTTGCATTTGTTTGACTTTAGCATTTTATTTCTAGGGTTTAACTACAAGAAAAGGAAAAATAGCCAAAGCGTAGGGTTAAGACATTAGTCTGTTTATTAGTTGGTTGTCAATAGTAATATAGCTTTCATTAGAAAATTAAGGATAGCTATTTTTGTTCTATTATAACGCCTAGATTCAAAATGAAATTTTTCGATTGTAGAAAAATTTCATTACATCAGCGGCGTTTCATCGAGGCGGGAGATATTCTCACCGCCTGATAACCAAAGTGGTACCCGCCACTTATAG
>JAEWST010000033.1 GCA_023398105.1 Bacillota bacterium | reverse complement strand
TATAAGCTGCCTCACAGGGTATGTGGTGAATGTGGTTATTATGATGGCAAACAGGTAGTTAAAGTAGAAGCTAAATAATAATATTGTCATTAAAGCAGCAGGAATATTCTTGCTGCTTTTTGATTTTTATACTAATTTGCATTTAAAAATGTGGTATCACATTTTTAAATACAAATTAGTATTATGTTACTATTCAGCTTGAATATTGGAAATAATCTATATTAAGTGATTGTAAAGTTGCATTTAATATAGATTATGCAAGGGATTTACAGCTTTGTTCATTATAGGATGGTGTGTTAAATGTGCAATAATAAAAATAAAATATATATTGTTCAAAAGAACAGCATAGCTGAAGAAGCTGGAATTGAGGAAGGGGATTTTCTATTAGCTATAAACAATCAGAATATTAAAGATATATTTGATTATAGGTATTTTCAGGCTTCTGAAGAATTAGTACTTGAGATAGAAAAACCTGATGGAGAGATATGGGAAATAGAGGTAGAAAAGGATGAAAGTGAAGACTTAGGCATTGAGTTTGAGGACTCACTAATTGATGGTGCCAAGAGTTGTACAAATAAATGTATTTTTTGCTTTATTGATCAGCTGCCGAAGGGTATGCGTGAGACTGTATATTTCAAAGATGATGACTCGAGGCTATCCTTTCTTACGGGGAATTATGTTACATTAACAAACATAAAAAAAGAAGAGCTCCAGAGAATTATTAATTATAGAATGTCACCCATTAACGTGTCTGTCCATACCACTAATCCCGAACTAAGAAAGTTTATGCTGGGCAACAGGTTTGCTGGTGATGTTTTGGAAAAAATAAAGATGCTAACTGATAGCGGTATTGAGGTTAATTGCCAGATAGTATTGTGCCGAGATATTAATGACAAACATGAGCTTGATAGGACTATAGGAGATTTAGTGCAGCTTTATCCTGAAGTGAACAGTGTCTCGATTGTTCCCGTTGGAATATCTAAATATAGAGATGATTTATACAAATTAATTCCGTTTGACAAAGAAAGCTGCATTGATGTTATTAATCAAGTACATAAATGGCAGAATGAGCTAATGCAAGAAAAAGGCTCACGTGTTATATATCTATCTGATGAATTTTATATTAATGCTGAAATGGACATTCCAAATCAAATATGCTATGAAGGCTTTCCACAAATAGAAAATGGGGTTGGGATGTTAGCACTATTTATTAATGAAACAAATGAAGCTTTAAAAAGTAAAAAAATTTTAAAGTTAGCTAAAAAATGGGACTGTATTAAGTTTAGCTACAAGGATGCTTTTCAGGTAAAAAGACAGATAAGTATTGCTACAGGTAGACTTGTTTATAAAAATATAATAAAATTGGTTAATGAAATATCAAAGGTTTTTGAAGGAATAGATGTAAATGTGTATGATATAGAAAATAATTTTTTTGGACAACATGTTAATGTCTGTGGATTGCTGACTGGTAGAGATATCGTTGAACAGCTAAAGGACAAGCAGTTAGGACAGGAATTATTAATAAGCAGATGTATGTTAAGAGCAGGAGAGCACGTACTATTAGATGGTTATACTGTTGAACAAATAGAAGCTGAATTGCATGTTAAAATCCGCATTGTTGAAAATGATGGAGCTGATTTCGTGAGTGCAATTATAGGTAAATTCTAGTATTATAACAACTCAACTTCACAGTTCAAAATTGTAGGTGTATAAACTAATCAATGCAAAGATTGATAGAAATAATTGTAGGATTATTAGGTGAATTTTGAACCATTGATAAGTTTAAGCACTACGAAGGTTGATATGATAATATACAATATATGGGGAAAATATACAAAAATAGTATTTGTTCATAATAAATTCGGAGGTGTAAGCTTTGAGTAAGCCTATTGTGGCAGTGGTTGGAAGACCTAATGTTGGGAAATCAACATTTTTTAATTACTTAGCAGGCAGAAGAATATCTATTGTAGAAGACACTCCTGGTGTTACAAGAGATAGGATATATACAGAAATTGAGTGGAGAAGTAAGAAATTCACACTAATTGATACTGGTGGTATAGAGCCGTATTCAGAGGATATAATAATGCAGCAAATGAAGCGTCAAGCTGAGATTGCTATAGAGACTGCTGATGTTATTATTTTTATGGTTGATGCAAAGGACGGAATGACTGCCACGGACAAAGAAGTTGCAACAATGCTTAGAAAATCAAACAAGCCAGTTATCCTTACAGTAAATAAGGTAGACAGAGTTGGAGATCCACCACCCGAGGTATATGAATTTTATAATTTAGCTATTGGTGATATGATTGTTATATCTTCAGTACATGGTTTGGGTATGGGAGATTTACTGGATGCTGTTTTTGAACATTTTCCAGAGGATATTGATAATGATGAAGATGACGATGTTATAAAGGTTGCTGTTGTTGGTAAACCAAATGCAGGAAAGTCATCGCTTATTAATGCAATACTTGGGGAAAATCGAGTTATAGTTAGTAATATTCCAGGTACTACAAGGGATGCAATTGACACTCATATTGAGATAGAGGATCAAAAGTATACCTTCATTGATACTGCTGGTATCAGAAAAAGAAGCAAGATTAATGAAAATATAGAAAAATATAGTGCTATAAGATCATGGACTGCCATTGAGCGAGCAGATGTTTGCTTAATTATGATTGATGCTGAGGATGGAGTAACTGAGCAGGATACAAAAATTGCAGGCTACGCACATGATCAGGGAAAAGCTTCTATTATTATAGTTAACAAATGGGATTTAGTAGCCAAAGAAACAGGTACGTTAGAGGAATACAGGAAAAAAGTTAATGAAAGTCTTGGGTTTATGACATATGTTCCAGTGCTTTTTATTTCTGCTAAGACAGGGCAAAGAGTTCATAAAATTTATGAACTTATTAAGTATGTGGCAAATCAAGCTTCCTTCAGAATTTCTACAGGTATGTTAAATGACTTGGTAAATGAAGCCACAGCGATGGTACAACCTCCTTCTGATAAAGGAAAGAAATTGAAAATTTTCTATATGACTCAGGTTGGAATAAGACCACCAACTTTCGTTATATTTGTGAATGAGACACAGCTGTTTCATTATTCATATGAGAGATATCTTGAGAATCAGTTAAGAAAGAATTTTGGTTTTGAAGGGACTCCGTTGCGGTTTATCCATAGGCAGCGGGAAAAGGAATAGCTCGAAAACATAGTTAATGCATACATGGTGCATTTTTCGAGCAGCAAAAACCACTTTGTGGTTTTTGAGGGCAAGTGGTATCGGAAGTTTGTGCAAACATAGTTCTTTGTCGAGTTGCAAAAAACACTTCGTGTTTTTTGAGGCAAGAGGTGTAATCAACTCGAAAACATAGTTAATGCATACATGGTGCATTTTTCGAGCTTTTATTATTAGAAGTCAGCGTGGAGGTTAGGATGGGGCTTGTTATTGTTAGGGCAATTTTAGTTTTGTTTATTGGGTATCTTTTAGGCAGTTTAAATACTTCAATAATTGTAGGAAGATGTTATGGAATTGACATTCGCAAGCATGGAAGCGGAAATGCAGGAATGACAAATACTTTAAGAACTCTTGGCAAAATAGCTGCAGCTCTTGTTATATTAGGAGATATATTAAAAGGAGTTATAGCATATATAATTGGTAATGTAATTTTGGATGCTACAGCAATGGGAGGCGTTATAGAAAGCCAATTATCAACAGTAGTTGGAATTGGAGGTATGATTGGTGGCGTAGCTGCAATTGTTGGACACAATTGGCCGATATATTTTGGCTTTAAAGGTGGTAAAGGCATTCTAACATCTTTTTCAGTTGTTATGATGATGGATTGGCAACTAGGACTCATGCTTTTAGCACTATTTTTAGTTATTGTGATAATTACTAGGTATGTTTCGTTAAGTTCTATAACTGCATGTGCAGTATTTCCGATAGCAGCATATATAAAGGGGAATGGAATAGTGTTTTCAATATTTGCTGCATTTTTAGCATTGCTTGCAATATGCAGGCATAGTGCAAACATTAAAAGACTTTTAAATGGTACTGAATCAAAAATTGGAGCTAAGAAAAAGGAAAATGGTAAATAGATAATAGATATGATTATGAACTCAACTTTCCCAGTTGAAAATTATAGGTATTTAACTTTTCAATGGAAAGTTGAGTTGCGAATATGAAATCACCTTTATAGCCTTAATTTGCGAGAGGGTCAAGTTAGAAATATTAGTATTCTAGCCAGTAAATGAAAGATAATACAGGAGGTAAATATGAATAGGAATGTTGCAGTTATTGGTGCAGGTAGTATGGGCATAGCTATGGCAGTTTTATTATCAAAAAATGGTAACAATGTTAGAGTGTGGTCGCCTATGAATGATGAAATAAATATGCTTAAAGCAAATAAAGAACATCTTACTAGATTACCAGGGGTTAAAATTCCTGATAGTGTTGAATTTACTACGGATGTTGAAATTGCTGCTAAAAACTGTGATGTTGTAGTGTTAGCTGTTCCCTCACAAACAACAAGACAAAACTGCAAGTCACTTTCAAAAATTATTTCAAAAGATACCATTATTGTAACATGTTCTAAAGGTATTGAGGATGATACATGTAAGTTACTTTCTGAAATAATGCAAGAAGAGCTTCCTAATAACAATATTGCTGTTTTATCAGGACCTAGTCATGCTGAGGAAATAGCAAGAGATATTCCTACAACAGTAGTGGCAGCATCAGAAAAAAGTCAAGTGGCACAATTTTTACAAGATTTATTTATGACTCCAAATTTCAGGGTATACACTAATACAGATGTGGTTGGTGTGGAACTTGGAGGAGCATTAAAAAATATTATTGCTCTGTGTGCTGGAATATCAGATGGATTAGGCTATGGAGACAACACAAAGGCGGCTCTGATGACTAGGGGGATAGCTGAGATTTCCAGACTAGGAGTTGCAATGGGAGGAAAAGTTGATACTTTCTCAGGATTAACTGGAGTTGGAGACCTAATTGTTACTTGTACAAGTATGCATTCAAGAAATAGAAGAGCTGGAATACTAATAGGTCAGGGCAAAAGTGTTAAAGAAGCATTAGAAGAAGTAAATATGGTGGTTGAAGGAGTAGCGACTACTAAGCCTGCATATGAATTAGCTAAAAAGCTGGGTGTGTCTATGCCAATTACTAATGAAGCCTATAGTATTTTATATGAACAAAAAGACCCTAGATTTGCAGTAGGAGATTTAATGACAAGGGACAAAAAGAATGAAATGCAATAGTTGATAAATAACTTCAGCTGAAAAGCTTTAGGTTCAAAGTGTTTTTAATAAAGAGTAAATTTTCTATCCTAAATTCAATATATAAATATAAAAACTCAAGATATAAAAATTTTGAGTTTTTTATTTTTTTGTAATAATAACTTTTTTCATACATATATTTAATATTGAACAAGACAAATATGCATAGTCCTAATTGGGCATGTAGCAATATAGGGGAGGGTTCTAGGGTGGAAAAATTCAACATATACCAGCAGATAGCTGAAAGAACTCAAGGGGATATTTATATAGGTATTGTGGGACCTGTTAGAACTGGAAAATCAACTTTTATAAAGAGGTTTATGGATTTGTTGGTTATTCCTAACATAGAGAACACATATCAAAAGGAAAGGGCTATAGACGAACTTCCGCAGAGTGCATCTGGAAGAACTATAATGACTACTGAACCTAAATTCATCCCCAATGAGGCAGTCGAAATATCTATTGACGAAAATGTACAGATGAAAGTGAGAATGATTGATTGTGTGGGATATATGGTGAAGGGTGCAATGGGGCACTTGGAAAACAATGCTCCTAGAATGGTATCTACTCCATGGTATGACTATCAAATTCCATTTGAGGATGCAGCGGAAATAGGAACAAAAAAGGTAATCAATGAACATTCAACAATTGGTATAGTTATAACAACAGATGGCAGCATTGCAGATATTGAAAGAGAAGACTATGTAGAGGCAGAAAAAAGAGTAATTAATGAGCTTAAGGCAATTAATAAGCCGTTTGTAATTATCATTAATTCCACTCAGCCAAGAAATGAAAGTACACTGAAATTGCGTGATGAGCTTGAACAAAAGTATGGAGTAGAAGTAATAGCAATGGACTGTTTACAAATGAGAATTGATGATATTGATGTTATAATGGAGAGAATATTGCAGGAGTTTCCAATATCAGAAATAGGTATAAATATTCCTAAATGGGTAGAAGCTCTCGATGATTCTCATTGGCTAAAAAGTGAAATAATTGAATCGATAAGAAATACTTTCAAGTCTACAAACAGAATAAGAGAAATAAAATCTGCTGTGAGTTCCTTTGAAAATTATGATTTTTGTAAAAGAGCTGCTATTGATAAAGTTAGTTTAGGTGAGGGTACTATATTAATTGATTTATTAGCTGTTGATGGTTTACTGTATAGAATTTTAAGTGAAGAGTCAGGAATGGAAATTGAGGGTGAACATAAATTAATTAGCTTGATTAAAGATTTGGCAAGAATTAAAAATGAGTATGACAGAGTAGAGTATGCTCTTCATGAAGTAAAGGTCAAGGGCTATGGAATGGTTTCCCCTCAAATGGATGAGCTAACCTTAGAAGAACCTGAAATAATCAAGCAGGGTAATAGATATGGAGTTAAGCTTCATGCAAGTGCACCTTCAATACACATGATTCGTGCGGACATAGAGACAGAGATAGCACCAATGGTAGGAACTGAAAAACAATCTGAAGAGCTGGTTACATATTTATTAAAAGAGTTTGAAAATGATACTGCTAAGCTTTGGGAGTCAAATATATTTGGTAAATCTCTACATGAACTGGTGCAGGAGGGCTTGCAGAACAAACTATTCAGAATGCCTGAGGATGCCCAAATGAAACTGCAAGAGACGCTGCAGAAAATTATTAATGAGGGCAGTGGTGGCTTGATTTGTATAATCTTATAGAAATAATAAAGCAGTTATAGCTTGCACTATATTAGCATAAGCTATGCCTGATTATATAACGAGGCAAGAAAATGTCCCCCACTTCTATAAGTGGCGAGTACCGATTTGGTTTTCAGGCGGTGAGAATATCTCCCGCCTCGATGAAACGCCGCTGATGTAATAGCTCGAAAATAAAGTATGTACGAACAAGGTGCATTTTCGAGCCACAAAAACCACAAGTGGTTTTTGACGGTGTATAGTACATCGAAAAATTCCACTTTGAATCTAGGCGTTATAAAAAGTCAATTTGAAATAGTATATAAATTATTTTGATGTGTACCCCCAATTGGGACGCAACCTAAAAATGGAAATAAAGAATGCGGAGATGATGCCCAAGCGCCATTTTCGCATTCTTTATTTATGAGTTTTAAGCTACATCGGGAAGCAGATGCAATGACCTGTTGATTTTAAATTTTAGCGGTAGTGATATTATTCTGTTCTATAAATCGTTTTAAAGGTTTATAAAGGGCAATAACCAATACAGCAGAAATAATAAATTCAGGTAGCATGTAGCTTCCATTATAGATAAGTGAGTAGAGATATATGTTCATTCCTTCAGGAGCGTACATGTACCATAAAAAAACACCCGAGATAAAATGAAAGGCAAATCTTCCGACCATAGCTATAAAAACACTAGCTATCATTGTAAAAATGTTCTTCCTGAATAGACCTGCAAATCCAAGAATACCAAATGCAAAGATATAATCAAGGAAAATACCTACAGGGTGATAGGAAAACTTTGTTCCCAGTGCAAATTGAAGAAATCCAAATACCAAACCTACCAGGATGCCAGGCTTGCTGCCCCATCTGATAGCGAAAATGATAATGGGAATCATGCTTCCCAAAGTTATTGAGCCACCATTGTATGACTCGTAAATCTTTACATAACTCAAAATCATTGCAAGAGCTATCAATACTCCTGCTTCTACCAACATTTTAGTAGACATTTTTTTCATAATAACCTCCGTGTTTTTTGTTAAATTAAAGCTTAAGTTAACTGTCACACTTAAATATAAATATCTCATATTTCCCATTTGAAAATATATGTTCAAACATATCAAGAGGAAGTAGGGTTAACGATATTTTGTTTACTTTGTGTTAAATATAAAAAAGCCATACCTGTGTGAAAATGCGGTATGACATATACTCATTCCTACGCTGGCATTATCCAGATCAGGTATAAGGGTTTTAAGTAAAACATACTTATCTCAGCCGAATTATTTCCAGCTCCCCTGATATTATTTAGTTGTAACAATTGACGTAAGTTAGTAATATTTCATTGTTTTTTACCAACTCCAAAAGTTATTATATCAACTAACTAAATAAATATCAATTAAAAGTGGTTGAATTTTTTAACGAACAAATGTTTGCATTAGTATTTTTATTTGATATAATATATATGCAAATTGGTTTATATATGAATTTTAATAACAAAAAAGGGAAATAAACTCAATCTTCATAATATTTTAATTAATCTCACCAGTCAAAATGTACTATTAAAAATAGTTTCAAAATTAAGCAAACTTGTGACTGTTAATGATTAGTGATGAAGCTGGGTTAATATAGAAAGGTGCGTAAATGATTAGAGATAATATTTTTATTAAGGGTGCTCGTGAGCATAATCTCAAAAATGTTGACATTGAAATACCCAGAGACAAATTTGTTGTAATTACTGGATTAAGTGGTTCGGGAAAATCTTCCTTGGCATTTGATACAATTTATGCAGAGGGACAGAGACGATATGTTGAATCCTTATCATCATATGCCAGACAATTTTTAGGTCAAATGGAAAAGCCTGATATAGACTATATAGATGGGCTATCACCTGCAATAGCTATTGACCAAAAAACCACAAGCAGAAATCCACGTTCTACTGTAGGAACAGTTACAGAAATACATGATTACTTAAGACTCTTGTATGCCAGAATAGGCATACCACATTGTCCTAAATGTGGCAAGGAGATTGCACAGCAGACTGTGGATCAAATGGTTGATCAGATAATGGCTTTTGAAGAAAATACAAGAATACAGCTACTTGCACCAGTTGTAAGAGGTCGAAAAGGAGAGTTTCATAAATTAATAGAGGATGCAAAAAAAGGCGGCTTTGTCAGATTAAGAGTTGATGGTCAAGTAATAGATATTAATGATGATATAGTTTTGGACAAAAATAAAAAGCACAATATAGAGATTGTGGTTGATAGACTTATTATTCGAAAGGATATTCAAAAGAGACTGGTTGATTCCCTAGAGACAGTTTTACAATTGAGCGGGGGAGTAGTAATTATAGATGTTATTGGAAAGGAAGAAATACTGTTAAGTCAGAATTTTGCTTGTAGTGATTGTGGTATTAGTATAGAAGAACTTACACCTAGAATGTTTTCCTTCAACAATCCATTTGGAGCATGTCCTACATGTACAGGACTTGGGAATTTACTTAAAATTGATCCAGACTTAGTAATTCCAGATAGATCACTATCACTTGTTGAAGGAGCTATTGTTGCATCAGGGTGGAATATAGAAAGTGAAGACGCATATACAAGGATGATGTTTAATGCTCTTGCCAAGCATTATAAATTTAAATTAGATATTCCTTTCCATAAGCTGCCTGCGGAAATCATAGACATTATTTTATATGGTACAAAGGGTGAAAAAATTAAAGTTGACTATGAACGTGAGTATGGGAGTGGCTCATATACAGCTGCTTTTGAAGGTGTAATAAATGTAATGGAAAGGCGATATAAGGAATCAAGTTCTGAAGGTATGAAGCAATACTATGAACAATTTATGAGCAATAATCCATGTCCAGACTGCAAGGGAGCAAGGCTTAAGCCAGAAAGCCTTGCAGTTACAGTATGTGACAAGAATATCCATGAATTATCTATTATGTCTATTGCAGATATCAAGGGATTTTTCACCAGCATAAAATTAAGTGATAGGCACATAATGATTGCTAATCAGATTTTGAAAGAAATTAACGCAAGAATAGGCTTTCTTGTTGATGTGGGTTTAAACTACCTTTCATTATCAAGAACAGCTGGAACCCTTTCGGGTGGTGAAGCTCAGCGAATTAGGCTAGCTACTCAAATAGGCTCTGGCTTGATGGGGGTGCTATATATTTTAGATGAGCCTAGTATTGGTTTACACCAAAGAGATAACGACAAGTTACTAAGTACTCTTACAAGATTAAGAGAACTGGGAAATACCTTGATTGTTGTTGAACATGATGAAGAGACAATGCATGCGGCTGATCATATTATTGACATGGGTCCTGGTGCTGGAGTTCATGGAGGACATGTTGTTGCAGAAGGTCCATTAGATGAAATTATCAAAAATGAAGCTTCTATTACAGGTCAATATCTTAGTGGAAGAAGGAAAATAGATGTTCCGAAGGAGAGAAGAAAGCCAAATGGCAAGTGGCTTGAGATTTTAGGAGCTAGAGCTAATAATCTCAAAAATATAAATACAAATATTCCGTTAGGAGTAATGACTGCAATTACAGGAGTTTCAGGATCAGGTAAAAGTACTCTTATAAATGAAATTCTGCATAAGAGCTTAGCCAGTCAGTTAAATAGAGCAAAAACAAGACCTGCTGAACATGATACTATAAATGGAGTTAAATATTTAGACAAGGTTATCAATATTGATCAATCTCCTATAGGGAAAACACCCAGATCTAATCCTGCAACCTATACAGGTGTTTATGACATTATTAGGGAGGTCTATGCGTCAACCAATGAAGCAAAAATGAAGGGATATAAGGCAGGGCGATTTAGTTTTAATGTTAAGGGCGGCAGATGTGAGGCATGTAGTGGTGATGGCATTATAAAGATAGAAATGCATTTCCTACCAGACATATATGTACCCTGTGAGGTTTGTAAGGGTAAACGCTACAATAGGGAAACTTTAGAGGTCAAATACAAAGGTAAAAGTATATCTGATGTTCTAGATATGACAATTGAGGATGCATTAGAGTTCTTTAAAAATATACCCAGAATACAAAATAAACTGCAGACATTGTTTGATGTGGGGCTTGGATATGTAAAAGTAGGACAGCCTTCAAACACCCTTTCTGGAGGAGAAGCACAAAGAGTCAAGCTTGCTACTGAGCTTTCCAAGAGAAGCACAGGGAAAACTCTATACATTCTTGATGAGCCTACTACAGGGTTACACATTGCGGATGTGCATAGATTAATAGATATTTTACAAAGACTTGTAAATGCTGGAAATTCTATGGTCATTATAGAGCATAATCTAGATGTAATAAAAACTGCTGATTATATTATTGATTTAGGACCAGAGGGTGGAGATAAAGGAGGAACTATTGTTGTTGAGGGGACTCCAGAGCAAGTAGCAAAGGTAAAAGAATCCTATACTGGACAATACCTTAGAAAGCTATTAGGCAACAATTAGGTTTATTGGTTGAATTATGATTTTAAGTAAAAAACTTCAACAAAAAAATGATAAAAATTGGTTTTGTTAATTTTATGTTAAGTATGTTTAATTATGTGTAAAGTGTGTTGTAATAAAACTAACAATGCTTTATGATGATGAAGTAAATTGTTCAATTTTATAGAAAGAAGGTATTGTTAATGTTTAGACCAACATCTAAAGAAGAACGTTTTTTTGATTATTTTATTGAAACAAGTGAGATTATTTGCAAGGCAGCAAGTCTTTTAGATGACTTAACAAACAATTATGTTAATGTTAATGAAAAAATCAAAAGTATTGAAGATGCAGAGCATGCTTGCGACACTGTCGTACACAAGATTTTGAATGAACTAAACAAAGCATTTATTACACCTATCGACAGAGAAGATATTTACTTAATCGCAAGAGAGATGGATAACATTACTGACGATATTGAAGCAGCAGCCCAGAGATTCAGCATGTACAATGTACAGCAAGTTAGACCTGAGGCTATTGTTCTTTCTAAATTGATAGTTAATGCAACAAATGAACTAAAAAATGTAATAATTGAAATGAAAAACATGAAGAAGAGCAAGAGTCTTGATGCAAAAATAATTGAAGTAAATAATATTGAAGACGAGGCAGATACAGCATTTAGGGATGCTATGACAAACTTGTTCTTAACTGAAAAGGATGCAATAGAAGTAATAAAATGGAAAGAAATAATTGACTTTTTTGAAAATACAATTGATGCTTGCGAAGATGTAGCAAATATAATAGAAGGGGTTGTTATGAAGCATGCTTAGTGTTTCTTTGATATGTGTTATAATATTAGCTCTATCTTTTGACTTTATAAATGGCTTCCATGATACAGCAAATTCTATTGCCACATCTGTTTCTACAAGAGTTTTATCGCCAAGACAAGCTATATTAATGTCTGCATCACTGAATTTAGTTGGAGCATTAATGAGTAGCAAGGTAGCTCAGACTATATCAAAAGGGTTAGTTGATAACTCAATGATTAAAGTGCAATATGTAATTATAGCTACATTAATTGCTGCTATTGTTTGGGATATAATAACTTGGTATATTGCTATTCCAAGCAGTTCCTCACATGCACTTATTGGAGCCCTTATTGGCTCATCCATTGCGTATTCAGGTGGCTTGAGCATAGTTAAATGGCAAGGTGTACTTGAAAAAGTAATAATACCATTGTTTTCTTCGCCAATACTTGGATTTGGCATGGGTTTCTTATTTATGGCTGGTTTATTTAAAGTATTACGTCCTTATTCACAGAGATTCGTTAATAAATATTTTTCAAAACTTCAGATACTTTCAGCGGCTTTTATGGCATACTCTCATGGCAAGAATGATGCTCAAAAGTCAATGGGTATTATAACACTGGCTTTGGTTGGTGCAAATATTGTTGATCCAGAAAGTGGAGTGCCATTTTGGGTAATGTTATCTTGTGCTCTTGCTATGGCATTGGGAACTTCTCTTGGAGGTTGGAAGATTATTAAAACAATTGGTGTTAATATGATAAGACTTCAGCCAATTGGTGGGTTTGCAGCTGAAACAGGAGCGGCTATAGTTATTGAGGCAATGTCTGCAATTGGTGCACCAGTTAGTACTACTCATGTTATATCAACATCTATAATGGGTGTTGGAGCATCAAAAAGACTGTCAGCTGTTAGATGGGCATTATGTAGAAATATCGTTTATGCATGGATATTCACTATCCCTGTTACAGCACTACTCGGTGCATTTATCACTATGATATTTAAGTTTTTAGTGTAAATTAATTTCATATAAAAAGTTTTAAAATTAGAATAAAACATGAATATATTTATGTAGCTCAGCTATATAAGATATTCATGTTTTTGCTTTTAAATACTATTTTTTAAGATTATTGACTCAACTTTTGCAGTTGAAATTTGTAGGTATAATTCTCAAGTACCGACAGACTATTTAAGTGTGAAAGTTGATTCATTTAAATTAATTGTTAATTCTATGTTAACTTTGTTGTAAAAAAAATTACATTGTTCTATGATGAGATAGTAAATTGTTACATATTATAGAAAGAAGGTATTGTTAATGTTTAGACCAACATCTAAAGAAGAACGTTTTTTTGATTATTTTATTGAAACAAGTGAGATTATTTGCAAGGCAGCTGGTCTTTTAGACGACTTAACCAACAATTATGTTAATGTTAATGAAAAAATCAAAAGTATTGAAGATGCAGAACATGCTTGCGATTCTATTGTACACAAGATTTTAAACGAACTAAACAAAGCTTTTATTACTCCAATTGACAGAGAAGATATTTATTTGATTGCAAGAGAGTTAGATAATATTACAGATGATATTGAAGCGGTAGCCCAGAGATTTAGCATGTACAATGTACAGCAAATCAGACCTGAGGCTATTGTTCTTTCTAAATTAATAGTTAATGCAACAAATGAACTAAAAAACGTAATTTTTGAAATGAAAAACATGAAGAAAAGTAAGTGCCTTCAAGAAAAAATAATTGAAGTAAATAATATTGAAGACGAGGCAGATACTGCTTTTAGAGATGCTATGACAAATTTGTTCTTAGTTGAGAAGGATGCAATTGAAGTAATAAAGTGGAAAGAAATAATTGACTTTTTAGAAAATACCATTGACGCATGTGAAGATGTAGCGAATATAATAGAAGGAGTTGTTATGAAGCATGCTTAGTGTTTCTTTAATTATTGTAATTCTATTAGCGTTGGGATTTGATTTTATAAATGGTTTTCACGATACAGCCAATTCTATTGCCACATCTGTTTCTACAAGAGTACTATCTCCTAGACAAGCAATTTTTATGTCTGCCTCACTAAATTTAATTGGAGCACTAATGAGTAGCAAGGTAGCTGAGACTATAGCAAAAGGCTTAGTTAATAGTACAATGATTAAGGTACAATATGTAATTATTGCTACATTAATAGCTGCTATTATTTGGGATTTAATAACTTGGTATATTGCTATACCAAGCAGTTCCTCACACGCACTTATAGGAGCTTTAATTGGTTCGTCCATTGCTTATTCTGGTGGATTAAGTATAGTAAAATGGCAGGGTGTACTAAATAAAGTAATAATACCTCTGCTTTCTTCGCCAGTAGTTGGATTTGGAATGGGTTTCTTTTTTATGACAATTTTATACAAATTGCTAAAACCCTTTTCACAACGATTTATTAATAAATGGTTTTCAAAGCTTCAGATTGTTTCAGCCGCTTTTATGGCTTACTCTCATGGCAAGAATGATGCTCAGAAATCTATGGGTATTATTACCTTGGCATTAGTGGGTGCAAATCTTATTGATGCTGATAGTGGAGTTCCTTTTTGGGTTATGTTGGCTTGTGCACTTTCCATGGCATTGGGAACTTCTCTCGGGGGATGGAAAATAATTAAAACAATTGGCGTTAATATGATTAGACTTCAGCCAATTGGTGGCTTTGCGGCAGAAACTGGAGCGGCTATAGTTATTGAAACAATGTCTGCAATGGGTGCCCCTGTTAGTACTACTCAAGTTATTTCAACATCTATAATGGGTGTTGGAGCATCAAAGAGATTGTCTGCCGTTAGATGGGCACTGGCAAGAAATATTGTTTTTGCATGGATATTTACTATTCCAGTTACAGCACTTCTTGGCGCATTTATTACAACAATTTTTGTAATGTTTTTATAGAAACAACCTATATTTACCAGTTTTATTTGCCCTTTAATAAAATGTACATAAATATTTTTTTGATAAACTATAATAAAAAGCTGGATTACATTTGTATAGCTTAGCTATATTGACTATAACCCAGTTTTTTTTATTTTATTTGTCTTAAACCAAAAAAATAGATGCTTAGCAGTAAAAATTGATATAAATCTGTTAGACCTAATTTTTTTCTTGTGTTATACTAATAAACAATCAGTAGTATTTATATTGTATGTTAACATTTAGTTTTTGTCATTGTTGGAAATAATATAAATAGATATAGAAATTTTATTGTTGGTGTTGTAAAAGCTGGTTTTCTAATGACAAAAACTCCAGTTTGTGCTAACATTGTAGGAATTTAAGCTTATAATTTAATCTAAATATATTTTATTGGTATAGATGTTCTTATGGTTTTAAAACATTATTTTCTACCCAAATGGGGCGTGAGAGGTTATCGGCTCGAAAAATATTTTTTGCAAAATTATTGTAATTTTGAGTTGTGTAGGTGAATAGAGCTGTATAAAGACTCTGTCAAGAACAACTACACAGAGGTTCTCCACGATAGTTCAGTATATTTATATGCCCAAATGGGGCGTGGGAGGTTATATATGATAAAGTGTTCAGTCTGTCATAAAAATATTGCTGTGGTTTTCATAACAAAACTCGTTGAGGGTAAACAAATTCAAGAAGGTCTTTGTGTAAGCTGTGCAAGAAAGCAAAACCTTCAACCAATAGATCAGTTGCTTTCACAAACAGGAATGACTGAGGAGGAATTGGATAATATAAGTAAACAGGTCGGTGACATGCTTGAAGGTATAGATGGCAACGAGATGATGGAAGCATTACAAGAGGAATCCGGCAATATTAATGAGTCCAATCCTTTTTTTGGAATGCTAAATAAAGCATTTCCTAAAGTAAATAATATTGTAAACAGTAATTCAGAAAGTGAAGCTCCAACAAATAATCAGGAGCTAAATAGCGAAGAGGCTAAAGATAATAAAAACTCTTCAAAAACAAAAGTACAAGATAAGAAAAACAATAAAAAGAAAAAGTATTTAGATATGTATGGAGCTAATCTTATTGATAAGGCAAAAGATGGTGCAATTGATAAGGTAGTTGGAAGAAATAAAGAAATTGATCGAGTAGTTCAAATATTAAATAGAAGAACAAAGAATAATCCTGTACTTATTGGTGAACCTGGTGTTGGAAAAACAGCTATAGCTGAAGGTTTAGCTGTTAGAATAGCACAAAAGGAAGTGCCGATAAAATTGTATGATGCAGAGGTTTATTTGCTTGACATGACTAGTGTGGTTGCTGGTACTCAGTTTAGAGGACAGTTTGAAAGCAGAATGAAGGGAATTATTGATGAGGCAAAGTCTTTCGGAAATATTATTCTTGTTATAGATGAACTGCATAATATAATGGGGGCTGGAGAAGCTGAGGGAGCTATGAATGCTGCTAATATACTTAAGCCGGCTTTGTCAAGAGGAGAAATTCAAGTAATTGGTGCAACTACATTAACTGAGTATAGAAAAAATATTGAAAAGGATTCGGCATTAGAAAGAAGATTTCAGCCAATTATTGTTGATGAACCATCAATGGAAGAATCCGTAGAGATTCTTATGGGAATTAAACACTATTATGAAGAATATCATAGAGTTAAAATAAGTGAAGATATTGTAAGATCGGCTGTTAATTATTCAGAAAGATATATAACCGATAGATTTTTACCTGATAAGGCAATTGATGTAATAGATGAGGCGGGTTCAAGAGCTAATTTGAGAAATGTAAAGCTAGCTGAATTACAGACATATAAGGAAGAGTTATTACAGGTTCAAGAAGCTAAGGACAATGCTATATCAGCTGATTCTATTGAGGAGTACCAAAAAGCTGCTGATTTGAAAGTGTATGAATGTAAGCTTATTGGAATGATAAAGGAAATTGAAGATACAAATAATGATGTTTCACTAACAACAGAAGATATTGCTAGTGTTATAGAGGCATGGACAAAAATCCCAATTCGACAACTTAGTGAAGAGGAATCACAAAAGTTGATAAATCTTGAAGCTAGAATACACACACGAGTTATAGGACAAAACAAAGCAGTGGAAGGTGTAGCTAAAGCTATACGAAGAAGTAGGTCAGGCTTTAAGAAAAAGAAAAAACCAGCCTCATTTATATTTGTAGGGCCTACAGGCGTTGGTAAGACAGAACTAGTCAGAGCCTTGGCAATAGAACTATTTGCAAGCGAAGAGTCTTTGATTAGACTTGATATGTCAGAATACATGGAAAAACATACCGTTTCCAAATTAATAGGTTCACCTCCTGGATATGTTGGTTATGATGATGCAGGACAATTAACTGAGAAAGTCAGAAGAAAACCTTATTCGGTTATTTTATTGGACGAAATAGAAAAAGCTCATCCAGATGTGTTTAATATGTTGTTGCAGATATTAGAAGATGGAAGATTAACAGATAGTCATGGCAGAACTGTGAGTTTTGAAAATACAGTTATTATTATGACATCTAATGCAGGGACTAATCTAAAATCAAGTGGTATAGGCTTTTCCAATAATTCATATACTGCTTTGGAAAGCAGAGTAAAGGATGTAATTAAAGAAACGTTTAGACCAGAGTTTCTAAATAGAATTGATGAGATAATAGTATTTACTGAGCTTAATAAAGAAGAGCTCAAGAAGATTATTGATTTAATGCTGGAAGAGGTTTTAGAAGAAGCTAATGAAAAGAACGTAAAAATAAATGTTTCTGACAGCGTTAAAGAATTTATTCTCCAAAAGGGTTATGACATTAAATTTGGTGCAAGACCATTAAGACGTGCAATTCAAAACTATATTGAAGATATACTTTCAGAAGAATATTTGAAGGGAAATGTTAAGGAAGGTTCTCTAGTTGGCATTGATTTAGATGAAAACCAAGAAATAAAACTATCAATTATTTAAATAATACTATATAATAAAATTTAGAAAGCTATAATAAATGAAATTATTATAGCTTGTCTTTTTACATATTATGCTGTAGTAGCGTTTTTCTAGTGTTTACTCATATGAATTTATTTTTTGTGGATGTGTGCAATTACTTAATTAATCGAAGCACACATTTAACTCTTTTAAATCTGCTATAAAATTATATTTAATAATTTATTAATATATATTTTTATTATATAGTTTTCATAAACTTAACAAATTAGTTAGTATCGATTGGAGTTAATTATGGGGCATTCAAAAAAGATATTGACAATGATTTCTCTTACATTAATAAATGTTATAATTGTATCGTGTACTAGTAATAGTACTCAGAACTCAAATTTTATTTCTAAAAATACTATACCTCAAAAAATCCATACAATAAACATAATGACTACTTGGGGAGGCATAGATAGCAAGGCTGGAGCATTAAATGAGATTATTGCCAATTTTGAAAAAGAAAATCCTAATATTAAAATATCAAATCAATCCATATTTGGAGATGATTATTTACCCACACTTAAGACAAAATTTGCTTCAGGAAGTGAGCCAGATGTTTTTGGTTTATGGCCAGGTTCAGATATAAAATATTTAATTAAAGCTGATAAAATTGCAGATATTACTGACACATTAAAACAAGATAGAACATGGATGGATTGCTTCAATCAATCAAGCTTCAGAGCAACAACCTATAACAACCGTATATATGGAATTCCATTTGAACTTGTATTTGAAGGACTTTTTATTAATAAGGATTTATTTGATAAATACGGCGTAAAAGAGCCATCAAATTACAAAGAGTTAAAGGATGCAGTAAATATATTCAATAAAAATGGAATTATACCCATTGCATATAACTCCACTGCTGAGGGCTCATATATATATCAGAATATAATAGCAAGTTTAGGTGGTTCTCAAGGAGTTGAGGAGTATTTAGTAGATGGAAAAATAAATAAGCACTATATTGATGCAATGAAATACATGAAGGAATTAAATGATATGGGTGCATTCTCAGAGGATTCTATCATGATTTATAGTGACGAGAGGAATAATCTGTTTTTCACTAAGCAGGCAGCCATGATAGTTCAAGGCTCATGGTTTATACCATACTTCAACAAGGATGACAAAAGTGTAAAAATGATACCTTTTCCATCAATGACTGATGATGATTCAAAGATGTTGACAGGTTTAGGCGGAGGTACTTTCTATATTAGTAAAAGTGCTTGGGATTCTTTTAGCAAAAAAGATAAGTCTATTGAGTTTTTAAAATATTTAACATCAAAAGAAGTAGCTGAATTTCTTTATAAAAGCACTGGTTTGCTTACTAACTTAAATGTAGAAATGGATTTAGAATCAGCTCACAGTTCATTAGCTCAGCAGAGTGCAGGTGTATATAAAAGAATTCATGAAAAAAATAAAACGCCAATACCTGATCATATTATAGAAAGATCGGTATGGGAGGATATAGTAATAAAACAATTTCCTAAATTTTTATTAGGAGAAACAACTGCAGAGTATATATGGGAACAAGCTGTAGAAAAAATGAATAATTAAAACATCTGAGGTATATATGATAAATAAAGTAACTTCCGGATTATACTGGCAAATAATGAGGGTTGTTAGATTTTACAGAAATATTTCTATAAAAAAGAAAATTTTTCTTATTTTATACATACAAATACTTATTCCACTTATTTTTATAGGATATTTCAGCTTTAAAACATCTGAAAATATAATAGTTGAAAGATCAATGACATATTCAAATGAATTACTGGGTATAGTAGAGCTTAGACTACAAGATACAATAAATAACTTGAATATGTTATCTCAAGATATAGGTAATGACGAGGGTATTTATTCAGCTTTACTTAATGATGACAGGAGTATAAATAAGCTACAAAATTATGAAGTTAGAAGGGATGTTATTAATTCATTTCAAAAAATAGTTCCCAATAGGACTGAAGTTGTAGCTCTGTGTATTGTAACAAAAACTATTAAGGTTATTGAATATGATAGAAGCCGTGTAGAGTCTGATATTAAATCGGTAGTGCTTCAAAATTATACTGATATGCAAAAGTATGCAAGAACTGCAGGTGGAGGATCGGTTTGGTATTTTGATTCAAATGAGAATGCATATTTGATAAAGATGATTTATAATAAGGATAACTATCAGGAAATAGGTCTTTTGGTGGTTCAGATTGATAAGCAATCTTTTAAAGACGCTTTAGGAGGATCAGAATCAGATTTAATGAGGAATTTAACGATTCTCACACCTGATAATAGCATTATTTTTTGCAGGGATAAATCAGCATTTATCAAGTATAAAAATACAATTCAAGAGACAACTAATGGTGTGAACAATAAGAAAAAAATTTTTGTTGCATCTAGAACTTTAAATGATTTAAGATGGAAAATAGTAACTTACATACCACTGAAACAATTGCATGCAGATGTTGATGGACTAAGAACTAATATGCTTTTAATATGTCTGGCAGCTATTTTACTCTTAACTTTTGTTAGCTTCTTTGTATCTTTTGATATGATTAAGCCTATAAATCAATTGGTAAAGGCTATGAAGGGTATGAATATTGATAAGATTTCTAGTAGCTATATAGAGATTGATAGAAATGATGAACTTGGCTTTTTGCAAAAGACCTTTAATACCATGACAAAAGAGATGGATCACTTAGTCAATTGGATTTATAGAGAACAAATCACACGTAAAGAGGCTGAAATAAAGGCGTTACAGTCTCAGATAAATCCACATTTTTTGTTTAATACATTAGAATCAATAAATTGGATGGCTCAATTAAATAATGTTCCTGAGATTAGTGAAACAGTATCTGACTTATCAACTCTACTAGATATAAGTATTGGAAGAGACGATAGACTTATTACTATTGAAGAAGAGTTTGTCTATATAGACAAATATATTTCACTATTAAAAAGGAGGTTTGAAGATAAAATTACATTAAACAAAGAGATTGATCCTCAGGTTTTATATGTAAAAATTCCAAGGCTACTTATTCAGCCATTAATTGAGAATGCAGTTTATCATGGCGTAGAAAATAACAGAGGTAAAGGAATTATTTCACTTGCTGCAAATATCAAAAATGACTTGATTACAATTGAGATAATAGACAATGGAAATGGAATATCATCAGAAGAACTGATTAAGTTAAATAATGGATTAAATATGGATAACAATACGTACTTCAAAACTTTAAGCAGTAAGAAGGACAAGAGTATTGGAATAGAAAATGTTAATAGAAGAATAAAACTATTCTATGGTGAAAAATACGGATTAACAATTGAAAGTAAAATTAATATTTATACAAAAGTATCTGTAACCTTACCAGTTCAGATTCACAATACCAAGGAGGGCTATTATGTACAAGGTTCTAATAATTGATGATGAGTCGATTATAAGAAGAGGGATTAAAAATATAGTTAATTGGAGACATCTTGAATGTGAGGTGTGTGCCGATGCATGTGATGGTATTGAAGGCCTTGAACTCATAAAGCTACATAGACCTGATATTATTATTACTGACATTCGTATGCCTGGGCTAGATGGCATAAGTATGATAAAGCAAGTCAAGCTATTAGTTCCAAATGCAAAAATAATAATAATGACTGGTTTTAGAGATTTTGACTATGTACATGATGCAATAAAGTGCGGAGCTTTTGACTTCTTATTAAAGCCAACTAAAATAGAAGAGCTTACAAATGTTATAACTAAGGCAGTTAAAGAATTCAATGAACAAAAGCTTAAACATCTTGAAGTGGATAAGTTTAAAAAATTATATGAGCAGAGTATTCCTGTGCTAAGAGAAAAATTACTATATGATATTATATATGGTGTTATTACAAATGAAGATGAAATTGAAGAAAAGACGAATCTTTTTAATATAAAAATAAGCAACTTTGTCCTTGTTATTATGGAGAATGATTTTGAGGAGAAAACATCAAGTTCTCAATATGACAAGCAATTATGTCAAATTGGAATAGTAAACTCCTTTGAAGAGGTATTTGCCGAGAAGTATGAAGTGACTAGCATAATGCTTAATACCAGCAGAGTAGCATTTATTATTCAAGCATTTGATAAGTCTACTATAGATATTTCTAAAGTTAGTGAGATGTGTGGAGAACTTCAGGAGGTAATTAATAATGGCTTTGGCTTTACAGTTACCATTGCTGTTAGTTCAAATGGAACATCAGCTATGGAGCTAACCGATAAACTTAAAGAATGTTTGGGCTCACTTGAATATAAAAGCTACATAGGAAATAATTCAATAATTCAGTATAGTGATCTAAATTCTTTCTTTAGATATGATGATTACTCTGCATTGGAAAGTTACCAAAAACAATTGCTTGAAAATATTAAGTCTGGAAATAGTGAGTTAGTTAAGCTTACCACTAATAATATTTCTAAATATGTAAACACTAATAACATAAATATTAGCTATTTAAAGAACTTTTACTATAGTACGCTTTCATCAATTAATAATATAAGGATATCTGTTTTGGCTATTGATGCTGATAAAAAGCATGAAGAGGGAAGAGATATAGCAAGCTTGTTAAAGCTAATTGATAAATGTGACAGTGTTGATGAATTGAACACTTTACTCGAAGAGGTGTCTATAAGAATAGCATCAAGGGTTAATAGTTTCAATAATAAGAGCCTAAAGCTTATACTTAGGAAAGCTATTGACTATATACACGAGCATTATAATGAGCAAGTTACACTTAATGAAGTTGCAGAAAATATATACGTTAGCACATTTTATATCAGCAGAATGTTTAAGAAAGAGTTAGGCATCAGCTTTGTAGATTATCTTAACGATGTCCGTATTGAAAAGGCAAAAGAATTATTAAAGGATGTTAAATATAAGACATATGAGGTTGCAGAGTTAGTTGGAATCCCTGATCCCCATTACTTTTCAAAAATATTTAAGAAGTATTCAGGTATGACTCCATCGGAGTATAAAGAGACTTTGTTTAGTAGTTAAACGGTTTTTTTAATGCTTATGAAAACCAAATGTAAAGGCTGTGTAATATTTTGTTGTTCAAAATTGTGCAATGTTGTTGACAAGATATTGCACATTAAAGCAAGTTGGTCTATTTTGTGATTGACTTCAATTTATTAATATATATATATAGCAAAGCGGGCATAGTTGTTGTGTTCTTTGTGAACGCCTGTTTTTGGTATCGCATATTACATATAATGAAGGGTGGCATAGTAGCTATGGGAGTAACTCAAAATGCAACAAAAGATGTAGCTGTTCCCTTGAAAGCCAAAAAGAAAACTGGCTTTTTGAGAGATATAGTTCAGAACAAAGTGCTATACATAATGATGCTCCCTCTATTGGTTGTTTTATTTTTTAATAACTATTTACCGATGGCGGGTGTGTTAATTGCATTTAAGAACTACCAGTATCACGGAAATAACTTTTTTGAGAACTTTTTTCTCAGCGATTGGGTAGGTTTCAGAAATTTTGAATTTTTCACAGCAACACCAGATGCATTTACTATTACAAGGAATACTTTAGGATATAATTTTGTATTCATTTTTCTTGGTTTAGTGGTATCTGTACTTTTTGCAATTATGATTAATGAAATTAAAAACAAATTCTTATCAAAGTTTTATCAAGCAAGTATGTTATTACCATATTTCATGTCTTGGATAGTAGTAAGTTACATTGTTTTTGCCTTACTTGGTGAAGAAAAGGGTTTTGTAAACAAATCATTGCTTCCTGCATTAGGTTTGCAAGAGATAAGTTGGTATGCTGAAACAGAGAAATGGCCATTCATACTAACTATTGTCAATATATGGAAAATAACTGGATATAATACCGTTATATATATAGCAGCTATAGCTGGTATAGATCAAGAGTTTTATGAGGCGGCTATTGTTGATGGTGCATCAAAATGGCAGCAGATTAAAAGTATTACAATTCCATTGTTAAAGACATTGATGATAATTCTTACATTGTTAGCAGTTGGAAAAGTATTCTATTCAGATTTCGGATTGTTCTTCCAAGTGCCAAGAAATACAGGTGCTTTATTTGATACGACAGCGACTATTGATACTTACGTATACAATGCTTTGCGTAATCTAAATGATGTTGGAATGGCATCGGCATCAGGTTTATATCAGTCGGTATGTGGATTTGTTCTTGTAATGATTTCTAATTTAGTCGTTAGAAAGATAGATCCAGAGCAAGCTTTATTCTAAGGGGGGGAAATTCATGAAGCATAAAGATGATGTACAATATGGTACAGTTAATAAGTTAAATGAAATTAAACCTTTTTGGAATGGGGTACTTCATTTGATTTTCGTATTATATTCATTATGTTGTATAGTTCCACTTGTTTTGATAATTGGTATATCTTTTACAGATGAAAAGACTATTACAATAAATGGTTATAATTTTATTCCAAAGGTTTTCAGTTTAGAAGCTTATAAATGGGTTGTAAAAACAGGGGAAGCAATATTTAGAGCATATGGAATATCAATTTTTGTAACAGTAGTTGGTACAGTAGTAAGCTTAGCTATAATTTCTATGTTCTCATATGTAATATCAAGAAAAGATTTTAGACACAGAAATAAATTTGCTTTTATCGTATTTTTCACAATGATATTCAATGGTGGTTTAGTACCATGGTATATGGTATATGTAAATGTACTTCATATGAACAATACAATATTTGCATTGATTATTCCGGCTCTTGCCAATGCCTGGTACGTAATGATTATGAGAACATTCTATCAGACAAATGTTCCTGATTCACTTATTGAATCAGCAAAGATTGATGGTGCTGGAGAGTTTAGAACATTTATTCAGATTGTTTTACCTTTAGCAAAAGCAGGACTTGCAACAGTAGGTTTGTTCCAATGCCTGCAATACTGGAATGATTGGTATTTACCGCTAATGTTTATAGATGATGCTAAGCTATTCAATTTGCAGTATCTATTATACAAGACTCTTGCTGCTATTCAGTACTTGTCACAGGCTGCAAATTTACCACAAGGTTCTCAAGCACTTGCGAATTTGCCATCTGAGACAGCTCGTATGGCAATGTGTACTTTGGCAATAGGGCCAATTATTGTAGCTTATCCGTTCTTCCAGAAATATTTTGTAAAAGGTTTAACAGTTGGTGCTGTTAAGGGCTAATACCATACGTGAGTATGGATAGCAATAAATATATTTATAATTTTAAGGAGGTTCACAATGCAAAAGGCAAAGAAACTAATAGGTTTAGCTTTGGTTACTTGTATGGCTATCTCAATGGTAGCTGGATGTGGAAAAACAGAAGAGGCAGCTCCATCAACTGCAACTAGTTCAGCAGTTGATTCATCTGCAGCACCTGAATCAGCAGCACTTGATCCAGTAGAATTACAATGGTATGTTGTTGGTAATGGACAACCAAATGACATGGACAAAGTTTTAGCAGAAGTAAATAAGTACTTACAACCAAAGATCAATGCTACACTAAAACTTAACATCTTCACTTGGGGTGATGACTTCGAGAGCAAGATGGGTGCAAAGATTCAATCAGGTGAAAAGTTTGATATCACTTTCACATCAAACTGGGCTTGTAACTATCAGCAGAATGCTCCTAAAGGTGCATTTGTAGATCTTACTCCACTTATGGATCAATATGCTCCAGAGACAAAGAAATTGCTTGGCGAAAACGTAATAAAGGGTGCTTCAATTGATGGTAAATTATTCGCTATTCCTACTAACAAAGAAATGGCTCATAACTGGGGATTCTTAGTTAACAAGGATATGGCAGATAAGTACGGCATTGATTTAGCAACAATTAAGAAATTCGAAGATTTAGAGCCAGCTTTAGCAATAATCAAAGAAAAAGAAGCTGCTAACGGAGTTGAAGCATTCCAGACTCTTACTGGTGAATCAGCTTACAGAATTCTTGATTTTGAAAAGTTAGTTGATGATAACGTTCCAGGTGCTTTATATGGTGACGGAAGAGATACAACAGTTGTTAATGACTTTGCTACTCCTGAAGCTATGTCATTATTTACAACTCTTAACAAATGGTACAAAGCTGGATATATCAGAAAAGATGCTGATACTATCACAGACTATGCTCCAGCTAGAAAAGCAGGTAAAGTATTCGCTACTACTGCTTCATTAAAACCAGGTAAAGATGCTGAGCAATCAATATCTGATGGTGTTAACTGGAAACAAATCGATATCACTCCTGCAAGAGCAACTACTCGTGAGATGACTGGTTCAATGCAGGCTATTTCAAAGACATCAGCAAATCCAGAAAGAGCTCTTATGTTCTTAGAATTAATGAACACTGATGCTTTCCTTTGTAACTTAGTTAACTACGGTATAGAAGGAACTCACTACACTAAGATTAACGATACTACAATTGAACAAACTCAAGCTGGTAAAGACAATTACAACAACAGCTTACAATGGTTGTTCGCTAACCAATTCAACACTTACCTGTTTGCTTCTGAAGATCCAGCTAAGTGGACTAAGTTCAAAGAGTACAATGCTAGTTCAGCTCCATCACCAATTCTTGGTTTCACATTTAACACAGAAAATGTTAAGACTCAGATTGCTGCTTTAACAGCTGTTAAGAAGCAGTTTATGCCTGGTCTAGAAACTGGTAAAGTTGATCCTGCAACAGTTGTTCCTAAGTTTAATGATAAGCTTAAAGCAGCTGGTTTAGATGCAGCTCTTGCTGAAATGCAGAAACAAGTTGATACTTTTGTAGCAGCAAACAAATAATATTAACTAAAAATTAACAGCTTTATATCTATTCATGATAGTAGCTGAAAAAAATGGGGCTAGCGCTAGTATAGCGTTAGCCCCATTTTAAATAAATTTATTGGAAATTCTATTAATATCTTCTGTTAATATCTTACGGAGGCCAAAAGGGTAATATTAAAATGAAAAGTGAAGAGATAGCTAAAATAGCTGGTGTATCAAGAAGCACTGTTTCTAGAGTAATAAATAATTATCCTAATGTACCAGAGGATACAAAGAAAAAGGTATTAGAAGTAATAGAAAAATATAACTATGAGCCTAATACTTGTGCAAGAGTTTTGGCAGGTAAGAAAAGTGATACTATAGGTTTATTTATAGTGAGTATAGCTGATGCTGGGAATCCAAATAAGCTATACAAAAATGATTATTTTAATCAATTTACCAACGCAGTAGTTGATTGTGCTAACTCAAGAGGCTATTATGTTTTAATAAATATTATATACTGCGAAAATGATTATAGACGTGTTAGTGAGATGTTTTTACAAAAGAGAATTGATGGCGGTATAGTATTAGGAACTGAAAAAGAGGCAGAAGAACTTATTAAGATTTCACAAAAAGGTTGTCCTATAGCATTGATAGATTATGATGCAGAAGAAATAGAGAGTAAGAAATCTGAAAATGAAAACTTGATAGTAGTAGGTTCAAAGGATTATGAAGGGGCTGTGGAAGCAGTTGAATACCTGATTGAATTGGGACATAAAGAGATAGGTTTATTAGCAGGGAGACTATCTACATATTCTGGAAGACAGAGATATGAAGCATTTTTAGATACAATGAAAAAGCACAATTTAAAAATAAAAGATGAATTTATTCTACAGGGGGACTTTATCAAGTCCAAAACCAGCAGTGCAGTACAAGCATTAATTAATACTGGAAGGTTGCCATCAGCATTTTTTTCATCAAACGACGATATGGCAATTGCAGCAATAGAGTTATTCAAGGATAATAATATTAGAGTTCCTGAAGATATATCAATAATAGGCTTTGACAATATTACTCTTGCGTCATTAATAAAGCCAGCACTGACAACAATAGAAACACCAATTTTTAGTATAGTTGAAAAAACAGTAGAGGAACTCATTTATAATATAAGAAATACTAGAAAGGGTTTTAAAAGCTATAGTTATAAGACAAAAATGGTTATTAGAGAGACATGTACAAAGAAATAAAATTCTTTGTTGACATTATAAATTATAAAAATAATTAAGAGGAGATAAAAACATGAAATACGGATTTTTTGATGATCAAAACAAAGAATATGTAATTACTACTCCCAAAACGCCTTATCCTTGGATAAATTATTTAGGCACTCAGGAGTTTTTCTCATTGATTTCAAATACTGCAGGAGGATATTGTTTTTATAAGGACGCGCGTTTACGCAGAATTACAAGATATAGGTATAACAATGTTCCAATTGATATGGGAGGAAGATACTTCTATATCAATGATAATGGTACTTTATGGTCTCCAGGCTGGTCACCTGTCAAAGCTGAGTTAGATAGCTATGAGTGCAGACACGGTATGGGTTATACAAAAATAACTGGAAGCAAGAATGGTATAAGCTCAGAAGTTTTATTCTTTGTTCCTTTGAATTTTAATGGTGAAATTCATAGAGTAAGAGTTAAGAATACTACAGGAGAAAATAAGAGTTTAAAGTTATTCTCATGTATTGAGTTCTGTCTATGGAATGCACAGGATGACCAAACAAACTATCAAAGAAATTTGAGCACTGGTGAAGTTGAAGTTGAAAATTCGGTTATTTACCATAAAACTGAATATAAAGAGAGAAGAAATCACTTTGCTTTCTATTCAGTAAATGCTGATTTAACAGGATTTGATACAGATAGAGATACATTTGTTGGACTTTATAATGGATTTGATGCACCTCAAGTACCAATAAGTGGAGAACCTCAAAATTCTGTTGCACATGGTTGGTCTCCAATGGCTTCCCATTGTATTACTGTTGACTTAAAGCCAGGCGAAGAAAAAGAATATGATTTCATACTTGGTTATGTTGAGAATGAACAAGATGACAAGTGGGAAAGCAAGGGTGTAATTAACAAGAAAAAAGCGTATGCAATGATAGAAGCTAAAGGCAATCCAGCGGCTGTACAGGCTGCTTTTGATGAAATGCAGGATTCATGGAATAGCCTATTTACCCAATATAAGTTAGAGCACAAGGATGAAAAGCTATGCAGAATGGTTAACACTTGGAATCAGTATCAATGCATGGTTACTTTCAATATGTCAAGAAGTGCTTCTTATTTTGAAACAGGTATAGGTAGAGGAATGGGCTTCAGAGATTCTAATCAGGATCTTTTAGGCTTTGTTCATCAGATTCCTGATAGAGCGAGAGAGAGAATACTTGATATAGCTGCAACACAGTTTGAAACAGGTGGAGCATATCACCAATATCAACCATTGACTAAAAAAGGAAATGACGAAATCGGTGGAAACTTTAATGACGATCCATTGTGGTTAATTGCAGGCGTAGCTGCTTATATTAAAGAAACTGGTGATATGGGCATACTAGAGGAGATGGTTCCTTTTGATAATGATGAAAATAATAAGGCAACATTGTTTGAGCACTTAAAGCGTTCCTTCTATCACGTTGTAAATAATTTAGGACCTCATGGATTACCATTGATTGGTAGAGCAGACTGGAATGATTGTCTCAATCTAAATTGCTTCTCAAACACTCCTGGTGAGTCCTTCCAGACAACAACCAGTAAGGATGGAAAGGTTGCAGAGTCTGTATTTATTGCTGGTATGTTTGTATTCTATGGACCAGAGTATGTTAAGTTGTGTGAATTGAAGGGTATGGCTGACGAAGCTAAAAAGGCACAGGAGCAAGTTGAAAATATGAATGAAGCTGTTCTCAAATTCGGTTGGGATGGCGAATGGTTTATTCGTGCTTATGATGACTTTGGACAAAAGATAGGAAGCAACGAAAATGAAGAAGGTAAAATATTTATTGAGTCACAAGGCTTCTGCTCAATGGCTGCAATAGGTGTTGATAAAGGCTATGTTGAGAAGGCTCTTGATTCAGCAAATAAATATCTTGATACACCATATGGCTTAGTACTAAATAACCCTGCATTCACAAAATACTATATAAATATGGGTGAAATATCAACATATCCAGCAGGATATAAAGAAAATGCAGGTATATTCTGTCATAATAATCCATGGATTATAGCAGGTGAAACTGTAATTGGCAGAGGAGACAGAGCTTTTGAATATTATAAGAAAATAGCTCCTGCATATACAGAAGAAATCAGTGAGATTCACAAAACAGAGCCTTATGTTTACTCACAGATGATTGCAGGTAAGGATGCTGCTAAGCCAGGTGAAGCAAAAAATTCATGGCTAACTGGTACAGCTGCTTGGAATTTTATAGTTATATCACAAAATATACTGGGTATCAAGCCAGATTATAATGGACTTATGATAGACCCTTGTATTCCTAGCGATTGGGATGGCTACAAGGTAAGCAGAAAGTTTAGAAATGCAACTTTTGAGATTTCTATAACTAATCCTAATCATGTTTGTAAGGGTGTTAAAAAGCTTGTTGTTGATGGAAATGAAATTGATGGTAACACTATTCCAGTATTTAATGATGGTAAAGTACACAATGTTGAAGTGGTAATGGGTTAATTTCATGGCAAACTTAGTAAAAAACTAGAGCGAAAATGTTATGAAGCAACTTAATAGTAAAAGCCAGAGGATATTTTCTCTGGCTTTTATATTAGAATACTTTAATCAACTTTCGCAGTTGAATGTGCTACTTAAAGCCTGGAAATTCTTGGAAACAAACCTTTGATAATTCTACTTACCAATAGATTTTTATGGGAGAAAGCTGAGTACTTAATGTACAAGTTTGTTTTACAACGGAAGCCTAATAATAAACTCAGTACCTTTGCCAGATTCGCTGATTATGCTAATATCACCATTATATAGGTGAACAATATGTTTTACAATTGAAAGCCCTAGTCCTGTTCCACCCATATTTCTTGAGCGACCTTTATCAACTCTGTAAAACCTTTCAAAAATCCTAGAGTGATGTATGGAGGGAATACCTATTCCTGTATCTTTAATTGATATTGCAGTAGTGCCTTGCAGTTTATTAGCATTTATATAGACACTACCACTTTCAATATTGTACTTAATAGCATTATCAATTAGATTTATTAACATTTGCTTAATTCGATATTTATTAACTAAAATGTTTATGTCGGGCTCTATACTAACATGGAGTTTAATATTCTTTTTCATAGCAGAAGGCTCTAATAATTGAATAACTTCTTCAACAATTAGATTTAGGCTATTTTGCGTAACTTTATCGTCATTTCGCATGCTTTCTATTTCGGATAATTGAAGAATGTCATTTATTAAGTGGTAAAGCCGCTCTGCTTCAATATCTATTATATCTAAGAATTTTGAAGCTACAGCAGTATCTTCAATAGCACCATCTTTAAGTGTTTCAACAAAGCCTCTGATGGAGGTCAAAGGGGTTTTTAACTCATGAGTAACATTTGAAACAAATTCTGTACGTATTTGCTCCAGTTTTTTTACGGAGGTTACATTATGAAGAGTAATGACACCACCAACATTTTGAACTCTAAGTTCTCCACTTTTTATTGGATTAGTATAAACCTTGTAAATAAAATTACTAACCATTCTAGGCGAAAAAATGGTAATCTCATCAGTGAGTGCCAGATTGTTCTGAATAGTGTCTTCTAAATATGAATTGATTTTAGGATTTTTTGTAATGTCCAATAGGTTTTTTCCAATTATACCAGGACCGTAGTTAACACCGAAAATATCACAAGCACTAGTATTTATAATTAATATTTTATAGTTTGTATCAATTGCAATTATTCCGTCTCGCATACTATTAATTATTGTATCTATTTTTATATTTTTATCTAATATTCCACAAAGTGTATCATCAAGCTTATCCGCCATTTCATTAAAAGTATATGCTAATTCCTCAATTTCATCATCAGAGTATATTTCAACTCTTTTTTTGTAGTTTCCATTTGAAATTTCTTTTGTAATAGCTATAAGCTTATTTAAGGGAGCAGTAAGGATATTCGATACCTTGAGAGAAATAAGTAATGTAAGCATTAAGCCCACTAATATGCCTATAATAGTATATAGATAAAAAGACTTATTAATTGAATTAATTTGGTTAACAGGAACAGCAACTCTAACAATTATGTTTTTGCTCTCTATATTGTATGCAACATATATATAGTCAAGATTGAGGGTTTTACTTAAGCGTTCGTCAAAGCCTAATTTACCTTCAAGTGCATCTAATACTTCTTTTCTATTCATATGGTTTTCCATATCAAGGGCATTTGAATCAGAATCTCCCAATACTGCACCATTATGTTCAATTATTGTTATTCTTGTAGCAAGGGAGAAGGTACCAATATTAGAATCTTTTTTATTAAGTAGCTTTGCATAATCATTGGCAAGTTTACTATACTCGATATTTGATGCTGTATAAGTTTGCTGTTCAATTTGATAGGATAATAAAACCGCTATGTTTTCACAACTATTTTTTACTTCATATATATAAAAATATCTTGATAATGCAATAGTAAATATACCTGCAATAGTTATTGCTATAATTACAAGTAAAATTGTGTATTTAACAATTTTATTCTTCATAAATATGTTCATACCAAGCATTTAGATCAAATTTTATTAAATTACTGATATGAACCCTGAACCCCCTTTTCATATTAAGTATGCTCACGGATTTCGAGCAATATAACCCACAAGTAATTTTTGAGAGTGTTTGTGGAGGTTAGCATCAAAAACAAACTATCGGGGTTACTAATCAGTCATTACTGCTTCATGCAATTATTTGGAAATAAATGGGATGATATATAATTCTAGCGTATGATTATAAATGCCCTTATTATGGATATTACTTATCGTTAAATCGGTATCCTATACCTCTAACAGTTTCAATAAGTGTAGGATTTTCATCGTTTTCTTCAATTTTTTGTCTTAAATATCGAATATGTACGTCAACAGTTCTGGTTTCACCGTAGTAATCAAATCCCCACACTTTGTCAAGAAGATGTTCTCTAGATAAAACTTTACCCTTATTTATCATAAGCATTTTTAGAAGTTCAAATTCTTTAAGAGGCATTTCTATAATTTTGTCACCTTTGTAAACTTCTCTTCTTGTACAATTAATTGTAATGTCTGCTTGAGAAATAATATTATCTGTCTTTGGTTCATTAGCTGTATTCACTCTTCTGAATAAAGCTTTTATTCTAGCTAATAATTCCCTAACACTAAAGGGTTTTGTAATATAGTCGTCAGCACCTAATTCTAAACCTAGTACCTTATCAAATTCCTCACTTTTGGCTGTTAACATAATAATAGGAACACTATTAGTTGAATTATTTTGCCGTAACCGTCTACAAACCTCTAAACCATCAATACCTGGCAGCATGATATCAAGAATAAATAAGTCTGGAATATTTTCTATGCAATGAGATAATAAATCTTCACCGTTATCAAAAACACTAACCTTAAAGCCGTTTGCTTCAAGGTTATATTTAATAAGTTGCTGAATATGCATTTCATCTTCTACAACAAAGATACTATGTTTAGACATTCTGACCCCCAAATTCAAAATGATTATGTTCATTAGTTCTAGCCAAGTGTTCATGTGAACCTGTTACATTAAAAACAACCCATTCAGCGATATTTGTGGCATGGTCACCTATACGTTCCAAATACTTAACAACAAACATAAAATCAGTAGCTTGCTCTGTTGTTTCAGGACTATTTTTAATAGCATTAATAAGTTCTAATACAATTTTTGAAAACATATCATCAACTTCATCATCACTGGCACAGACCTCTTTTGCTAGAGTAGTGTCTTGATTTGTATAACATTTAATTGCTTTAGACACCATATTCTTTGCAAGCTCTGCCATAATAGGTATATCGGCAGATTCCTTAAGATATTTCATTTTAGCCATTCTAATGGTTAATTCAGAAATATCAGCAGCTTGATCTGCTATACGTTCTAAATCAGTAATAATTTTTAGAGAGGTACTAATTGTCCTCAAATCCTTTGCTAATGGCTGTTGCCTTGCAATTAAGTTAAGACACAATTTTTCGATTCTGTTTTCTAAATCATCAATGATGTCGTCATTCTCCAAAATCTGCTTTGCTAACTCAACATCTTGTTTATTTAACGCCATTATAGAGTTTTCAAGAGATTCTTCTACTAAGCCTGCCATCTTAACCATTAAATTTTGTAGATTCTCAAGTTCTTTATGAAATGAATTTCTAACCATTATAATGTCACCTCTTAACCAAATCTTCCTGTAATATAGTCTTCTGTCCTTTTATCTTTCGGATTACTAAATAATTGATTTGTATTTCCGAACTCAATAATTTCTCCGTGAAGGAAAAAGGCTGTCATATCTGATATTCTAGCTGCTTGTTGCATATTGTGAGTAACTATTATTATTGTATAGTTCTGCTTCAGCTCTTCAATCAAATCCTCTATCTTTATTGTTGAAATAGGATCTAATGCAGAGGTAGGTTCATCCATTAAAACTACTTCTGGCTCAATTGCTAAAACTCTTGCTATACATAATCTTTGTTGTTGTCCACCAGATAAACCTAATGCGTTTTGCTTAAGTCTATCCTTTACTTCGTCCCAAAGAGCACTATTTTTGAGGCTGTTCTCAACAATGTCATCTAGCTTTGCTTTAGATTTTATACCATGAATTCGTGGACCATATGCAATGTTATCGTAAATACTCATTGGAAACGGATTGGGCTTTTGAAACACCATACCAATATTTTTTCTTAATTCAACTATATCATATTCTTTATATACATTCAAACCATCAAAGAAAACATCTCCTGTTATTTTTACATTAGTAATAAGATCATTCATCCTGTTGAGTGTTTTCAGAAATGTTGATTTTCCGCAGCCAGAGGGACCAATAAAGGCAGTAACTTGTTTGCTGGGAATTTCTATTGAAACACTTTTGAGAGCCTGAAAATCTCCATAAAAGAGATCTAAATTCTTCGTTATTATTGTATAGTCATTTTTCATAAATTTAATCCTTTATCTAATGAATTTTTTAATTAATCCAATAATATCAGTATAGTTTTAATGTTGGTTTAATTCTATGTTAACTTAGTGTTAATAGTGCCAATATTTATAGAGTTATTATTGACATAAATATAGTTTTTAGTATAAATACATAGAAATTAATTGTGAATACAAGAAGAAATAAAAGCAGACTATAATAGTGTTAAGTGCATAATAATGATATCTTTTTATATAGAGCTAATTTGGCATGGTGAAGACTTTAGGTACTAAAGTTGATTAAATTAACAACTCAAACTTCGCACATAAAAAATCTATTGGTGATATAGAATTATCAATGGTTTGTTGCCAAAATAATTGCTAGAATTAGTAATGCTTCTACTCACAAACTAATTCATTCAATTATTTTTAACCCAACTTTCGGATGAAAAGTAGAGACATACCTAATATTACTATCCTATAAGCAGTATATTCAAATGCTAATTTTGAGTTAACAATATATTAACAAATGATTAACAGCAGTTTACTTTTAGATTAAAAATAAAAATGTTAATATTACTACAATCAATTACTATAGCAATTGATTGTTAAAGGAGGTCTAAGAATGACAGATAATACTGAAGTTTTACAAAGCAGAAAAGCTGCAAATAAGAGCAGAATTAAGAGAATGAAGCTTTCAAATATTATTGCAAAAAATATTTTGTTCCTATTTGCTATAATCACTATTTTAACAACAGTTGGTATAATTATATCCTTACTTAAGGATTCTGTGGGATTCTTTTCTGAGATATCTATAACAGAGTTCCTTTTTGGAAAGGAATGGACTCCTCTATTTAGTGAGCCTAGCTTTGGCGTTTTGCCGCTAATATGTGGAACATTATTAATTACTTTTATTGCTGCAGTAATTGCAATACCGATTGGATTATTTACTGCTATTTATTTAAGTGAGTATGCAAATAAAAAAGTTAGGAATATTGTAAAGCCAATATTAGAGGTGCTTGCAGGTATTCCATCTATAGTATTTGGATATTTTGCTTTAACAACAATAACTCCTTTTTTACAGCTTTTCATACCACAAACAGAAGTTTTTAATGCATTAAGTGCAGGAATTGCTGTTGGAATTATGACAATACCTCTTGTCTCATCTTTGAGTGAGGATGCAATGAGGGCAGTGCCTGACAGTCTAAGACAGGGTGCATTAGCTTTAGGCTCCACTAAAATGGAAACATCCATGAAGGTGGTTGTGCCAGCTGCTATTTCAGGTATTGCAGCTTCGTTTGTGCTTGCAATTTCAAGAGCAATAGGGGAAACCATGATAGTTACTATTGCAGCAGGTGCAAGACCAAACTTGACGCTAAATCCTTTGCAGAGTGTACAAACAATGACATCTTTTATTGTACAGGCAAGCCAGGGTGATAACCCTCATGGAACAGTTGGATATTATTCTCTGTTTGCAGTAGGTTTATTGTTGTTTTTAATAACATTGGGACTCAATATTCTTTCAAACAGAATAGTAGATAAGTATAGGAAGGAATATTAATCATACAGCCAATAGCAATAAAAATTTGAAGGTGATAAGCTCCGAGCGTAGTAAGTTGATGAAGGCTAATAGTTTATGCTAACAATTGTAGGATGTTTGTACCCGCACATAGAAAGAAAAAGGCTTGCTTGTTAAGAGCAATATATAAAATGGTATCCAACATTTAAATAAGATGAGAGGGTGGATGAATGAATAATATAAAATATAGAAAAATGAAAAATTCCATTTTTCATGGAGTAATATTTTGTGTAACATTAATAGGAATAGTTGTATTAGCTGTTTTGCTAATTGATATAGTACTCAGAGGGTTGCCCTATCTATCAAAACACTTTTTTACAAACTTTCCGTCAAGATTTCCTCATAAGGCGGGGATACTGCCTGGTATAATGGGAAGTGTTTGGATTATTGCGTTGACGATAGCATTTGCTGTGCCAATAGGTCTTGGAACGGCTGTATATCTGGAAGAATATGCGAAAAATAATTGGGTAACAAAGTTTATAAAAATAAATGTTTCAAATCTATCGGGTACTCCATCAATTGTATATGGGTTGCTGGGTTTGGCTATTTTTGTTAGAACTTTAGGCTTTGGAAAGAGTGTGCTATCGGGTGCGTTAACAATGACCTTGGTGGTATTGCCAATAGTAATTGTTTCATCACAGGAGGCTATAAAAGCAGTTCCACAGTATTTGAGACATGGCTCCTATGCATTAGGTGCTACAAAATGGCAAACCATAAGAAAAATAGTAGTACCAGCAGCTATGCCAGGGATATTTACAGGTGTGATTTTGTCTGTATCAAGAGCTTTAGGAGAGAGTGCACCATTGCTTATTGTAGGTGCGGCAACATATATATCAAAGGTTCCAGATGGGATTTCCTCTGTATTTACGGCATTGCCTCTTCAGATTTATTATTGGATGGGACTTCCTAAGCAGGAATTTAAGGATCTTGCAGCAGCAGGAATCATAGTGCTTTTAGGAATCCTCTTAACTACAAATGCAGTAGCAATATTATTAAGAAATAAGTACCAGAAATCAATGGAATAAAAGCTATATTATAACGCCTAGCTTCAAAATGAAATTTTTCGATTGTAGAAAAATTTCATTACTTCAGTAGGTTGAAAAACATTGGGCTTGCTAAACAATTGTAAGCATACACAAATAATGCATGCTTGCAATTGTTTAGCAAGCCTTTTTAGCAACTAATTCCTGCAATTATATTAAGCCCAACCATTTTTATTTCTCAAGCAATTTTTCTAAATCCAAAACAAGTACAATTTTACCATCTTTCTCAGCAACACCACTAAAGAATTCGCCTGATAAACCAGAAATAAGCTGCGGCGCAGGTTTAATATCTGACTCTTCATAACTAACTATTTCACATACCTCATCAACTAACAAACCAACAACTGATTGGTGATTCAATATAATAATACGAGTACTTTCATCAAACTCAATTTGAGGATAACCAAACTTTTTCCTGACATTAAAAACAGTATGAACTTTGCCTCTGAGATTAATTAGTCCCTCAATATATACTGGAGTATCAGGTACCTTGTAAATATCACTGATTTTCTCGATAATATTCACGCTATTAATACTAATGGCAAATACTTCGTTATTAACTTTAAAAAGAACTAATTGTGTAGACATAAGCAATACCTCCTAAGTAGTAACTATAGATAAAACATACTCTTATAATTTATTATATCAGTATAAGAAATAATCGGCAATTTATTTTTTAATTCATAAAAAAATGGCATTTGTAAGTGAATTATGCCAATATTCTTACAGAATATAGTAGTTGATATTATTCTGTCACATATATGCTCAAATTTCTCAAATAAAAAGCTAACGGTGTGGGAGACTTATCAATGGTTTGATACCAAAATAATGGCTTGTACTGACAATATAAATATTTAAGTCTGTTGTAGAGTTTACCGACAAAAATTTACCAAACGGCTTTACAATACTATTTATAAAGCCGTTTGGTTTTATTTCCATTGTAATGATATATGTTTGGAGGTTAAAGCTGAATTAGCTTCTGTAGCTTCCATTAATTTTTACATAATCGTAGGATAAGTCACAGGTCCAAATTCTATCAGAAACATTGCCCTTTTTCAAATTAATTCTAATAGTAATTTCTTTTTTCTTTAGCAATTCCTTTGCTACGTTTTCATCAAAATTAACAGCGCAGCCATTTCTGCAAACCAGAAGCTCACCTATGTGAATATCAGTAAGATTTGGGTCAAAGGAAGCACCAGAATACCCGACAGCAGTAATAATTCTACCCCAGTTTGCATCTTCTCCGAATATTGCGGTTTTAACCAAAGGTGACTTTGCAACTGTACATACTGCTTTATAGGCATCAGCTTCGTCCTGTGCACCGTCAACGATAACTTCAATCAGCTTTGTAGCACCTTCGCCATCCTTTGCTATTAATTTTGCCAGATAAGTACAAACATACATAAGAGCATCAACAAATATTGAATACTCATAATCATCCTTTACAATAGCATCATTATCAGCAAAACCATTAGCTAAAACAAAGACTGAATCGCAAACACTGGTATCACCATCCACAGATATTCTATTAAAGGTTGATTTTACACAGTGCTTTAGGGCTTTGTCTAGCAGACTTCTTGATATATTAGCATCAGTAGTAATTATACCAATCATTGTAGCCATATTGGGATGAATCATACCAGAGCCTTTTGACATGCCACCAATACGAACTTTTTCACCTTGTATTTCTATTTCAACTGCGATTTCTTTGGGTATTAAATCTGTTGTCATAATGGCTTCTTCAGCATCTGAGCTTCCGTCAACACTAAGTGCATTGACAGCAGATCTTATTCCTGAGCGGATATTTGGCATGTTTAGCTTTGAACCAATGACACCTGTAGAATTAACAAGGATATCTTCAGGTTCACAATGTAAAAGCTCAGCGGCTAGATTAGTCATATCCTTTGCATCCTTATACCCGCTTTCTCCCACACAGGCATTGGCATTGCCACTATTAATAACAATAGCTCTTGCAAAGCCATTTTTTATATGTTCCATTGAAACCTGAAGGGAATGACCTTTTACAACATTTGTAGTAAATACACCTGAAGCTACTGCCGTATCCTCAGAACAAATAATTGCCAAATCTTTTTTGTTGTTTTTCTTATTTCCGCATGCTACACCAGCGGCTGTAAATCCTTTAGGAGCAGTAACTCCACCTTCTATAACATTCATAATTAACCTCCATAGGTTTAAAAACTAACCTTATTAAATTTATTATATTATTAACTCAACTTTCCTACATAAAAAGTCTATCAGGACAAGAGACTTATCAAGGGTTTATTGCCAAAAAACATCAGTAAACCAACTGACTTTATGCAGTTATTTTTAACTTAACTTTATCAGTTGAACAGCTAGAATTGTCAACTTGCAAAGTTGAGTTATTAATAAAAAGCTATATTTGTAAATAAATTATACATAAATTTACTAAATGAATCAATTAATTTGATTATAACGAGGCAAAAAAAATCTTCCGCCTCGCTTACACGCCGCTGATGTAATTAAATTTTTCTACAATCAAAAAATTTAATTTTGAATCTAGGCGTTATAAATATGTATAATTATACATGAAAATTAGTGTTTATCTAGTTTAAAGTGCTTGTATCACAATAAAAATAAAAAAATTAGGTAAATATTTTTTATAGTTAAATCAACTTCCGCACATAAAAATTTACTGGTGCAGTAGAATTATCAATGGTTTGTTGCCAAATCAGTGAGCTCTATTCATCCAACTAATACCTGCAATTATTTTTAACCTGACTTTCCGAATGAAAAGTCTATCCATTCTCAAGTTTACAAATGGTTTCTTGCCAAGTAAACCAACTTATTTTATGAAATTAGTACTATGAATGGATTATTAGTATTCAATTTTTTAGTTGAAATAATACAAAAAAGGATAACAATTATAAACATGACCCTAAAATTGTAATAGTATACATATTTATTTAATCAACTTTCCTAAATCAAAGTTTTCAATGCTAAAACTTATCAAGGAAAGCTAAAATATGGTAAAAGAAAAATATATCAATTCTTATAATTGAAAAGCAATTTAAATGATGTTATTATTGTTTTGATAATAATTTGGAAGTATTTTAGGTTATAATATAACGAGGCAAGAAAATGTCCCCACTTCTATAAGTGGCGGGTATCACTTTGGTTATAAATGAAATTAGAAAGCTAAGCTTTATTTGAAAAAGATTAATACATAGCTATTTATGTTTTTAGGCTTAATAATATAAATTTTCTTATGATGAGGGAGGAAAAGTAATGAATGATTGCCTTTTTTGCAAAATTGTAAGCAGGGAAATACCTTCAACACCTGTTTATGAAACTGAAAAAGTTTATGCGTTTTTAGATATTGAACCAGAGGCCCCAGTGCATGTTCTAATCGTGCCAAAGCAACATATTGCTTCTCATAATGAATTAACTTCAGAGAATGTTGATGTTATGAAGGATATTCATTTAGCTGTAAATGAAATAGTAAAAAAGCTAGGAATAGCTGAAAGTGGATATAGACTTATTAACAACTGTGGTCCAGACTCTGGACAAACTGTTTTTCATATTCACTATCACCTTGTAGGTGGAAGAGAATTAGGTACTAAAATACTCTAATTGGCTATAATTATTTGTGTTTTATAAATAAAGGTTGACACAATTTTGAAAATTAATATATAATATACTGTGTGCTGTAATTAGCATAATTCCCTATAGTGTGTTTTTAACATACTACGGCTATTTTCCCGGCACAATTGCTATTATCGGAGGGAGGGAAATTTTGTGTCTGAAGTAAGAGTTAAAGAGAATGAGTCTTTGGATAGTGCTCTCAAAAGGTTTAAAAGATCTTGTG
>JAEWST010000122.1 GCA_023398105.1 Bacillota bacterium | reverse complement strand
GAAAGAGAAGAGAGCGTAAAAATATTGAACGTGGAGCTGCTCATATCCGTTCATCTTTTAATAATACAATTGTTACCTTAACAGATACTGCAGGAAATGCTCTATCATGGGCAAGTGCAGGTGGACTAGGTTTTAGAGGCTCAAGAAAGAGCACACCATTTGCTGCACAGATGGCGGCTGAAACTGCTGCAAAGGCTGCAATGGAACATGGACTTAAGACTGTTGAAGTTTACGTAAAGGGACCTGGAGCAGGTAGGGAAGCGGCTATAAGAGCATTACAGGCTGCTGGGTTAGAAGTAAGTCTTATAAAGGATGTAACACCAATTCCTCATAATGGCTGCAGACCGCCTAAGCGTAGAAGAGTATAATTGATTTATTAAAATGGAGGTGTAAACTTAAATGGCAAGATATACAGAGGCAGTTTGTAGACTCTGTCGTAGAGAAGGCGAAAAGTTATTCTTGAAGGGCGAGAGATGCTATACTGATAAATGTTCTATATCAAAAAGAGCGTATGCTCCAGGACAGCATGGACAGGCAAGAAAGAAAATGTCTGAATATGGCATACAGCTTCGTGAGAAGCAAAAAGTTAGAAGATTCTATGGCGTATTAGAAAGCCAATTTAGCAAGTATTTTGAAATGGCTTCAAGAAGACGTACTGGAATCACAGGTGAAAACCTATTGCAAATTCTTGAAACAAGACTTGATAACGCTGTTTATAGACTTGGTTTAGCAACATCAAGACCAGAAGCAAGACAGTTAGTTACTCATGGACACTTTAAAATAAATGGTAAGCGTGTTAACATCCCTTCATACTTATTAAAGGTTGGAGATGTTATAGCGGTTGCAGATAAGACTAAGAGTTCACCAAAAATTAAATCAATAAATGATATTGCTGGTGGAAAAGTAGTACCAAAATGGCTTGAATTTGATGCTGAAAACTTAGTAGGAAAAGTTGCCGCTCTTCCTGCAAGAGAAGATATTGATTTACCAATCAAGGAACATTTAATCGTAGAGTTGTACTCCAAGTAATAATTCGTAAATTGGTAATTGACTTGGAAGCAACTGAAAGAATTATTTTAGTAATAATTCTCTATGAGGATTGTTTGTTAGAATCAGTTGCCCTCAAAAAATAAAATTGTTGTTAAGGGAGGGTTCTTGGTGATAGAAATAGAAAAACCCAGAATAGAATGTGTATCTAATAGTGATGATAACACTTATGGCAGGTTTATAATTGAACCTTTAGAAAGAGGCTATGGTATTACTCTTGGTAATTCATTAAGAAGGATACTGTTATCTTCATTACCAGGCGCGGCTGTTAATTCAATTAAGATTGATGGAGTATTACATGAGTTCTCCACAGTTCCGGGTGTAGTTGAAGATGTTACAGAGATTATACTTAATATTAAGTCTCTTTCATTAAAAATGCATACAGAGGGATCTAAAGTTATTTACATTGATGCAAATGGTGAAGGACCAATCACGGCTGGTGATATTATCACAGATCAGGATGTTGAAATTTTAAATCCAGACCTTCATATTGCAACACTTAATGGTGACCATAGATTCTACATGGAGTTAGTAATCAGTGTGGGTAGAGGTTATGTATCCGCTGATAAAAATAAGCAATCAGGACAGCCAATTGGTGTAATTCCTGTTGACTCTATTTACACTCCAGTTAAAAAGGTTAACTATACTGTAGAAAACACTCGTGTTGGACAGATTACAGACTATGATAAGCTTACTTTAGAAGTTTGGACTGATGGAAGTATTAATCCAGATGAGGCTATTAGCCTTGGTGCAAAGATTCTAAGTGAACATTTAAATTTATTTGTAGATTTGTCTGATCAAGCAAAGCATACAGAAATTATGGTGGAAAAAGAAGAAACTAAGAAAGAAAAAGTTCTCGAAATGACTATTGAAGAGCTAGATTTATCTGTTAGATCATACAACTGTCTGAAGAGAGCTGGAATAAATACTGTAGAAGATCTTACTAACAAAACCGAAGAGGACATGATGAAGGTAAGAAATCTTGGTAGAAAGTCTCTTGAAGAGGTTCTTCAAAAGCTACAAGCACTTGGACTTGTTTTAACTCCGAGTGAAGAGTAATTTCTGAATGTTCATCTAAATTGATATTTCAGTATTATTTAGTTAATTTATAAATATTAAATTGTATTCGTTAAAATATTGAGCAAGGAGGGATAGTAATGCCAGGTTATAGAAAATTAGGTCGTCCGTCAGACCAAAGAAAAGCAATTTTAAAGAATCTGACAACAGCCTTATTTGTAAGTGGTAAAATTCAAACTACTGAGGCGAGAGCTAAAGAAGTTAAAAATATTGCAGAAAAACTTATTACACTAGCAATTAAAGAAGCTGATAACTTTACTTCAAAATCAGTAAAGGCAAGTAGTGCTAAAGTTGATAGCAAAGGTAAAAAGCTTACTGATTCTAAGACTTCAAAGAATGGTAATAAGTATCTAGTTATAGATAGAGAAATAAGTGAAAAATTGGTGACTGTTGATAATCCTTCAAGACTTCATGCTAGAAGACTTATTATGAATTGGGTATACAGACCAACAACAGCTGATGGTAAGAACATTAATATCACAGATAAGCTTTTTGATGAGATTGCTCCTAAGTATAAAGGTAAAAATGGTGGTTACACTAGAATTTACAAGCTAGGACAAAGAAGAGGCGATGCTGCTGAAATGGTAATTCTAGAATTAGTTTAATTTAGAATTAGCAAAGGCATGTTGGCGTATTATTTGTGCAGATAGAAATATTAAATTAAGAATTTGGGGATTAGGCACTAAAGAGTGCTTAGTCCCTATATTTATTTTGAGTTCTGAGAAATTATAACGCCTAGATTCAAAATGAAATTTTTCGATTGTAGAAAAATTTCATTACATCAGCGGCGTTTCAACGAGGCGGGAGATATTCTCACCGTCTGATAACCAAAGTGGTAGCCGCCACTTATAGAAGTGAGGGACATCTTCTTGCCTCGTTATATTTTTGGGTTTTACAAAGGCAATGGTAATTCTGAGTTTGAATGAGTACGCTAAAAAACTTAAGATAAGTTATTTTAAAATTTTGAGAATTTAACTGAAAGTGTACAGAAATATAAATTTTCCCAAAGGTGTCTGCTAGGGTACTTGCTAACAAAGAAACCTGCTAGAAATAGCATCAAAAAGAACTAAAAATGGTAGAGTGAGTGAAGGAAACAATAGATATATTTTATGCACAAATTGTGTATTTAAGTAGAAGACATAGAGGTAAGTTATGACAGTTTAGACGGATTAATCATTATTAACGTAGTTATAATACAGTCTGATCTTAATCATTAACTTATGTTCTATAGTATAATGATAGGATATATTCTGGCGATTTGAATGGGCTAAAATGAAATTAAGGAACAGTTCTGGAGGTAATTGTGATAAACAATATTTTTGAAGCGAATAATGTTATTTTTTCATATCCCGTATATGATGGAATAGGTAATGATATTAAAGCAATTAAGGACATTAGTGTCAAAATTAAAAGTGGGGAATTTGTAGTTATTCTTGGAAGGAATGGTTCTGGTAAATCAACCATGGCAAGGCTATTAAATGCTTTGCTAATACCTCAGAATGGCAAAGTTCTAGTGATGGGAATGGACACTGCGGATGAAAATAATGTCTGGAAAATTCGAAGTACAGCAGGAATGGTATTTCAGAACCCAGACAATCAAATAATTGCAACAACAGTTGAAGAAGATGTTGCGTTTGGTCCTGAAAATTTAGGGGTTGAGCCGAGTGAAATTAGAAAACGAGTAGATGATGCTCTAGCAACAGTGGGTATTAGCAATTTGAAAGAGAATGCACCTCACCTCTTGTCTGGCGGTCAGAAACAACGCGTCGCAATTGCAGGTATTCTTGCAATGAAGCCACAGTGCATTATTTTAGATGAAGCCACCTCTATGTTAGATCCAGTGGGGCGTCAAGAAGTTATAGATATATTGAGAAAATTGAATATAGAGGAAAATATAACTGTAGTACACATTACACACCATATGGATGAAGCTGCTTTGGCTAATAGGCTTATTATTATTGATAATGGAAGTATTGTTTTAGATGGAACACCACAGGAAGTATTTAGTAATGTGAATAAGGTTAAAAGCCTTGGATTAGATGTGCCGCAAGTAACAGAGCTGATGTACTCTCTAAAGCAACAGGGCATAGAAGTTGATAGGCTACCATTAACTGTAGATGAAGCTTTTAATATGATTAATAATTTATGTCAAAAACATTATTAGTAATCGCTTGGTATGTTATTCCAACTAAAGTCATTAAGATAGTATAATCAGCGAGAGTAAGTATATTAAACAAATCCAATTATTAATTAATAGTATCAGTCAAGAAAAGATCGTGATGTTTAATGGATATATTCGTTCGCTTTAAACTATAGACACCACTAAAGTTTTTGGCTAAGAGTTTTTTAGACTCTTGTATACTCTAATTCCTCCGCTTTTATCTATATCTGCAACATTTCCAAAGATATTCATCATTATGTTTTTAAGTGTTGAACCACCCTTATTATGAAAGGCTACCAACCAAAGGGAGCCATTTTGTGATAAGTGTTGATAAGCTTCTTCAATTAAATGGGTGTTTAATTCCTTTCCTGCTGCAATAGGTGGATTTGAAACTATATCGTCAAATATTCTATTGGATAAGGAAGAAAACAGATTACTATTTAAAATTTCAACCTCAAGTTTATTTGTATTAGCATTGTTTTTGGCGTAATTGAGGGCTCTGTTATTTATATCAATCATGGTAACCTTTTGTGCAGGAAAGATAGCTTTAATATAGAGACCAATGGCTCCATAACCACAGCCAATATCAAGTACATTATTTCCACTAGGATTAAAGTTTTTAATTAAATTACAGGAAGCTTTATCTATTTTACTTCCAAAGGAAAATACTCCACTTACTGACGTGAATTCTAATTGTAAACCAGATAAATTTTCGAAAAAGGTTTTTTCTTTTATTTCTGAATCTGGGTTTTCTGTATAATAGTGCTGAGTCATATATGTTATTTTGCCTCCAAGTTTATTTGCAAATTTTAATAGCTTTATTAATTACAATAGAATTAGGTTAACTAAACTTTCAAAAATAAAAAGTCCACGATAACACAAACTTATCAATGGGCAGTTAACAAAATATTTACTATAATTAGTAAATGCTAGAACTAGCAATTATCCATTTTAAGTGTTTCAGGTATCGTACAATTTACCATCCATGGGTGGTAGTACACTAATACTAGCATTGCTTCTGTTTTCCAGAAAATAGAGTATGTAAACCAACCAATACATGGAAATATTCTAACCATAGACCATTGAAAAGTAAGTGTACCTAAATAATAGTTTATGAGTTTCTAAAAGCATGTGCTGCATATTGTATTGTCAATGGCTGAATAGCAGCAAAACCAATTACTATAAATTAAAATGACTATTAGCTACTATAATAATATATAATCAATAATATATTATCAACACTGTATTATCAATATAAATCAGTATTTATTTGTAAAGCTTAAGTATAAGAACAGAAAAAGCTAGCTATCCAAAGAAAATGTTGCTATTTAGCCACTTAATATCGGTTATTAACTCAACTATCCCACCTAAAAAATCTATCGGTGTCCAAACTTATCAATGGTTGGTCACATTCAGCATCCATCGTTGTTACTTTTTTAACCAAACTAATTTATGCAATTATTTCTAAGCCAACTTTGTAATGAAAAGTCGATCCATTCTTAGGTGCGATTTTTAACTGGGAAATTTGAATTATTAATTCAAACTCATCAGTTAAAAAGTAGATAGTAATTGATTTTTGATAAATGGAAATTTGCACATGCCGATAGTTTTAGAGTTATAAGTTATAATTTTTTCGATATTATCTCACAATTATGATATGATAGATTGACAGGTATTCAGTGAGAATTGTAATATTATACTGATAATGTTTAGTATATACTAACATATAAAAATACAAGTGATATTTCTGGGATTTTTCTTTAAAGTGCGAAGTTTGAGAAATAAACATAAAATGTGATGTCAAATACGTAGCAACCTATTTATAGGTTTTGTGCTAAGTGCTACAAAATTAATAGAACTATATCATAAATGTTGATTGAATTAAATAAAGTTAGAACAGGGTATAGATATAATATGTAAATACATTTAGTGAATATTTTTAGGAGTAAAAAGGTATGTCAATTAAGATTGAGAATTTGTATTTTACTTATATGGATGGAGGACCTTTTGAAAAAATTGCTCTTCAAGATATAAATATTGAGATAAGCGATGGTGAATTCATTGGAATTATAGGTCATACTGGTTCAGGTAAATCCACCTTGATTCAGCATCTAAATGGTATTTTAAAGCCGACTAAAGGAAAAGTAATTATAAATAGTATAAACACGCTACAAAAAAACTTGAAAGAGCTAAGAAGCCAGGTTGGAATTGTGTTTCAATATCCTGAACACCAACTTTTTGAAGAGACTGTAAAGAAAGATATAGCATTTGGACTAATTAAGCAGGGCTTAAACCAAGAAGAAATAGATAAGAGAGTGAATCAAGCATTGGAAGCAGTTGGTCTTAGTGATATAATTCTTGATAAATCACCATTTGAGCTCTCTGGTGGTCAGAAGCGAAGAGTAGCTATTGCTGGAGTTGTTGCAATGATGCCGAAAATATTGGTTTTAGATGAGCCTACCGCAGGATTAGATCCAATGGGACGAGATGAGATATTTGGCTATATTAAAAAGCTTCACAAGGATTTCAATATGACAATAATTCTTGTTTCTCACAGCATGGAGGATATAGCGAAGCTAGCAGATAGAGTAATTGTTATGAATCAAGGTACGGTATTTATGGACAAACCATCAGGGGAGGTATATGCTGAGCCTGAAGCTTTAGAGAAAATAGGGTTATCAGCCCCGCAAATCACATATTTAATGAAAAAATTGAAAAAGATATTTCCCAATATAAATGATAATGTTTTTACCGTTGAAGCAGCTTCGGAAGAAATAGTTAAGCAATTAGTAAAGAATAAGTAACCTGTTATGCTACAAACTAATAAATCTGTTTGTATTGGCAAATATAGTAATTTAGAAGGGAGAATTATCAAAAGGTATTAGCTTTTTGAAAAAAATATGATTAGAGATATAACAATTGGACAGTATGTACCAGGTGATTCACTTTTGCATCAGGCTGACCCTAGAACGAAAATTACACTAACATTTATAATGATGATATTCATATTTATGATTGAGACTTATTGGGGGTATTTGTCACTTGCAATTTTTACTGCAATAATAATTATTAGCTCAAAGATACCCATTAAATTTGTTTTAAAGGGTGTGAAGCCCATTTTATTTATAGTTTTTTTTGCTGCTATAATTAATACGTTTACAATAAGCGGTACTCCTATTTTTGAGCTTGGATTTCTTAGACCTACATATGAAGGTGTAAATGTTGCTTTCAAGATGGCTATTAGGCTATTTTTGCTAATAATTATAGCTAGTCTTTTAACCTATACAACTACGCCCATATCACTTACAGACGGAATTGAAAAGCTTTTAGGGCTTCTTAAAAGATTTAAGGTACCTGTACATGAAATATCAATGATGATGACTATAGCATTAAGATTTATTCCTACACTTCTTGAGGAGACAGATAAAATTATTAAAGCACAATCCTCTAGGGGTGCGGATTTTGATAATGGAAATCTAGTTGCACGAGCTAAAAGCTTTATTCCAGTATTAATTCCACTATTTATTAGTGCCTTTAGAAGAGCTGATGAGTTGGCAACAGCTATGGAAGCAAGGTGTTATAGGGGAAGTGAAGGCAGAACAAGGATGAAGCAGCTTAGTTTCACAAAAAATGATGTTATTGTAGTATCAATTACAACTGTATTTATGGCTTGGGTGTTGGTAATGCAATATGTTTCTATATAAGAAATTACACGTATTTATTAAGGAGGTGCCCAACCATGTCATATATTTCATTTGTTATGTTTAATTTTGAGACATGGGCACAAAATGAGAAAAATCAAGCTAAAAATTGAGTATGATGGTACAAACTATCACGGTTGGCAGATACAGAAAAATGCAATTTCAGTACAGGAAACGATTGAAAAGTCCATTTCAAAGCTATTGGAGAATAAAGTTGGGATAGTAGGCTGTAGCAGAACAGATGTTGGAGTACACGCATATGGTCAGGTTGCCCACTTTATTACAGATTCAAGTATTCCAGGAGATAAATTTTCTTATGCAATAAATAATCTGCTTCCAAGCGATATTGTTATTAAACAATCTGAAGAGGTTTCAGAAGATTTCCATTCAAGATATTCTGCTAAAGGTAAAAAATACAGATACTTAATATATAATGGTGCACATGCATCTGCAATTATGAGAAATAGAACATATCATGTAAGACCAGAACTGGATTTCAAAAACATGCAAAAAGCGGCTAAGTATTTTGTTGGAGAACATGATTTTGCTGCTTTTCAAGCTACAGGTGGACAGGTTAGAAGCACTGTGAGGGAAATATTCAGTATAGAGCTTCAAAAAAAAGAAGACAATTTAATCAGCATAGAAGTTTCAGGAAATGGATTTCTATACAATATGGTTAGGATAATTGCAGGTACTTTAATATATGTTGGAATGGGAAAAATTGATGCAGATGAAATACCATTGATAATTGATAGTCTGGATAGAACTAGAGCTGGTAAAACTGCACCTGCAGAGGGACTATATTTGATGGAGATATATTATTAATTCAAATGTAGTACTTTCGCAACTGAAACATCACGTTTTTAAGGAAATAAAGAATCAATATTTTATAGCAATTCATACTCCATTTAGTGGAAGTTTGATAATATAAAAAATTACAAGTGTTTTTGCTGAATAAGTTGTATAAATACAACCCGAAAAATACAACCGTAAACATACCTGGAATACTACCTTCGTTATTTCTTGAATAAAATATTTGTATCAATTGCACAAGCTTTCTTACGAAATAATTCATGCGATTATTTCTAACTCAACTTTCCGAATGAAAAGTCGAGCTATGCTCAAGCTTAAAATGGGTTTACTATTAAGCAAACCAACTTATTTTACTGCAATTATTTAACTTTTAATTTGATAAGTCTTCCACACATATATGGTTTAGTTGCGAAAGGGAGTATTAACTAGCTTAAACTCTAAAATGTGGATTAGCCTTCAATTTGTAAAAAGTGAAATGAAAAGTGATTATACAAGAGAATGGGACATATATTGAGATAAATAGAGAGATAATAAGAGATAAATTAAATTATTAGCAATTTGTACTTGACAGGGAGTTGCGTCTATATTAAAATATGTAAGTGTCCTAAACGGTTACTTTTAAAAATAAGGAAATTAACTGTTAACATAAAAAGGTTATAGATTTTAGAGGAGGTTGTATTAAAGAATGAAGACTTTCATGGCAAAAGCAGAACAAGTTGAAAGAAAATGGTACATTGTTGATGCAGAAGGTAAGCCACTTGGAAGATTAGCAAGTGAAGTTGCTAGTATTTTAAGAGGTAAAAATAAGCCAATATACACACCACATTGCGATACTGGTGATCACGTAATTGTAC
>JAEWST010000065.1 GCA_023398105.1 Bacillota bacterium | reverse complement strand
ATAGTAACGCCCCACCCACCCAACCCACGAGAGACGAGAGATAAAGGATGCATTGCTTGTTGCAATGCCGATTTAATAACGCCGAAATTTCGTAAATGAGAGTAAATCAATAAGGCGAAAATTTTATAAATGCCGACTTTTGCTTCTATCTAGTATACAATTTCGGCATCAAACGAGAGACGAGGACAAGACGAGAGAAACGATGTATACAAAGAAGGAACACAAAGAAGGAACACAAAGAAGGAACACAAAGAAGAAACCCAAAGAAGAAACCCAAAGAAGGAAAAGTGTCGATAGCCTAAATATTTATAATAAACTTTACATTAAAAATTTTCTCTAGAATCCTTTTAAATACAAAACAAGTCAAACTATACCCCTAATTTTAAAACACGAAAAAAGAGTCTTATATAGAATAAACTATACAAGACTCTTTAATTTGAATTAGTTTTAATTTTAATCATTAGAATCAGAATCAGGGTTATTTTTATTTTGTTCTAGCATTTTCTTTCTTTTAGCCAAAGCTTTTTTAATATTAGTTTTACCACGTTCTTTTAAAGCTTCACGTTGTTCATCAGTCATTTCTCTTTTAACAGGCCATTTAACATATTTCATACATTTAAATGGGATATGGGCTAAGAAACTGCCATCTTCATTTTCGCATATGATTTCAACTTCATCAGGATGTTGTTCAATCATTTCTTTAACTAATTTTTTAGACCAATATTCAGCACAAAAAGCTGAACAATAATCAGTGCCAGCGATATGTTCAAAGCAAGTTTCTCCATTAGAATTTGTTTCAACCATTGTATGTACTCCTTTCATTTTATAATTATATAAACTCATATTAAGAGTAGATATTAATAGGAAATGCAAGGCTACATGAAATAGAAATATATCCCATTCCATGAATAAGCATAAGTAAAAAGAAATTAACTTTATCTAATTGGTATTTAGGTTGATTTACTCTATCTGAGTTTAAGACATAATGAGTAAATAACACTAAAATGATACCAATAAAGAAAAATATAAGATTAGTTGAATTACATAGATAGCATTCATTTAAGAAAACTGCAAATAAATTTTTAATACTGATTAAAGATAAATTGGGCATATAAGAACTCCTTTGTTAATTAAATTAGATTTTTATATTTCATGATTAAATTAAAATCATAGTAAAAAAACTATATAAGTTATAAACAGAATTTGCAATGATATAAGAAAAAACAGTAATCATTAAGAAACAACCCATATACCAAATAATTTTAGAAGTCGGGCTTAATGAGTAGTTCTTTTCTATTCTTGTGTTTTTACCATTTACAATTTTATTATAAGAAAGTGTAATTTCCCCATAATGAATCATTGGGAATAATTTTAAAATAGAATAAATAGTTACTGCTGATATAGATATAATACTTAGAAATATGCCTAAAAAACAAAACGCAACTAAAATAGAAACTAGATATTTTAAAAACATTATGTAAACTCCTTAAATAATATTAAATAATATTAAATAATATATAATAATTACAAATGTAAAAGTAGTATGTAAAAGCCCATAGAATTACTTCTACAGGCTTTTAAGATATGATTATGATTTATATCAGATGATTAATCAGCGGTGTCTAAGGAGCTTTCTTTTGAGTTATCCAATAGGATTCTCTTCATGTGATTCACTTTCAGATTGTCTCATTTCTTTTACTCCAAATTCACTCCAAGGCTTCGGTTTAACACCCAATCCATTATTCCAAAGCCATTCATCAATAAGTCTAGAAAGTTCTTGAGAACAAGAGTCACACAAGATGACATATCTAGGGCTGCTTCTATGGTAATCGGAAACTCCAGAAACAGCATTTGTATCTGCTCTATTAGGAGAACAAAGGATAATTGTATCACACCTAGAACAGCGAGGGGTATTGTCGCCAGAGGTCTTAGAACGTCTCTTAGAGGTTTCTGTGACGGTTTCTGTGGGGTTGTTGTCTGTCTCTATTGCAGAATTGTTTTCTGTCTCTGTGAAGTTATCCACATTATCAACAGAGTTATCCACACTTTCGGTTTTTGTGAACTCTGTCTTTGTGGCCTCTACATTCTCCACGTTTGAAATTTCAGGGCTAGGATTTTTACGTGGTCTACCTCTACGCTTTTTGGGTGCTTCATTGTTTGTATTGCTTGCATTGTTATCCATTTTATCCATTTTAATTGCATCTTCTTTCATTTTATTTGCCACATCTTCTTTGGGAATGTCGTTATTGATATTAATCCTTACAGGGTTACTTCTAACAGGATTAACAGAGGAAAGTACATACCCACTGTTGGGACGTGTGTAGTCTCTTGAAACTCCCTTGAATTTATCAATATACTTAGCATTTTCTTTCTCCATCAGGTTTCTAACTTTTCGCTCAAACTCTAAACGTTCCAGTGTAGATTTGTTACGTGAACCGAGAGGTCTAGACATAAAATTACTCCCTTTCAAAAAATATTTCTTGTTTTTCTTTTGTTGACAGATACTTAAATCTTCCTATAAGTATATTATAGACAAAATGAAAGATAAATATACCTATGTAATCAAAAAACTCAAAAATATTTTTTTGAAAGGGAGCTAAGTAAACGTTAGGTAATATTAGGTAAACGTTAGGTAAGGTTCTTAGTTAATTTCCTTTGAATCGACACCATCTTCCGAGAGGTCAATACTCTTAAGCATATACTCATAAAAAATATCAGTTGCCTTGTTACAAGACTCTTTAAGCTTGTCAAATACCTTTTCATCATCATAGGGTACATTCTTCATATCTGTCTTTACTTGCTTAATTAGCTTGTTCATTGTCTTCTCACGAGATTCTTTGTCTGTCTGGAAACGCATTTTTTGTTTTCTCCTTTAAATTTAATTTATTTTAATTTTATTTATAAAGCTATTCTAGCTTACTAAATCCAAACGTATCACAATACCACCATTCATTATTTACCTTTACTATATCAGATACACTCATGCTATGCCAGGTGTAGTCTTTTGGACGTGTTACATTAAATAATTCAAATAGATATTCTAAAATTTCTTCTACATTGTCATAATTGTTCTTAATCTTTCCTGTGTATACTTTTTCATAATCAAATAGATTGATTTCATCTTTCCCTTTTTCAAGCATATTTAGAGATAAAAATTGTTTCTCTGCATTATATGTCTGCCAAATTTCATATACTACAGTTTTATTTGTATCCAATGTTATTTTCCTTTCATATTTTGGCTTGTTTTAGTTCATCCTATTTTACTTACATCTCAATTACTTTACTATATTCCTTTGTATAATGATAATATCCATTAGCTTCCATAGTGGAAAAATCATTTACATTAGGAATTTCTCCATGGTATTTAAATTTTCTTAGATTTTCTTCAATATAATAAAGATGTAATTTAGTCTTAGATGTAAGATAACCATTTTTCCATCCAATTAATTCTTTATCTCCTTCTTTTCTTCTTTGATAAATAGAAACAGATTGCCCAAAAGCACAAGGAATATTATTATGCCAATATGACATGATATAATGCTCTGTAATAATATTATATTCGTATGTTTTTCCATCTAAATAATTGTATTTGAAAATGCCAAGAACTCCATCATTAAGTACTTTATTTACCCAATTGTTCTGGAGATAATTTTTCTTCGCTTCACTTTCATATAACTTGTCTTCTTTTAACATTTGTTCTGGATTCTTATAATGTCTAAAATCAAAATCAGGGAATTTATTTTCATATTCTTCTTCTTTGGATTCTTTAGACTCTTTTTCTACTTTTGCATACTTATAGACTTCAATAAAGCCATAAATTACAAGGATAACTGCACATCCAATAAGAATGAGTTCTACAAATTCAGTCAATTTAATTCCCATCATATTTTTATTTACTCCTTATTTATCGTTTATTATTATCTTACTGGTACAATACTTCTTATTGTCAAGGCATTATTAGCACAAAAAATCCATACAAAGTTCTTATAATAGAATAATCTCTCTGTCTTATTATGCCGATAATACTTCTTCTTTAACATAACAAGTTCATTATATGTAAGTCCTAAAGATTCATAGTTGTAAATATTTACTCGGTCAATGTCTACTCCCTTATATCTTGCACAACTAGCTAATTTCTTGATTTCATCTGTGCTTGTAATTTTTAGTCTTTCCTCTGCCCTTTGTTTGCTATGGGGTGTTAGAGAAATATGCTTCCATGATGTATGATTGGTATTAAATTTATAACAGGGATTTAAATATGTATTATTCGTATTTGTATTTGTGCTTGTACTTGTATTTGTACTTGTATTCATATGTATCAACTTCCTTTACTTTCTTTCTATTGTTATTATTATTTTTATCTCCTAGTTTCCTTCCTAGCATCTTCTGAATATACTTTATCATCTAACACTAGAAAGGTCTTAGAAGATATTATAATGCCATAGATTGGCTTCAATATTAAGTTTTTATTTCAATATTAATTTTTTTATTTCAATATTCTATTTTCAAGGTTCATGGGCTTTTCTATACCTTTATTATACTCTTTATTCTATATTTGTCAAGGCTTTTATAGAGTTTTTTGAGAAATATATGAATTAATTTTTAATATTATTTTAGAATATTTTAGGTGTTTTAATGAATATTTTAAGTGTTTTTTAAGTTTAATAATTAATTATAATTAATTTTTGGAGCTTGTTTTTAATTCATTTTTAATTCATTTTTAATTTATTTTTAATTTATTATTTGTTTTATTTTTAATTTATTTCTTAGCTACTGAATTAAATTCTGATTATTGCTTATACTATCTTATAGCTATCTTATAGTATGGTCTTATAGTATGGTGTACTCTATGCTTTATAAGGTACTCTAAGGAAAAACATTCGGCTACGCCTCTGTTTTTCTAAGAGTACCTATGTACTATTGGAGACATATCTATTGATAAAAATAAAAAATCTTATATATATTTAATAATAATGGATAGATGCGTCTATCTCTTTA
>JAEWST010000003.1 GCA_023398105.1 Bacillota bacterium | reverse complement strand
GATTTCTCCTGCTGCTACTGATACTGCTTCTAATTGAGCCTTATCATATCCAACATAGAAGTTGAATGTTCCAACATTACCTGCTGCTGCTACATCTGCCATAGTTACAGGTACTGTTACTGTATCGCCTGTTTTACCTGTTGCTGTTCCAATTTTTACGTCTAAAACTTTATCTTGACCTCCAGTATTAATAACTGTTAATACATAAACTGGATTTTTAGCTACGCCAAAATCAAATGTTAGATTATATGAACCAATTGCTTTTTTTGACATATAATTCTTAGAAATTATTACTTTATCGTTTGATACTGTGTAGTCAGTACCTTTTGTCAAACCTGTAATACCTGCGAAGGTATTACCATTAGCTGTCAAAGCTACTTCTAAATCTGCAGGTTTTGCTATATCAAAAATTGCAGAGGTTGGAGCTATTGTTGGATCCTTTATTTGTGATCCACCTGGCTCTGTACCTGATACAAGACTACCACTTAAGAAAGCAGTAACTTTATCATTAGCTGTATATTGAGATGCTACAGCAAATGAATAGTCGTTAGACATATCATAGTTTGTCCAATCAGTTCTAGCAGTTCTAGTCTGAGCTACTACTGTTCCGCCAGCTGGAATGCTACCTGATGTAAAACTAACTTCAAGATATGTATCAGCAGTTGAAGTAGCTGAGCTCATTTTTACAAATGTACCCTTTACACTACCTGTAATACCAGTATAGCTACTTCCATTAGGACCCATTGTTGCTGCATGGTCACAGAAGAAATTTTGTGCAGTCTCGCTGTCCTTAGTAAAATAATACCTTAGTTTAAGATCTGACAAATTAACCGCTGAGCTACCATTATTAGTTACCTGGAAATTCGCAAAAATTGTATTTGCCGAAGTTTGTGAGTTTCCATTGTTACTGAATTTAACATCCAGATTTGAAGTTGCTGCAAAAGCAGTAATTCCAGAAGCAAATAATGTTACCAACATTGATAGTACCAATAAGATAGACGTTGCCTTTTTACGCATTCGCATTAATAAATACCTCCTGTTATATTATTTTTTTATGAAAACCATCTTATCCACAGAGCCTTTCGGGGTAACTCGCACATCCAGTTACATTATCGAAACAGCGTAGTCATTATCATCTTTTTGTGCAAGGTTTAATAATAATTTATCCCCTTTGCCGTGACGAACTAACTGAATTATTTATTTCACCCCCTTTTTATTTTTATTGGCTGAGTGGGTTATCTAAACTCACCATATTCTAAATGGTTTTCACAGATACTATTTTGAAGAAATAATCCTTATAAAAGTATAGAACTATTTCCCAATATAGACATGCGTTAATACACCCCTTATTTAAGCTGGTCAAATAAAAATAAGCTTACCCAATATCTAAAATGAATAGCTTATTTTTATTTCCTCTAACCAATCACATTTTCATAAGTTTTTTATGTTTAAATATTATCTTTAGTGTAAGCTGGAACCTATGATTTGAAATCCTTTAATCTATGTTTATTGAAGATACATTCCTTTGTCATCAGTATTCGTAAAAAAATCTTTAATTCCCTCAAGATTGCTCTTTAAAATTATTGTAACTGCAATGATATATTTTCTATTTCTTTCAACTGTCCGTTTATGTACATTAACAAGTTTCATCAGATCTGATAAAGGCAACATTCTCTTTCTCACCAATTTATCATTTAATATTTCATTCTCAGCTATTATTTTTGCAATTTGAATACACAAACCTCTTGAGTCCCTATGTCTAGGAGAGCATTCGACTAATTCCTCTAAAGTAATTCCGTATTCTTTTAATTGTTGCTCAAATAGCAATATTTCCTCTCTAATCTCGATCTTTTCATATTGATTAAAAGAATCACATATCAGGTATCTTTCTTCAAAACCTTCATCATCTTCAAAATAAGAAAATGGAACATCTTTTAAATACTTTTTGTTGAATCTGATGTAATCTATTATTCTATGTCTTATAACCATCTCTGCATATTTAAAGAAGTTTGAGTTCTTCTTAATATCATAAAGATCAATTGCTTCATTAAATGCTAATAACCCAATACTATACTCCTCATTGTTTTCATCAACATACCTCCCAACCAAATGGGACAATGTTTTTAAAATATATGGCTTATAATCATTAATGAATTTATTTTTAAGCACATGATCACCATTTTTTATTTTCTCAAAAATAGTGTTAATATTATTTGAATAGTTAACATTTTGATTCAAATATTCTACTTTCAAGCGTTTGTATCCCTCCTAAACTACAAATATTAAAAATTATTAATAGATTTATAACAAACTAAGTAATTGAAATCAAAGATATTCTATGAGTTAAAGCCCCTTTGCTAAAAAACTCATATACCCTGGAGGCGTTGTCGCTAAGGTTTAGCAATTATAATTAGAATAGAAGATAGTTGTAGGTAAGGTATATGTTGTTTTATATTAAACTTTCACCGAATCAAATTGAATTCAAATAAACGAGGACAATGTAATTTATGCTAATTAACAATGATAAATTTGCCTCCTTTATTGGATACATTTAATCCCATATAAGACTATAAGTGCATACTATCATAAGTAGAATATTTTGTATATGTTTTTATTTTAATCGCCAACATTTTACACGTTATAGCAATTATTTGCACTATAATCGGACAGTTCCGCAGTTTATATTCTATATTCTTCCATTTTATGCTATTATGGCCTGCGATTATAAAAAACAGTTTACACCTAATGTCTCTATCCATAGTTAACTTAATTAATCAATTACTGATACTGTTTAAAGTATCAATTGAATTTAAGAACATTGCTATTTGTCCCGCTTCCAAGGCTTCTAACCAGCATAAGCATCCTCTCTTTTCACTTTTATTATTTTTAAACATATAAAACCCAGTACTATATTTTACCATAATGCACGTTCATGTGCCATAGTTTTTGAAAATTCTTTTCATAATTCTCTATATTTTTACAATTTTTACATTCAGTCAATATTATACGCAAAATTAACGCTCTTTTCAAGCTTATTTTTTACGCCGATTTCAGAAAAAACCGTTGAAATTTTACAAGAATAACCTCTACTTATTAAATCAAAGCACTTTTATTCTTCTTAATTATTTTGACAGTAACAAAACATATAAATGTACTTATTGTATAAAAGAGACATATAACGCCATAATATAATACAAATAGACTATCCAAGTTTATTCATTTTTTTAGTTATTATTCAACTTTCGCACATGGAAAATGTGCTGTGTCCCTTGAAAAATCAGTAGTTTTGGGCAATAAAAAGGTTCAAGAATACCTCTAAATATGGTATAATATAAGTGACCAAACCCAATCACACCAA
>JAEWST010000170.1 GCA_023398105.1 Bacillota bacterium | reverse complement strand
ATTTGCTTCTTAAAATCATCTGTATAGTTTTGTGTTTTTCCTGCCATGATACGCTTCATTCCTTTCTATTTTTATTTATTATATCACGACCGAATGTTTATTGTATAATTAATTATAACCTATCCACCTTTTTTAATTTCAATCCACGCTCCTACATGAGGAGCGACAAACGGCTTCTTCTAGTTGGTAAACCTTTTTTAATTTCAATCCACGCTCCTACATGAGGAGCGACATTCGTTTGTAAGCTATTTTTGAATTCGATGTAATTTCAATCCACGCTCCTACATGAGGAGCGACGGGATTAAGTCTGATGTAGAGGTAAAAATAAATAATTTCAATCCACGCTCCTACATGAGGAGCGACTTCCAGACGAAAAAGTTACTTTAGTTGTAGGAGTAATTTCAATCCACGCTCCTACATGAGGAGCGACTAGCGATATTTTAGATAAATACGGGATGGATTGATTTCAATCCACGCTCCTACATGAGGAGCGACAATATGGCTTTTAAAATAATTTATGAACCTAAAGATTTCAATCCACGCTCCTACATGAGGAGCGACCTGAACTTAAGTTCCAACCACTTGTGTCCATTACAATTTCAATCCACGCTCCTACATGAGGAGCGACTATTTCGCTGCTCCAACTGCTTCCTTTTTTAGACGATTTCAATCCACGCTCCTACATGAGGAGCGACTCGTATAATGAAACGCTATCGACAATGTTTTCAAAATTTCAATCCACGCTCCTACATGAGGAGCGACAAAGATGGCAAGGCGATAAAGGTTTCGAGCGACATATTTCAATCCACGCTCCTACATGAGGAGCGACTCAATTCCGTTAGCTTGGTGTCAGGAGTGGGGAACAATTTCAATCCACGCTCCTACATGAGGAGCGACGGTACTTACGGCGGTAAAAATCCTTGGAGTAAAGAATTTCAATCCACGCTCCTACATGAGGAGCGACAGATTTAGGTGTGGAATATTTGGTTGTTACTAAAATTTCAATCCACGCTCCTACATGAGGAGCGACAAATGTGTTAGGTTTTCTGATGCTCCTAGATACGATTTCAATCCACGCTCCTACATGAGGAGCGACACGATAAAGAAAAGGCGTTTATATATGCAAGTATAATTTCAATCCACGCTCCTACATGAGGAGCGACTCAACTTTTTGTAGCCATCCGTCTGAATTGCTACCATTTCAATCCACGCTCCTACATGAGGAGCGACAGGTCAAATTGCTGTTCCTTCTTACATGGAGTTATTTCAATCCACGCTCCTACATGAGGAGCGACATGGACCCACAAGGAAATGCTTCGGTGTCTTTGGATTTCAATCCACGCTCCTACATGAGGAGCGACAAGCTATGCAGCATGATCATAGGCACCGTTACAGCTATTTCAATCCACGCTCCTACATGAGGAGCGACACACAAAGGACCTTATAATCGATGACACAATTCAATTTCAATCCACGCTCCTACATGAGGAGCGACACTGGACTAGAGTTTATGAGAAGAAAAATATAAATTTCAATCCACGCTCCTACATGAGGAGCGACCAAAATTGACAAATAAATTATATTACGAAAGCGAGATTTCAATCCACGCTCCTACATGAGGAGCGACTGGACAAACTTAAAGCCAAGTTGCTTGAAGCAATATTTCAATCCACGCTCCTACATGAGGAGCGACCTAGATGTATTTAAAAGTGCAAATTGTTTGTAGAATTTCAATCCACGCTCCTACATGAGGAGCGACTTAGGTTACAATGGATATGGCACGATATGTGAAGATTTCAATCCACGCTCCTACATGAGGAGCGACACGAATGGGAATCTAACTCGCCTAGTTATTATAATAATTTCAATCCACGCTCCTACATGAGGAGCGACACTGAAAAGTCAGATGTAAAAGTATCTGGTGCGGTATTTCAATCCACGCTCCTACATGAGGAGCGACGCAATAGCAAAATATATGGGTAAATCTAAGGGTATTTCAATCCACGCTCCTACATGAGGAGCGACTCGATGTTGTACCAAGAATGACAAAAACAGAAATGATTTCAATCCACGCTCCTACATGAGGAGCGACTTTCAAGGTACTTGTTAATAAAAAATTCGCTAATAATTTCAATCCACGCTCCTACATGAGGAGCGACTATTTGTTAAGTTTTCATTAAAAGCACTTAGTATTTCAATCCACGCTCCTACATGAGGAGCGACTAATGAGGATTTGCAATACTTGCGAGACATTGCAATTTCAATCCACGCTCCTACATGAGGAGCGACGAATTTTCTTATGTTGACGATAAAATCAATATTGATTTCAATCCACGCTCCTACATGAGGAGCGACAAAAACATTAATACCAGGACAGCACTTTTCGATTATTTCAATCCACGCTCCTACATGAGGAGCGACATACTAGTAATAGATGGGCAACACATAGAAAATCAATTTCAATCCACGCTCCTACATGAGGAGCGACTCTAAAAAGCTAGATAAAGGCGATAAAATATTAATTTCAATCCACGCTCCTACATGAGGAGCGACATCACTACGGTATTCTTTTGCATGTTGAATAGTAATTTCAATCCACGCTCCTACATGAGGAGCGACCTTGATATAGATAGTTTAATGAAATCTATAAAAGAGATTTCAATCCACGCTCCTACATGAGGAGCGACTACAACAGCAGAGATAATAAAAATGTACATAAATATTTCAATCCACGCTCCTACATGAGGAGCGACAGAAGAACTTACGATTACCGAAAAAGCAGGAGAGATTTCAATCCACGCTCCTACATGAGGAGCGACAGCAAAAATGCACAAAAATTCTTACTAAATTTATGCATTTTATATATATTTTACTTTTAACATTGCAAGGCAAATAACTCATAATAATATTTTTTGTCTGTTATATAAAAAGCATTTACATTTTCTGAGCTTTTTTGAGGTGCGAAAGCTTCGGAAAATGTATGTTTGCTTCACATTCGCACTAAATTATAATAGTGCCTTCAACATCAAAAGATTCTTTAGTGCCTATATGCTCAACTTTACTTTTGTAGTTATTTCCCAAATAGTAAAATCTAAGACTATCTCTATCTTTGTCAATTATTTTTTCCAATTTATTCTGAACTTCTCTACACTTTGCTGCATCAAGAACGCACTCAAATACAGAGTTTTGGACACGTTGTCCATAATTCAGGCATTGTTTCGCTACTTGACGCAATCGCTTTTTACCTGATGGAGTTTCTGTGTTTACATCATAAGTTATAAGAACTAGCATTTTGTATCACCTACTTCCACAAAAATGGAGGATATTCGTCCAAATCGCCACGTATAAATCTTGCTAATAACATCGCCTGTGCATAAGGAACAAGACCCCATTCCATTTTTTCCTGTAAAAACGGATGAGTTATTTGCTCCTTTTTTCTACCCTGCCAAGCCTGCAAAATAGTTTTTCTTGTATCATCATCCATTTTTACAGCACCGTCCTCCTTCTGATTAAACCCATTTGCATTAACCACTCTTTTATTAATAAGTGAGATTACAAATCTATCTGCATAAACACAGCGTAGCTCTTCCATCAAATCTAACGCAAGAGATATTCTTCCTGGTCTATCTCTATGTAAAAAGCCAACATAAGCATCTAGTCCAACTGTTTCCAATGCAGCAGCTACATCATGTGCTAATAAAGTATATACAAAGGATAGCATTGCATTAACATTATCAAGCGGAGGTCGTTTATTTCTCCCATGAAAGAAAAAGTCATCCTTTTGCTGTAAAATCAAATCATCAAATACATTAAAATATTGTGTAGCAGCTTCACCTTCAAAGCCACGTAATTGTTCTAAGTTTTCACAATTCAGAACCATTGTTAGTGCATTCGCCAATCCATGAGATGCTTTTTTAAGCTTTTCTGTATCAAGTCTTTCAGAATAATCTCTTGTTGCACGTTCTATGACCCACCGTCCATTAAATATTTTACCAAAGATAAAGTTTCGTGCAATTCTTGCACTTTCCTCGTTACTATCTGATAACCTATATTGTGTTTTTCTTAAAGTAACATTTCCCCTAACCTCACCCACAACTCTTGCCAGAAATTTTCCGCTATGTGTCATGAAACTTAACGAGATATTACGTTTTGTACATGCACCCATCAAAGCTGGGCTAGCACCTGTATAGCCAAATGTAATAATACCTTCAAGGTTATGTAGAGGTACTCTCGCAGCTTCCACATCACCCTTCAGTATAACAAGGTTTTCTCCATCCAAAGATAAATAGCTGTCAGGAGAAGTTACATACACAGTATTTAAAAGCTTTCTCATTCCTCTACCCCTTTTAAGCTATCTCTAATATATTTTTCTACAGATGTATTTTTACACAACTTTGGCATACAAATTTCTGATAAAGAACATGCTTTGCAGCCTTTAGAAATTTTAACTTTTGGAGTATATCTTCTATTAAAGAGTTCATGCATTTCACGTAACATGTCCTTTACCCTTTCTCTCAAATCATTATCAAGTACAACTTTCAGCCGATGTTTTGTCTCTCCATAGAACATATATCCTTCCTTAATTTCACATAAAAGCATTTCCTCAAGGCACATTGCTTGTCCACATAATTGTAAAATATCTGCATCATTTTCTTTTGGCTTACCACGCTTGTACTCTACAGGAATTGGCTGATACAAACCTTCTCTCCCAAATATACTTACACCATTGTCACATTTATGTAGTTCCACAATATCACATACCCCACTTACCCCAAGCGTACGAGAAAACACTGCCATTCCTCTAGAGATAATTAAATCACCTCTTTTTTCAGAAAAGCCATCATCATGAGCCTTTTCGTGAAGTATATTCCCCTCAACAGTTCGCAAATTTTCTTGCCATTGTTGTTCTATATGTATAAGTGCCCATTGCCGTCTGCAAAAAGCAAAGTGCTGAATGCCTGATAATAACAGGAAATCGTCTTCGTTATATTCCATCATATTTTTCTTATCAACTCTACACCATTTGGGATAGATTCTTCATCAATTTCAATTTTGTAATCACCAAAACATCTTGGTGGCATACTCTCATCTTTTCTCTTTACAGAAATCGTATCAAAAAGCTTATACGCTGGACAATTTCCAAATTCACTATCATGTTTAAAAACTACTAATTCTCGAACAGACATATTCCCTCTTGCAGCAGAGTGATCAAGTTCAAACATATTAATAATTGCTTCCCATAATAAGTTTAAATCATCTTCATTAAATCCAGTTATTTTTCCAGCTAAATTTGCAGATATATACCCATCAACCCTATATAGGGCATATGGTATTATGTATTTACGTCCCATTTCAGTTTCTTTTTTCTTAGCATCCTCTTCTGTAGTTGCAACTACCCTTGTAATAGTAACTTCCTGTTGCACAATAGGATCTATGCTTCTAGCAAAGCCTATTTGAACAGGCCCTCGGACTTGACCACAATTTAACTTTGCCTTTACAAATGTTGTCATTACAGCACCAAATGTTCGTATATCAAAGAAATTGCTACACATAAAATCCTTTATTTTTAGATCTATATCTCCCTTATTTGATTGAGCACTTTTTTCATCAACACCCACATAAGCATATGCCTCTTTATCACTTTTCGCTAGAGGAACTCCATCCTTAATATAGATTCTATAACCCATACTATCCTCTTTTAAAGATTCAACATAGTTTCTTATCTTTCTTTTTAAACATACATCTGTAACAATCCCATATCCTGTTTCGGCATCAATTCTTGGCATATTCCCTGCATCAGGATCGCCATTTGGATTTCCATTTCTAACCTCAAATAAAACTGTAAATTCATATCTGTTTTTAATAACCTCACTCATTTTTTAATTCTCCTTTTCACTATTTTTTCTATATAAAGCATTTTTTTGATGGTAATAGCCTAAAACAAACACTCCTTGCTCATCAAGTGACAAGTGTGCCGGTATTGGGTTTTGTTCAATATCCAACATATCTAAGATTTTGGATATTTTATTGTCACTTACATAACCATATTCAGCCTTGGATATATGATGCTGTGAAAGGCGCAGCAAAATTGGAAATACACTTGCAGGAGTTGCACATGCAGACGTAAAGTACCTATCCTTAATTGTAGAATTTAATTTACCTTCACTTGCATCCTGTTGGGCTTTTTCCAAGACAGCAAAAAGTCTTCCTAATACATAAGCTCTGTTATTGCTTTGTTCATTTAATGACACTGTCAAAACCTCCTTAAATCTAATTGAATTTTTATTACGCAGAAGACATGCCTTTATAATGGCTGCCTTGTAGTAGTTAATATCATGCTCTGCACGAATACGAATCATTACTGAATTGAATAATGCCGCTGGATAAGGAGAACCAGTAAGAATTGACCTGATAACCGCCCCTGATAGTAATGGTGAGGCATCCTTATCCCTTGATTTTGGTGAAACCGTTTCATTTAACAGCCTCCATAAAGAAAATATACTAGATTCTGTTTGAAACTGCTTTTCGATTTGCAAATCTTGATAATGTTTTGTTATATTTGATATAAAATCTCCAAAATCATTTACAATAAAAAATCTAATTGATAATCTTGCAGCATTAGGTGATAATCCTAAAATGCAAAATTTCACATTTTTATCAAAACAACCCGAATATCCACCTATAGCTTGTCCATTAGCAATCTTTTCAAAAATAGATTTTATTTCTTTAACAGCACTTTTATCTCTTACATATTTCATCTTTTCTTCAGACTCTATTTCACTTGGATCAATAAACAATGATGCCATATCTTGATAAACCTTCTGCTTGCTCTCTGCCCAAAAAACAATAGTAGTATCTCCTATATACTTTTTGTGGGCATTATCTGAAATCATACTATTCAAAACTGTAGTATAAGCAAATGTAGAGTACTCACTAATCGGTGCATTTAGTCCTTGCTCATCTTCTCTTCCATATGATTCATATGCTTTAGCATTAAATGACACTATTGATGCTCCAACACTTTGCGCACCCCTAACGCCCTTAATATTGGGATGAAGCCTCGCAACCTTTGCTTTTTGTCCGAAATCCAAACACTGCATCAAACTCCCATTTTCAGAATTTGTTTTATATTTTTCCCATTCTTTTTTAATCATTTCATTTTGGTGAATATAACCAACTCCATCAAGCCTAAAAATCATATTTGCCCCAGCAGTTATTTCCTCTATCCAATCCTTCAATGCTGGATGCTCCGAGGCTTTTTGAACATCCCATAAATTAACAAACTTTATAACCGCGTTAGCCTCATCGCAATCAATGCCTGAAAGCATTTTATTGTGCAATTCTTTGAATGCTTCAAAGCAGCTTTTTGTTCTTTCAGGTTTTCCACTATTATCAATACCCAAAGAATAAGTGGAATTTTCGCATAAGAAATTAGATTTTATCCCCGAGGCTTTCTTTTCCTGCTCAGGTACTATCATACTCTGCGGTAACATTTTCTTTCCATTTTCACTAGGCACTTTTAATGGGATTACCCCAAGTAATTCACCCTCTTTTGAAATATTGAGAGCATAAGAAACCCCAACCATGCTATAACCCAACCTAGGAATGTCACTATTTTCATCCTCTGCCAGTATCTCATAATACTTAACCAATGATTGTAAAATCAATTTATCACCCCACAATATCAATATCTTTTAAATCAATAACACCATCAATCATTTTAGCTCTAAAAAATACAGGATAAATATTTTCTGAATCACTAAAATCCATATCATAAAGCATATAACCCAAGTCCTGTTCACCAACAAAATCAGTTACTGTAATATCTTCCTCAAGTAGTTTAAAATTGGCAGGAAACTCTCTGCATCCAAAGGATGGCATATGATAACATTGTCCATTTCTCATTCTTCTCAAAGCAATATTGTAATGCTTCTCAACTGTATCAGATTCACCAGCCTTGTTTGTTATCTCAAAATGAGCCTCAATTACATATCTAACATCCTTTAATACCATAGCTGCTCTTTGCTGTCTTTGCTCATTTGTGTTAATATAGTCAATTTGCTTTTTTCCTTCCATAAGTGCTTTTGCACTTGATTTTGATATTTTTGTACATACCTCATTTCTTCTAATATTTGTGAACTGAATTGGGTTGTAAACATAAATTTTATCAATTACCCATTTTATTGCTGGTTTCCAATAAATAGCTTCAATCAACCCTCTTGCTGCCGATGGAGTAATAACATCATAGCTTACCCTTTCAACTTTCATTTCAGGTCTAGTAAATAATGCATATTCACCCCAAACCTCCAGCTTTATTCCATAACCCATTTACTACATTACCTCCTTATAATATCTTTCATTTACTCGTATTATCTCGCTCAATCTTAGAATTTCATATCAATTCGAAAGCGCTATTTGGACAAATATTCTGTATTAGTATAATATTGGACTGTACTGGTTAGCCTTCGGCTAGACTGCGCTTGTTTTTCGCTATCACGCCAATGGCTTCCACATGTCTCTGGCGACAAACCTCCTATGTCTCACTGGGTCATGCCCTAAATTCCTTCGTCCTGTCTTGTCCAGAGGTAGAATGTCAGTCATGCTCCTAAACTGGGTCGTGCCCTAATGGAAAATATTCAACCTGACTATCCCGGCTCTCAATTGTCATTACACTTCTAAAATTAAACGTAAATACTTAAAATTTAAGCCTTACCATTACACTCCGTTATCTGCAGTCATTGATTTACGAGCTTTTCATGGTTTTGCCTTTAAACGCAGTAAGCTATGCTACCTTCATCATTGGCCTTTTAATATCGTTCATCATTTTTTCAGCATCATAGTGGCTGCCTGTTTTTAATATTGCATAGAAAACCCTTATCAACTTGCCACATAAGGCTACTATTGACTGCATTTTCTTAAGTGGCTTATTTTCTCTATTGATGTAGTATAGGTGCAACTGCCTGAATTCAGGATTTCTTGCCACCAATGGCAATACTGCTTGAAATATGGCATATCTTCCGTCAGAGCGTCCCCTTCTGGTTATTGTTGTTTTGCCTTGATGCTTGCCAGAGCTGTTTTCTCTTAGGTTTAACCCAAATAGTTTTACTATTTGCTCGGGAGCATCAAATCTACTAATATCTCCTACAGCACCTAAGAACCCTGCCACTGCTACAATTCCAATTCCTTTTATACCTAAAAGCTTACTTGCACTCGGAACTTCTTTTACTTGTGCTTCTACTTTTTGCATTATCAGCTCAAGCCTTTGACCATAAATCATATATTCGTCTAGAAGAGTTTCAATCTCCAGAACTGCTGATTCCAGACCATGCTTTAGTCCAATGGATTCTTCTGCTACTTTTATGAGCTTCTTGGCATGTTTATGTCCAACCGCTCTTTTAACTTCCTCTTTCCATGTTGCTACTATTTTTTCCTCACCTGTTTTAATTACTGCCTGTGGAGTAGGAAAATGCTTCAGTGTAAGCAACGCCGCCTTTCCAGTCCATTTCTTGAAAACAGTACTAAACTCAGGAAAGTATATTGCTAACCATCGTTTTACTCTATTTTGTATGCTAATCAACTGCACAACATTTTGCCGGCGTAATTCCATCAGATTTCTTATTTCTCTATATACTCCTTCAGGCATATACGGGATTAGATATCTTCCGTCTTTGACTAGCATTGCAATCGTTTTGGGATCCTTACGGTCATGCTTGCTTGGGGTGTTGTCATCTAGTTCTTTTGAGCGTTTTACATGATAAGGATTAACCATGCCAAACTCTACACCCATGTTCTGCAAGTGACTTCCAAACCCATACCAGTAATGTCCGGTAGGCTCCATTCCTACAAATGCTTTTATCTTTGCGTTTTTCTTCATCAGGTCTGTAATCCAAATATCAAAGGCATTGAAACCCTCTCTTGTATTCTCAAACCTAAATGCTCTTTTTGAAAATTCAAATCCTCTGAAATCAAAAGCTCTAGCGAAGTGAACCTCGCTACCGATATCTACTCCAACCACCATTGTTTCAGGTGTGATTTGCATTAGTTTATTATTTTGTGTACAATTCATTTTAGTTACCCTCCGTATGTTTGATTTGTGCCTTCATTTGTCGTGTTCCAGCACATTTCATATTTTACGTGAGGGTATTAATTTTTTCAAAGACCATTTTTCTTACTTACAGGAATGCTCCTTAAATATAAATTCCAATACCTGTTTCTTCTACGACATTTAAACCTGTCCTTTTATCATATAAAGAACTAAATCTTTCCTCTTTTAATATAACAATATCCCTATTAAAAGAATTATCACAAGAAATAAAATCCAATGCTCCCATTCCAAATAAGTTCTTATATTCATTTTCATAAACATTTACTGTATATCCCTGTAATGAACGCAAAATGCCCGATATATGCTCTGAATATTTTAAACTTTTAATTAAAGTACATGCCTTATCATCATAAGGAATTATAATTGGAACAGTAGTATCATCAATTATTTTAAAATCACGTGCAATATCTTCAAAATTAAAGTTAAAGCTACACACATCACTTTCAAGATTTTCTAATATATTTTTCTGATCCAAACCATCGCCTGTAATTTCATATAGCTGTTCAAAATATGCTTTAATGGCTTCAGGAGATGTAATATCTTCAAAATTTCTCATTATACTCTCTGTAATAATTATTGGTCGTTTGAATGCTTCTGGCTGACGTTTGATAAACTCTGACTCAGGCTCAAATATATGTACTTCACCTAAAACCTTTTCACCCTCAACACTTAATTTTCCCTCCCGGTTGCATCTTCCTGCTGTTTGTATAATACTATCTAAGCCTGCCATCGCCCTAAATACAATTGGAAAATCAACATCAACACCAGCTTCAATTAACCGAGTTGAACATACTCGACATGGCATTTTATCTCTAAGTCTTTGCTTAATTGTTTTTATAACTTCTTTTCTATGAGCTGGACACATTAGTGTTGATAAATGATAGCATCCTTCATTTTTAAGCATAGAAAATACTTTTAAAGCATGTTTTCTAGTATTGACAATGCAAAGCACCTGATTTATATTATTCAAGTTCTGTGCAAGTATATCACTTTCAATTGTTTCATGACTTATAACAGTTGTTCTTTTAAAAGCATCATATAAAACCTCATGATCTTCACATATCTCTTTAGGTTTTAGCTCATTAAACATCTTATCAAAGGGTGGTTGTGTTGCACTGCACATGACAACTGTTGAATTATAATTTTGTACTAATTGCTTTATAGCTTCAACGCATGGCAATAAAAAGTTGATTGGAAGCATTTGGACTTCATCAAAAATAATTATACTATTAGCTATATTATGTAGTTTTCTGCACCGTGAGGATTTATTTGCAAATAAAGATTCAAAAAATTGAACATTTGTTGTAACTACAAATGGCATATCCCAGTTTTCCGAAGCCAATTTCAATTTACTCTTTGTATTGTTTTCATCATCATTGAAATCAAAATTTGAATGATGCTCAAGTACATTTTCGTTGCCAAATATATCTTTAAATTCTTTGGCATTTTGCTCTATAATACTTGTATACGGAATAACATATATAATTCTATCCATAGAATTTTTAATAAGATGATTAATTGCAAAGGCAAGCGAACTTATTGTTTTTCCACCACCTGTCGGAACTGTGAGATTAAATAGACCTCTTTCTAAATTTGCTTTATTTATGCAAGAATTTAATATTCCAGCACGGTATTTATTAATTTTGCTATCAATTTTAAAACCATTTACTTTGTCATTTAGCTCTTTCTTAAATAACTTAAAATCATAATTTACACTTCTATTAATAGAAAAATCGCTCATGAATGCTTCTGTATCTAGAAAATCAGCATCTACAAGACACGAATATATAAATCTAATAAAAAAAGAAATCATAAATCCTAAATTTTTATTATTAAAAGACTTTATATTAGGCATAGTTGGTAAAGTAATTTTAGTAATATCAATTTCATCAGAAAAACAAGCATACGAAGGAATATCTCCATCTTTCTTATTTAATCTTGCATGTAATGTTCCTTCTATGCCAACATCAGTAATTGAACCACAATTTGAAAGACCTGAATGGTGACCTGCGATACAGTATGCCATTAGTTTACCTGATTTGTTTAGTTCATAAATTTCTTTTGCACCCGCTGTAGAATGATCACACTTTTTCCCATTATGTAGTATTCTAGCTTGAAATTCTTTTGAATATTTTCCTATATCATGCAAAAGTGCAGTTATATATGCATAATCATCTCCGCCAAATGAATGTGCAAATTTTTGTGCTAGCGAAGCTGTATTTTCTAAATGTTCCAAAATTGATTGTTTTTTATTATCCTCTTCCCTTATATGTGCAACAAACATAGCTGACCTCCAAGGAATAATTTGTATATTTTTACTTTCTCATTGTATCCTTTTTTATTTCAACAAATCAATTTCTAAATTCTTATATATTCCATTGTATTCTGCCATTTTTTCTAATATTCTAACAAAAATAATATGTAATTATAACGCCTAGATTCAAAATGAAATTTTTCGATTGTAGAAAAATTTCATTACATCAGCGGCGTTTCATCGAGGCGGGAGATATTCTCACCGCCTGATAATCAAAGCGGTACCCGCCACTTATAGAAGTGGGGGACATTTTCTTGCCTCGTTATAATATTTTCTATTTTACTATTACTATAATTACTTACCCTTTTCATTGAAAATATATAATTTTTGGAGTTCAAAATAATAAATATTATGGCAATAAGTAATTCATTATTAAAATACATTTCCATAGACTACTTACCCCTTCTATTTTATTAATATATTGTATATTACGTAATATTTAAATCTACTGTTACATATAAAAATAATAATGTTGCGTGTGTGGATTGAAATATTAACATATTTTATATTATTTGTAATCAGGTGTCAGGTGTGGTCACACTCAACATTATAAAAGCCCCATCCGTATCAAACTATAATTGACGCAGATGGAGCTGTTTAATAAAAACATTTGTGTTAGCATATAATAGTAGACATAAAAAGGTTGAACATTTCATAATAAACATTAATAAGAAAAGGAGTTGTTAACAGTGGCTTAAATTCAAAAGAAGTACACACCTGAATTTAAACATCAGATTGTTGATTTATATAATAACGAAACTTCAATTTCAAAAATCATAAATTGTAATCCTTGCGGATGTCTGCAAACGCCTTATTTGCTGATTTAGTTCGACCAGCTTTCATATCCGCATATCCTTTCTCCAGTTCTGCATTCATCTGTTCCTCAGTCAAATCACTTATATTCACTGGTCTTGCAGATGGAATTTTTACTTCAAAAGGAATGCCTCTGTGAAGAATGATTTGCTTGTAAAACATATTGATTCCCCCCTACTTCCTCCTCAAAACAGCAAAAGGCTCAACTTCCTCTGTCATCAGCATATATACAATCATCTGAGCATGAGGGGCAGTTCTAATATCTTCTCCATCTTCATTTTTCATAGACTCAATAGTTTGAACAAAATAATCCTTGTTAGGGCTCATAACTTCAATCTCATCGCCCACAATCATTCTGTTTCTCTGCTCAATCTTTGCCATTTTAGTTTCCTTGTCATATTCTAAAACCATGCCAATAAAATCATAGTCCCTAACATATGAGCTGGTGTGGTAAATTTGATCTTCACCTGAAGTTTTATTAAAATAAAAACCCTTTGTGTACTCTCTGTGGCTTGCTTTAGATAGCTCACAAAGCCATTCGGGATTGAATTTGTAGTTCTCAGGGTCAGCCATATAAGCATCAATAGCCTTTCGGTATGCACTTACAACTGTTGCCACATAGAAGGAGCTTTTCATTCTGCCTTCAATCTTAAAGCTGTATATTCCAGCCTCAACAAGCTCAGGTATGTGCTCAATCATGCATAAATCCTTTGAATTAAATATATACGTTCCCTTTTCATCTTCATATACTGGATAATATTCGCCTGGACGCTTTTCCTCCATAATGTGATATTTCCATCTGCAGGACTGAGCACAATCTCCTCTATTTGAATCTCGTCCTGTCATATAACTGCTGAGCAAACATCTTCCAGAATAAGATATGCACATGGCTCCATGAACAAAAGCTTCTATGTCCAGCTCCTTAGGAGTTTTTATATCTATTTCCTTTATCTCTGTGAGCGAAAGTTCTCTAGCAACAACTATTCTCTTAGCACCAAGCTCATGCCAAAAATTTGCACTTTGGTAGTTTGTATTATTAGCTTGAGTACTTATATGGATTTCCATATTGGGAGCAACCTTCCTCACAATAGAAAATATACCTGGGTCAGATACAATTAGTGCATCTACTCCCAGCCTAGCTAGCTGCTCTACATACTCTGGCAAACCATCTAAATCATCATTATGGGGAATTATATTTAATGTAACATATAATTTACACCCTCTATCATGGGCAAATTGAATTCCCTGCTGTATATCCTCCTCAGAGAAATTATCAGCTTTAGCTCTGAGTCCAAATTTCTGTCCTCCGATATATACTGCATCTGCACCATATAAAACAGCCATTTTCAATTTTTCCAAATTTCCTGCAGGTGCTAAAAGTTCAACCCTCTTCATTGTAATCTCCTATAACTAACAGTTATTAACCTTTCTTATAGCTTAAAGCCACTCCATCTCCAATAGGAATTATACTGGTTTCAAAGCCTTCATCCTCGCAAAGAGTTTTCAAAAAGTCTCTCATCCTTGCAACAATTGTCCTTTTCCTTCTAACCACAAGCTCTTCACTTGCAATCATACCCTTATACAAAACATTATCTGATACCAATAACCCTCCTGGAACAAGCATTCTTTTGCACTGTTCAAAAAACTCGTTATATTGACCCTTTGCAGCATCAATAAAAATCATATCATAGCGTTTGTCCAAACATGCCAAAACATCTAAAGCATCCCCTGCAATTACATTTATAGTGTTTTGCTTACCAGCTAATTTTATGTTTTTCCTTGCAATCTCAATCATTTCTTCATTTCTTTCAATTGTATCAATAACCCCATTCTGCTTCAAATATCCAGAAAATAGTATAGATGAATATCCAATCGCAGTTCCTACCTCAAGTATTTTTGTAGGCTGCTTTAGCTGTCCTATCACCTTCATCAAAGCAGCAACTTCGGGTTGAATTATTGGCACATGATTTACACTAGCAAATTCCTCTAATTCAGCAAGCAAGCCATTATTAGGCTTTACAGTTGCTCTAATATATTCAACTATATAGTCATAATTAATCAATAGTTATGTCCATGTCCCACCTTCTATAAAAAGTAACATTGAAATGGCATGGACTTGACACCTCCTATCTTATACATAAATTCCCCACATCCTAAAATTAGGGTGGCATACAGCCACCCCAATCCTTTTGAAAACATATTATCAAGCTTATTAAATAAAACTATTTTGCCAAACCGTACTGTTTCATAGCCTTCAAATGTTCCGAGTATGACTTGGTAAACTTTGTAGTTCCATCTCCTGTTGCTATAAAGAACATATAATCAGTTTCTTCATCAGGGTACAACGCAGCATTTATAGAATCCATACCTGGAGAACAAATTGGTCCAGGTGGAAGCCCAGGATGAATATATGTATTATATGCATCCTCAACAGCTGTATCATCAAATGTTATTTGCTCATGTACCTTACCCTCTTTGTTGAGGAAAATGTACTGAAGCGAAGCACATGATTGTAATTTTTGCAAATATACTTCCTTACTCTTTAATCGCTTATGGAATACAGCAGAAACCAATCTTCTGTCTGCACTTGAGCTTGCCTCTCTTTCAATAATAGATGCAAGCGTAATAATTTGATCCATTGACATTCCTAGTTCTTGGGCTCTTTTGTAATGCTCCTTTGTCAGTTTACTGTCAAAATTGTTAAGCATTATATTTATAATTACTTTCTCACCAGGATTCATCGAAAACTCATAAGTATCTGGGAATAAATATCCCTCTAAAATAAATTCACGATTGTTGGTGTTCTTAATCTGCTTAATAAAATCGAAATCGTATTTTTCATATTTCATTGCATAATCAAATTTGTCTTCAATAGCTATACCCTTATCTTGAAATTTTTTAACAATCTGTTTATAGGTCAAGCCTTCAGGAATAGTAATCTTAACACTTTCAGGCTTTGAAATAAGGATTCCCATTATAGCCTTTAGTTCTAAATCTTTTTTCAGTATATGTGTACCTGCTTGATATTTTCCATCAAACCCATTAAGCTTTGAAACAATCTTAAAGACTTGAGGCTTATTTATTAATCCCCCATCTTTTAAAATGTTTGCAATAGCATTTGTATCTGATCCCATAGGTATTTCAACTGGCATTGCATCAGGAGAAGCAGCATCAATCAAAAGCTGAGCAGTTTCCACATCATCGCTAACAGATATTATATTCTTGAAAGTAAAAATTGTTCCCACAGAAAATATGACCACAAATACAATTATTGAAGCTAATACAAAAGTAAGCTTCTGTAAACCTGCAGATATCAAAAATATACCAGAAAGCACCAGTGCAATTCCAACTACTGTTAATATAGCATTAAAAATGCCGTAAGAAGCACTATAGCCACTTAATATAGTACCACCAAAACTCACTATTTTGGGTATTGATAAAAATGCACCTATAATAACTAATAAAACACCTACTAATGCAACCTTTAATTTTCTATTCATTGGCATTACTCCAATCTTTATAGTACATCAATAATATCTACTATAATATTGTTTTGCTAATTTGTCCATATTTCCATGTAATTTAGGCTTAAGCGTAACGACATCTATAAACTATTACTATTTTTGCATTACACCTTACTTCTGTACTTAGCTCTCATTTCTGAGTTTAATATTCTTTTTCTTAAACGAATATTTTTAGGTGTTATTTCAACAAGCTCATCATCTGCAATAAACTCTAACGCCTGCTCAAGGCTTAAGTTTAATGGAGGTGTAAGTCTTAGTGCATCGTCACTACCTGATGCTCTTGTATTTGTAATGTGCTTCTTTTTGCACACATTTATAACTAGATCATCACTTTTTGCGTTTTCGCCAACTACCATGCCCTCATATACCTTTGTACCAGGTGTTATGAAAAGTGTTCCTCTTTCCTGAGCATTGTATAGTCCATAAGTTATAGCGTCTCCATCTTCCCATGCAACCAAGGAACCCCTTTGCCTCATAGCAATTTCACCTTTGTAAGGCTCGTAACTATGGAAAACATGATTCATTATTCCATTTCCCTTTGTATCAGTCATTAACTCTGATCTATATCCAATTAATCCCCTTGCAGGTATCTTAAATTCAATTCGTAAATATCCTTGATTTGCAGAAGTCATGTTTACCATCTCAGACTTTCTCTGTCCGAGTTTCTCCATAACAACTCCCATAAACTCCTCAGGGACATCAATCATTAAATATTCAATTGGCTCTAAAATCTTTCCGTTAACCTCTTTATTTATTACTCTAGCTTTTGATACTTGGAATTCATATCCTTGCCTTCTCATTGTCTCAATTAATATAGAAAGATGAAGTTCTCCTCTTCCTGAAACTACAAAAGTCTCTGCTGAATCAGTTTCTTCAACTTTAAGACTTACATTAGTCTCTAATTCCTTGAATAGTCTATCTCTTAGATGTCTTGATGTTACAAATTGACCTTCCCTACCAGCTAACGGACTATTGTTTACGCTAAAAGTCATAGATAATGTAGGTTCATCAATAGCAACGAATGGCAGTGGATCTGGTGCACCTATATCACATATTGTGTCTCCGATGGTTACATCAGTAACTCCAGATACAGCAACTATATCACCAAGCATAGCTTCATCTGCTTCTGTACGCTTTAATCCTTCATATTTATAGAGCTTTGTTATTCTAGCATTAACTTGGTGTCCCTCTGTTTTACAAATAATTGCTGGCTGACCAAGCTTAATTCTTCCTCTATCAACTCTGCCGATTGCAATTCTTCCAACATATTCATCATAATCTACATTTGAAACCAATAATTGTAATGTTCCATTCATATCACCCCTTGGTGCTGGAACTTTATCAATTATTACATCAAATAATGGCTTTAAATCTACTCTTTCTCCATATAAATCACATACAGCAAAGCCTTCTCTAGAAGAAGCATATACAACTGGGAACTCTAACTGATCATCATCTGCTCCCAACTCAATAAATAATTCAAGTATTTCGTCTACTACTTCATCAGGTCTTGCCTCTGGTCTGTCAATCTTATTTACAACAACAATAGGCTTTAGGTTAAGCTGAAGAGCTTTTTTCAAAACAAATCTTGTTTGAGGCATAGCTCCTTCAAATGCGTCAACAAGTAAAAGAACTCCATCAACCATTTTCAAAACACGTTCCACCTCGCCGCCAAAGTCGGCATGACCAGGGGTGTCTACAATATTAATTTTAGTTACATTGTATTGTACTGAGGTATTTTTTGATAAAATAGTAATACCTCTTTCTTTTTCAAGATCATTTGAATCCATTACTCTTTCAACAACTGCCTCGTTGGTTCTAAAAATACCGCTTTGTCTAAGCATTGCATCAACAAGTGTAGTCTTACCATGGTCAACATGGGCAATTATAGCTATATTTCTTACGTCCTGTCTGATATTCACAAAAATTCTCCTTCACAGCTTCCAAAAATTTAAAATCTATAATAAAAACGTATTTACCGAATAAACATAATGATGTCTAGTGTAAAAGCCAACTACTATTAGTCTAATACTCACAATTAATTAAGGTACGTTCAAATCTTGCGTAAAAACTCACTTTCTGAAATGACGAAAGATAATTCGTAATTGCCTTTGGTAAACAAGCCACTAATTATTGTAATTTATTGAAGCAAAATTGTCAACCATTAGCGTTATATTTACCATATTGTCATATATTAGAGGTTGGTATTAACCCATTGACACACTCTACCTAAGCTCAACCACTGTTACGCCTGTTTCTCCTTCACCAAGCTTCCCCAGTCTAAAGCTCTTTGTATGAGCATTACGCTTCAAATATTGATGCAAGCCCGCTCTAAGAGCACCTGTTCCTTTTCCGTGTATAAGCGTAACCACTCCCATACCTGCAATACTAGCATCATCAAGGTACTTATCAACTGCATCAACTGCTTCGTCCAGCATCATTCCCCGTAAATCTATTTCAGAGGATAAACTCTGTGCTTTTGAAACACCAATTTTGCCAATACCAGTTTTTTGAATCTGTTGCTTCTGCTCATCAATTAATTTAATATTTGAAATATGCACATTTATTTTCATTATTCCTGCTTGAACTTGTGCTTCTCCATTCTTGTCAGGTGTTGTCAATATAGTACCCTTCTGATTAAGATTTACAATAAGTACAGTATCTCCTGGCTTTAAGTTCTTAGGAGGCTTGACTAAGCCCTGTCTTGGCATAATTGATTCCACAAGTGAATCATCTAGCTTGTTTAAGCTTTTATTAACTTTTTGGCGAAGCTCTTCTGTCTGCCTTCTAACTTCAGCCTCTTCCTGTTCCTTTGCCAGTCTCTTCATTTCGGCAACTAATTCTTCTGCCTCTCTCTTAGCATCCATCAAAACCTGACGAGCCTCTTCCCGTGCCTTTCGAAGCTCTTTTTCTTTCTGAGCCGCCAGCCTGCTTTTTTGATCTTCTAAGTCTTTCTTCAATCTCTCTGCTTCAAGTCTATAGCTTTCGGCTCTCATTTTTTCTCTCTCAGCTTCACTTCTATTTTTCTCAATACTTAATAATATATCCTCAAACCTAATATCCTCCTGAGAAAGAAATTCCTTCGACCGTTCAATAATATCATCTGTAAGTCCTAATCGCTTTGATATTGCAAAAGCATTACTCTTTCCCGGTACACCAATCAACAAACGATATGTGGGTTTTAAAGTCTCCACATCAAATTCGCAAGAAGCATTTTCAACACCAACAGTAGATATTGCATATACCTTTAATTCACTATAATGGGTAGTTGCAAGAGTTGTTGCACCCATTTGATGAAGACATTCTAGTATTGCCATTGCAAGTGCAGCACCTTCCGTTGGGTCTGTACCCGCTCCTAATTCGTCAAACATAACTAGAGACTTGCTGTCAACATTCTTCAGTATTTCAACTATATTTTTCATATGGGATGAGAATGTACTAAGGCTTTGCTCTATGCTCTGTTCATCACCAATATCCGCATAAATTTTATTAAATACGCTTATTTCTGTTCCTTCATTTGCTGGAACCTGCAAACCGCTTTGTGCCATTAATGTGAATAACCCCACTGTCTTGAGGGATACAGTTTTACCTCCTGTATTTGGTCCTGTTACAATAAGTGAATTAACTTTATCACCAATCCAAAAATCTATCGGAACTACTTTTTGTGCATCTAGCAAAGGGTGTCTGCCCTTTTTAATAATAATTCTTCCACTTTGATTGATTTTGGGAGACATGCATTTATAATCAACAGCCAGCCTTGCCTTTGCAAAAATAAAGTCCAGCTTTGCCATTATACTCATGTTTGCATTTAGTTGGGGTAATATTAGTGAAGCCTCCTGAGAAAGCTCAGCCAATATCCTTTCAATTTCAGCCTGTTCCTTTATTTTCAACTGTTTAATACTATTATTAGCTTCAACAACAGCCATTGGCTCAATGTAAAGTGTTGCCCCACTAGAGGATGAGTCATGCACAAGTCCAGGAATATCATTTCTATGCTCATGTTTTACAGGTATTACATATCTATCCCCTCTTATGGTTACAATGGACTCCTGAATATATTTCTGATACTTCGTTGAGCGAATCAAATTATTCAGCCTGTCCTTGATTGATGTCTGATGATCCTTTATCTGACGTCTGATTGTATTAAGTGCAGGACTTGCATTATCTGCTATTTCCTCTTCACTAATAATGCACATATCAATTTTTTGTTCCAGCCTTGCATTTGATTCCAAACAGGAAATTAATTCGTTAACGCAATTTGTATTATCCTCATTTACCCTATCATTTGCATAAGACTTTAGTTTGCGGGCAGCACGCAATACCCCCCCTAGACGCAATAATTCACTGGGATTTAAAACGCCTCCTAAATCCAGTCTTTTCAAACTATGTCTTATATCATTTATTCCGCCTAACGGTGGCGAACCACGTCTCATTATACAGCTAACGCCATCATTTGTTTCGCTAAGGAGCTTTTCCACTGTATTAAAATCAGTTTGAGGAGAAAGCTCCTCAACCAGCTCCCTCCCCAATTCAGATGCAGTTAAACCTTTTAATTTATCTATTATTTTTCCATATTCAAGCACTCTAAGTGTCTTTTCGTTCATTGGAAAGCAATTCCTTTCTCAGGAACACTTTTTAAATAATGCTGAGGAACTTAAAAGCACACTATTTAAGTTCATACCATCTACATCGGCAAAAAACGCTTGCGTTTTTTGAGACTCGAAAGTGCACCGTGTAAGCACCAACTATACTTTCGAGTTATTTAGTGTTCCTATTTCGTATCAAATTTTTGTTTGTCTTCATGGCGAATATGCGCCCTCTTTATTTTTCCGCTGATAGTCTTTGGCAATTCCTCCACAAATTCAATAATTCTAGGATATTTATATGGAGCTGTTACCTTTTTAACATAATCCTGAATATCCTTTTTCAGCTCCTCTGATGGTTCATAGCCTTTTGCAAGCGTTACAGTAGCTTTAACAACAGTTCCTCTAACACTATCAGGTGCTCCTGTCACAGCACATTCTAGTACAGCTGGATGCTCTATTAATGCACTTTCAACCTCAAAAGGACTTATTCTATAACCTGATGCCTTGATAACATCATCGTTTCTCCCAACAAACCAAAGGAAGCCATGCTCATCTCTATAAACAACATCTCCTGTATGATAAGCATTATCATACCATACTTTACCAGTTGCTTCTGGGTCTTTGTAATAACCGCAGAATAGTCCTGCGGGCTTTGCAGTGTCAACATCTCTTATTATAAGCTCGCCTTCTTCACCAGCAGGGCAAGAATTGTTATTCTCATCTACAACATCAATCTTATATGCTGGATTTGGCATTCCCATTGCTCCAGGGTCTACCTGCAACCATTCAAAATTGGCTACAATAACAGTAGTTTCAGTTTGTCCGAAGCCATTTAAAATTTCATGGCCTGTTATATTCTTAAACCTATTAAATATTTCTGGATTCAAAGGTTCTCCAGCAGTTGAACAGTGAGTTAATGAGGATAAATCATAGCTTGCAATATCATGCTGAAGTAAAAATCTATAAATAGTAGGTGGTGCACAGAAAGTCTTTACTTCATATTTTGCTAACTTCTCAAGTAAATTGCATGGATCAAATCTTTCCATATCATAAAGGAACTGAACAGCACCACATATCCACTGTCCAAAGAGTTTACCCCATCCAAACTTTGCCCAACCTGAATCAGCTACTGAAATATGCAAGCCTTTATCTACTACCCTATGCCAATATTTTGCTGTAACAATATGTCCCAAAGGATGAGTAAAGTCATGCATCGCCATTTTAGGCATACTAGTAGTTCCTGATGTAAAATAAATCATCATTAAATCTTTATTTGTTGTATCTTTGTCGCCATCAGGTCTTGTCCAAGCATCAGAAACCTCTTCTATTTCACTGTCATAATCCAGCCAGCCCTCTTTGCTGCCACCAACCATAATATAAGTGTCAACTGTAGGCGAATCTGCTCTTGAATTATCTACATGCTCATCAACACCATTATCATTATAGGCTATTATAACCTTAACTCCTGCTGCATTATTTCTGTATACTATATCCTTTTTCATCAATTGGTTAGTACATGGAATAAAAATAGCACCTATTTTACAAGCAGCAAACGCAAAAAAGTAAAACTCAAACCTTCTTCTTAAAATAAAAATTATTTTATCGCCTTTACTAACACCTTTTGATTTAAGGTAATTTGCTGTCTTATCCGACCAGTACTTTAAGTCTTTGAAAGTAAATTTCCTCTCATTCCCTTTATCATCGCACCAAACGAGAGCAAGTCTTTCTGGCTCATTTTTTGCATATTCATCTATAATGTCATAAGCAAAATTGAAATTTTCAGGAACTTCTAGTTTGAAATTTTTACTGAAATCCTCATAGGAATTAAAGTCGGTTCTTTCTAAATATCTTTCTTCTAAGCCCATTTTGTATATCCTCCAATACCTTTATCGACCGATTTAATCTATGCCTAGCCTAATGCAGTCTACTTGGCCGCTAATTTATATTATTAATATTTTTACAACTCAAACTTTTACAAAAAATCTATTGGTGCGGTAAAACTATCAATGGATGTTCCCAAAATAACTGTTAGAATTAGTAACCCTTCAACTTTCTATTGATAATGCTACAACAACTAATATCACTAAGCTTTAAGCAGTACACTCAACTGCGAAGTTTGAGTTTCATAATTAATACATCTTTAAACATAACCTAAAGTCTTTACCTTAATATTCCGCTGGCTTTCTATAGCAAAATAATAGTTACAAATTTTGCAGGCTTTCCGTCTAATGCCAGTTGTTTGTGAGGCAGTGTTGAATTAAAATACAAGGAATCACCAGGTTCCATAGTAAAACTTTCCTTGCCTATTATCACCTGCATCCTGCCTTCAAGGCAAAAATTGAACTCCTGTCCTTTATGTGAAACAAGCTCAGGAGAATTTTCCGGGTCAAGTTCAACAAGCAAAGGCTCTATTTTTCTATTGGAATATTTATATGCAAGGCTTTCAAACTTGTATTGATCAAATCTTTGAACCGTCAAGCCTTCACCCTTTTTAACAAAGCTGATATCATGCAATTTTGGTGAAGTGCCAGTTAATATTTCTGTCATATCCACATTGTAATATTCAGCTATTTCATACAATATACTGACTGGAATATCGTCTTGTGCATTTTCATATTTAAAGTATTCATTAACATTTATTCCAATTGCGTCTGCCACTGCTTTTTCAGATTCTCCAGATAACAGTCTCAATCCTTTAATTCTGACCGCAATATCCTTTACCTTCTCATTCATAGTGTTAACCCATCCTTTCATCAAACCTTCGTAAGATGTTATAAAATAATGTATATCAAAATAAAATCTATTTTTTTGTATTAAAGCTCTTAGCAAGCAAGCTCCAAGCAGTAACTATTAAACATATTACACTAATTTGCATTAAAATAGTTCCTCTATTTTTAAATACGGAATAGTATTACAAATATTTTTTATTATATCATATTAATTAAAACTAGATACATTTTATCATGAAATTTGTGTGAAAATTAGTCAGGTAGATTGTAAATGAATAAGTCTTCTGCATTGATAGGCTTATTATAGGGGAAAGTTGTGCTATTAATTTAATCCTTAAATTTGCTTCTGATTGAAGGAAAAATCCAGACTCCTAGTGCTAAACAGATAAGACACGCAGACATGCCAAAAAGGCTTGGAAGTGAGCTGTAGAACAACTGTTGAATAGTTACACTTACGGTACTCTCCACAATTATTGCAGAGTTAACCACTATATATGTAAAGAAAAAAGCAATTCCAATTAACTGAAATATATAATGCTGCCTTAGTAGATTTACTGAGCAGCCCGCTACAAAGATAATTAGAAAAACAGCAATTGAATATGAAAAAGCTGGGCTCATTTTAACCTCCATAGTGAATTTACCAAATGCAAAAAAACAAAAAAGCACTGCAATTACATTTATTGTAATATATACAGTGCTTTATTTCAAATTATTTCCATATATGTATTTACTCAAATTTCATATCTAAAATTATAGGTGTTCATTGTTGTCATTGATTTTTGCCAAGCTTTGCATTAATTTATGTACCTTTATAATTTTCCAAATAAATTCCTTATCCGTTCAGCAAGCACTAATTAACCAAACTAATATATAATCTTCCGCTACAATTTTAATGCTTATTTAAGCTTAAAGCTTCAATTTAGGCTTTAACTTTGAAGCGTAGAATCGGATAAACAATGTATATACATAGTCATATAGTATAAAAACCAACTCTAATAACCCAGCAACTATATAAATAGGGGCAGAAATGGTTACTCCCATAAGTATTATTTCTTTTAAGAAAAATAGCCCTAGCAGTAAACATATATTAAAATAAACAATCTTTAATATATACTCTAAAATCCTACTTTGGTTTTTTTCAGTATAGAATTTAATTAAGCCATACACTCCAAAAAATACAACAAACGGCACAACTTCCAGTCTTGGAACCAAGACCGCTGATAATATGCTAGATACAACATAAAAGGTCCATCCCGCTTTTGTGCCAAATTCAATAATAATAACTGAAATAAACAACGAGCTAACAGCATACAAAGTAAGCACACTTGTAGGGAGTATAGATGCAAGAAAAACACATATTACAGCAAATGCAGCTAGAATACCCCCTAGTGCAATACCTTTAACTCTTTTATTGTTGTTCATGTTAAGTATATCAACCTCCACGCCAGCTTTTAGGCAAAAAATAGTAATGAATCTGAGGCTCAAAAAATAACCATGCTCTAAAAAACCTTTTTCTAGCTAATCAAATAGTAAAATAAAATTACTCATGTCAGTATAACTCTAATTTTCAAGTTTATAAACACCTACAAACTTATTAACAGCATGAAATTAAATCTCCGCCGCAACACTCACACATAGAATCTGAACACCACAAGCAGGTACACATATCACAAAAACTAGGACCCGCATTATAGCCTCTGTTGCTTGCATTGCCACGATACATATTATTGCTTGAATTCATTCTATTAAGTGTATTTCTGTACTCAAAATTTGTAGGATCCATATTTACTGCTTGCTTTATATTCATTGAAGCTTCATTGTACCAGCCTTTTTTCATAAATATAAGACCTCTTAAATAAAACCATTCAGCATTTTTGTTTGAGATGGTATCAAGCAATGACTCAGCCTGCAATATATTGCCATTGTTTATATACATTCTTACTTGTCCAAAGCTATCACTGCTATTATTACTGTATGAACTTGTGCTTTGATTTGGACTATTTCCTGCACTTCTTCCGCTCCATCCATTGCTGGCTTTAGCACTCTGACCTTTTCCTGTTAAGTATTCATATGCTTCATTTACTTCCCTAAGTTTTTCCTCGGCTAATTTTGAAAGAGGATTGTCTTGATATTGATCAGGATGATATTTTTTTACCTGTTCTCTATATGCCTTTTTAATCTCTTCATCAGAAGCCCCTTCTTTAATTCCTAGTACCTCATATGGATTTTTCACCTTTTACACAACTCCTCTGGCATAAAATTTTGTCAGTCTTACTTAACATGCCTATATATAATATATTTTCTAGTATACTTTTATTTTCCTTTGCTGTTAATAATTCAAACGCTTTTGATGTCTCACCCAAACAATACAATAGAGTAAACTCAACTTGTTCCTTTATACTATCTTTAAATTCACAAACATCGTTGCCCTTATATTTGTAATGAATAAGGAATGGGTTATAGCTAGAGTTTTTAATATCGTCTTCCAAATCATCAAATGCATCAATTAAATAAATCCATTTTCCTAGATTGTAGCCCATCCATCTCAGAACCTGTCTTGTATTATCATCAAGCTTTTCATAGTCTAATACTTCTTCCATTAGCTTTGCAAAAGGCTCTGCTGCTTGGTCAATTGAATCACAGTTGTTTTTTTCCAGTATAGACAGTTCCTCTAATCTTTTATTTATTATATCACACTTGGCAGAATATTTTGCTTTTAGCTTCTTATATGCTCTTTTAAGCCCCACTAAACCCAATAAAGCTATTTTAGATTTATCGTCCTTCCACTTATCAACAATATTATTATACGCTAATATTATATTAATGTCGGATGAATAATCAATAATTTCATTATAAATAACAAAGGATTTTTTAGTAGGGTGTACCATACAGCGTTCTTTGCTTACTTTTACTTCAACATTTAATATTGAACATAATAGTAAAGCTAGAAAAGCCGCATCGTAGGTGAGAGTCATTCTTTTTATCTGGCCATGCCTTTTCCCGATAGACTTACAAACTCCGCAATAATAAGCACGATACATATCAAATTCTTTTATTTTCAGTTCAGGTTTCTCTGGCATTATATATCCAAACATTTGTATCCTCCAAATTAGTTATAACATAAAAATAATACTAATTTATTAACTCTTTATTAACTCTTTATTAACTTAAATCTCCCATACGAAAAGTCTATCCATGTTCAATTTTATCAATAGTTTATTACCAAGTAAACTAACTTATTTTCCTTGTTTATGTTGAAATTTGATGCATAATCTCACACTATAGTAAAAGGCACACCCTTAAGTGTACCTATATTTCTATACAAACTTTATATTGAAAATTTTAATTTCCTAAAAACACTACATGCGAAAGCTGAGTAATATACTTACTATTTTTTTGCTCCATTAGTTAGAATATCTTTTTCATAATTCTTTGAAAATTTCAAATATATAATTATATATCTCACTAATGCAAAAAGCGTACATACAACTGCTAAGCCAAGGGCAATATCAATAGCTATTGTTGTGTAACTATTGCTTAAACTCTCTATTCTAAGAATTATAGTTGCAATTATTGCAAAATAGAAAATTACGGTAGCTAGTTTCCCGTACCAGTTTGCACCAATAACTGTTTTTCCTTTTGTATAGAGCAGTATGCCTCCAATTAACATTAATAGTTCCTTTAAAACTACAATAATAAGTACTACAATGGGTATAAAACCCTTTATTACCAAGAAAGTCAATGCTGTTATTTGCATAAGTTTGTCTGCTAATGGGTCAAAAAACTTGCCCCATTTTGTTATCATATTGAATTTTCTCGCAATATAGCCATCTACAACGTCAGTAATTCCCCCAAAAGCAAAAAGAATCATAGCGAGCATATACCTTTCGCTCTGCATAGAATAACCTAAAATAGGCACAATAATTAGCCTTATAGCCGTTAATATATTTGGAATGTTAATTACCACTGGAACACCACCTGATTTTACTAATTTATATTCAATACACGAAAGCCGATAAACCAAATTGATTTTGATAAGATAAACAATCTACTTCAAATTTGCTCAAACCTTTAATTAAAAAATACTATTAAAACTTTGAATAGACTTTAGTAAGCATAGTCTATCACAAACTCATTATGGAGTGCAATATTTTATATGCTATTATGTCTCTTCAATAGAATTTATACTTATTATATGATAAAGTTCAGGAAAGTGCTTCTGTAAGTTTATAGGTTTTAGTTCACTATTTGTCCAAACATGAACAGTTTCACCAGTTGTTATAGGTTTAGTCATATCTTGTTCTTTAAAAACCTCATAGCAAAAGATTAATCTAGTTTTGGAATAACTTTTTATTCTAGTTCTTACTATTATTTTATCCTCATATGTCGATGAACTTATAAACTTGCATTTAAGCTCAAGCAAGGGTAAAAGTATCCCTTTTTCTTCAACCTCAGAATAAGAAATTCCACATTTATTGATTAATTCCGTCCTGCCTGCCTCAAACCAAACCGCATAATTTGAATGATGTACTATACCCATTCTATCTGTTTCGGCATACCTGACTGTTAATTGTGTATCAATGTAATACATTTCTTAACCACCACACTCTTTCACAACACTATTCTATTTACAACAAAATAATAGCTCCGAGCATCATATGCACGAAGCCATCATACATAATTTTATTAATAACCCGTTTCTATAATAACGCTATGTGCTTCCTCAACCTCTGCCTCAGGAACAAGGACTTCAAAGTAATTATCATTATTCTCATGATTTTTACTAATTGGCCTTAATTTAACAAGAATACCTTCATTGGACAAAAGATTTTGTAGTTCATTTGCTACATCTTTGCTCTGGGCCATATATACCACTGTCCACATCGTAATCTACACTACCTTTCAAATTGTTATTCACCGCATTGAATAGTACCATATCTGCAATAAACAATAGCCTTGCCTCTGATTTTAATCGCAGATGTATTCTCTGTAAATTGTGCAAGCAGCAATTCACCTTTGTCTAGTTTTTCTGTATGATGAAACTTAGTATCCCTTCCACGTGTCAAACCAATAATTGTAACTCCGTTTTCCTCTGCCTTAACGGCAACATACTCACCAGAAATTTTATCTTCTAGGCTGTCCATTTAACCACCTCGACATTTATATTATATTATTTTCCACCAAAAATCAATATTAAGCACTTTATTATGTTATTTTTATATATTTCAAATTACTTCACAGTCTATAAACTACAATAAAAAATTTCATTTTCATACAGTATCTTCTTGAAATAAGTTTACTTGAGGCAGAGTTTGAAATCATCTAAAACTTATAATTATATTTTCTTTTCCCAATCGACATTCTAACTCTTCTATTATAACATTATTAACATCAATCCAATATTGCCTGCCAAGTTTTTTAAAATTTTTCTCATTCTTCATATTAATATAAGTAGGCGTTGTTCCGCTGAAATATTTGAGCAAAGCTCTAAAAGAACTACTTTCCTCTTTTGAAAGAGGTTTTTCAAAGGTCATATACACTCCCTTTTCTCCAGAATTCTTTTGATTAAAGCTATTTATAGGGAATACCTCTTCACATATTACTTTAGGCTGCTCATCTTCTCTCAAACTTAGTCTTCCTTTTACAATAATAACGCTCTCTATTTGCAGCAAATCAGAATATTTTGAATATATTGTTGGAAATACAATGAGTTCCATAGTCCCAAATAAATCCTCAAGTCCTACAAACGCCATTAGATTGTTGTTTTTTGTAGTTTTTGTTTTTCTAGAGTTAACTATTCCTCCAACTGTAATTCTCATAGAGTCCTCAAGCTTTTTCATTTCAAGCTGCATTTCATTTGAGTCTTCATCATTAACACTAATAAATAAGTCCTTACTATATAAATTTACATTTTTGTCAAGTATACTTTGATATTCACTTAATGGATGCCCCGAAACATAAAGCCCTAACATTTCTTTTTCCATTCCCAGCAAAATATTTGTAGGGTATTCCTTAATATCAGGATAATCCTCCTGCAATGACTCTTGTGGCTCCTGCATCAAATCAAAAATAGATAGCTGTCCATCCATATTCTTCTTTTTTGATTGTGCTATACCATCAAGAAAGCGTTCATAAACAGCCATAAGCTTTGACCTGTAAATATTTAGTGAGTCGAAAGCTCCACTTTTAATTAAACTCTCTATACATCTTTTATTGATTTCATGGCTGTCAATCCTCTGACAAAAATCAAGGAAGGATACGAAAACTCCATTTTGTCCTCGCTCCTTAATCATAGATAGTATTGCATTTTCCCCAACATTTTTTATTGCAGCAAGTCCAAAGCGTATTTTTTCGTTAACAACAGTAAATTTAACACTGCTTTCATTTACATCAGGAGGCAAAACCTGAATACTAAGCACCTTACACTCATTAACATACTGTGAAACCTTATCACTCGAACCTAAAAAGCTATTTAGTGAAGCCGCTAAAAATTCCGTAGGATAATAATACTTGAGCCATGCAGTTTGATATGCAACTACAGCATAAGCTGCCGCATGTGACTTGTTAAAGGCATAGCTTGCAAAATCCATCATTTCATCAAATATTTTATTTGCAGTGGCTTCATCTACACCATTTTTTACTGCACCCCTTACAATTTCATTTCCAGCCTCATCTATAATACCATAAATAAAGTTTTTGCGTTCTTCCTCCATGACTGAGATTTTTTTCTTGGACATAGCTCGCCTTACAAGATCTGATCTGCCCATTGAATAGCCAGCTAGCTCTCTTACAATCTGCATTACCTGTTCCTGATATACCATACAGCCATAGGTTACATTCAAAATATTCTCCAATAAAGGATGTACATATTTAACTTCTTTAGGGTTGTTTTTATTTTTTATATATCTAGGTATTTGATCCATAGGACCTGGTCTGTACAAAGAAATACCCGCAATAATATCTTCTAGTGAGCTCGGCTGCAATTCCTTCATAAACTGAGTCATACCAGCACTTTCAAGCTGGAATATTCCAACTGTTTTGCCCTCACCAATCATCTTGTATACAGCTTTATCATCATAATCAATGCTAGATATATCAATTTTGTTATTATGCCCCTGCTCTACAAGCTCTAAAGCATCTCTAATTACAGTCAGTGTTCTAAGACCAAGAAAATCCATTTTTAGAAGCCCTAGTTCCTCTAACAGCCCCATTGTAAACTGTGTAGTTACATTGTTGTCATTCATTTGAAGGGGTACATATTCTACAATAGGTTTTTTTGAAATAACTACTCCAGCTGCATGGGTAGAAGCATGTCGCTGTAAGCCTTCAAGGCTTCTTGCTGAATCTATTAAAAGTCTTGTTTCTTCATCCTCATTATATTTTTTCTTTAATTCTTGATTAATTTCCAATGCCTTGTCAATTGTTATTCCTATTTGGAAGGGAATCATTTTTGCAACAACATCCACATTCCCATATGAAATGTCAAGTGCTCTTCCCACATCTCTGATTGCATTTTTTGCAGCCATTGTTCCAAAAGTTATTATTTGAGCAACATTATCTTTACCATATTTTTTAACAACATATTCAATAACCTCTTGCCTTCTCTCATAGCAAAAATCAATATCTATATCAGGCATACTAATTCTTTCAGGATTTAAGAATCTTTCAAAAAGCAAATTGTATTTAAGAGGATCAATGCTTGTTATTTTTAAGCAATATGATACTATACTACCTGCTGCCGAGCCTCTTCCAGGACCAACCATAATTCCATTATCCCGTGCATATCTGATAAAGTCCCAAACTATTAAGAAATAATCCACATAGCCCATTTGTGAAATAACCGACAACTCATATTCTAGCCTTTGATAAATGGTTTCATCACAATCCTCACCATAACGCTCTGCCAAGCCCTGATAACACTTTTCCTTCAGATATTCATAAGGAGTATAACCCTCCTCAACATCAAAGCTTGGCAAATGAAGGTTTCCAAACTCCAGCTCAACATTGCACCTCTCTGCAATTTTTACAGTATTCTCTAGTGCCGATTTAACATTCTTAAAGTGCTGAAGCATTTCCTCAGGGGATTTTATATACAGCTCATCAGTGTTAAAACGCATCCTGTTTTCATCATTAATTGTCTTACCTGTCTGAACACACAGTAATATTTCATGGGCTTGAGCTGATTCCTTTAGCAAATAGTGAGCATCATTTGTAGCAACCAAAGGAATACCCAATTCATTGGATAATTTAACAAGCTGCTGGTTAACCATATTCTGGTCAGCTATTCCATTGTGCTGTAGTTCCAAATAGAAATTATCCTGTCCAAATATGCTGTTAAGCCTGTTTGCCAGCTCCACTGCCTTGTCATAATCATTGTTTAACAGTGCAGCAGGAACATCACCTGACAAACATGCACTCAGTGCAATAATACCCTCAGAGTATTTTTCCAGCGTTTCATAATCCACACGGGGCTTGTAGTAGTAGCCTTCCGTACAGCCCAGTGTAACTATTTTCATCAGGTTCTTATAGCCTGTATTGTTTTGAGCCAATAGCACCAAATGTCCATAATCCGAATCAATTCCTGCCTGCTTGTCATGCATACTCCTTTTTGCCGTATATACCTCACAGCCCAGTATAGGCTTGATTCCATTTTTCTTGGCTTCCTTATAAAAATCAACTATTCCGTACATTACACCGTGGTCTGTTATAGCACAGCTGTCCATTCCCAGCTCTTTTACCCTTTTTATTAAATCTGTTATTCTATTTGCTCCATCAAGCAAACTATATTGTGTATGTACATGTAAGTGTACGAATTCTCCCATTTTGGTTCTCCTTTTATATAAACAACGCAAGTTGGCAAGCCAACATTGCTTATGTTAATCAAAATAAATTATCTAAATGCTATCTCCTATAATTATAACATATGCAAAAGATACGTTTAATAATAGGTTGTTTTAAGAGGTTTTCTTTTTAACTAGCTTTAGCAAATATTTTTTATAGTTACAATCATCCCAAATATATTTTCCAATAAAAGTTCTAATAATGGCATCAATTAAATTATCTACTCCCCTAATAATTTAACATATATATTGCTTTACCTCTATATATAATTGTATCTTTAAATTTCTTTACAAATTCTCCCCTTCCAATTTTAGGGAAATAAACCCAATTTTAATAGTTTAGTGTTAAAATTGATTTTGGGGGTGGTAATTCTTGGAATGTATAAATAACAAGATGAATATATTTTTTAGGTGGCTGAAAAATTCTAACTTGCTATCTATGGATTTAATTTACAGAATGTATTTCATGCAGATATTTGGTTCAAAGCTTTACTTCGGACACAAAGTCAGCTCCTTTAGGTCATGTGCTTTTTGCAAGAATCTTTATTATGATAAGCTTATTAGAAAATATGTTTGCTCAAATAGAGAGTACGAGGCTTGTAATTCACTAATTCCATGCATTATACCTGATACATATAATATGTTCAGTGTAACCTGCATTGAAGAAGACAACCAAATTCCATGGCTATTCAAGGAGCCGTGTTTAAATTTTGATGTTTTAGATTTTAAAAATTATTTCAGAAATTTTGTATCTATTGATTTAAACAGAAGTGTTATTATGCTTGAAGCCTTGGAGGGAGTGCTAACAGGTCAATGTGCTGGAAACCTTCCCTGCCACATATGTGCCTGTGTAAATAAAGAGCTGTATAGTCAATGTTCTAACCTACAAAATGCAAAAAAATCTGGTAAATGCAGCTATATCTATTATAAATTGAATAAATGTTTTTGCACCGAAGCTAATATTGCAAAAATATCAAGAGTATCTTAATATTTCTGTGTCTCTCGGCATAGAAATTTGATTGTCGGACATTTTTTTGCCTCGTTATAATATAAAAAGGAACTAAAGCAGGATAAATTTTTCTATCTATCATCCTATTTTAGTTCCATAGCAATCAACTATAAATATTAGACTTTTAGTCTGTAAGCTTTTAATTTTGGTCTATACTTTTAGTCTGTAAGCTTTTCATCTTCTATAACAATTTGTCCATCAATTATATTCGCATTCATATTTAATACATCACTAAAGTAATGTAATGGAACATATGTCCTTCCTTTTATTAATTCAGGAGCAGTTCCCAGCTTAATAGGTGCAGTTTTATAATAAATGTAGTTGTCCTCTCCTATTGTACATGCAATTCCTTTACCAATTGTTACACTTTTTGTTTTGCCATTCCATTTTACAGTATAGCCTAAAGCCTGAACTATTTTACTAATTGGAACCATCACTATCCCATTATCATTAGTATATGCAGGCGAGCAATTAATCTTTTGATTATTAACAACTATATCAAATGTAGATACATCACCCACTTGATTATCGAGCACAACTATTTTTGATGGAGTTGTTTGTGCAGGAATACTCCTGGTTGTCCAGCTATAAGTAACAACAAGCTTCTTGTCAAATATTGACCCCTCATACTTTTCACCGTTTTGTGAAATAATTTGTGTATCTTCACTTATATTTAATTTAAGAGAGTTATCTGAGCTTACAAGCTCTTTATCAAAGGTGTCAACTTTAATACTCTGTTCATCGTTTTCAATAACAACTACTTCAGTAGTGTATTGTGGAGGATAAATCATCAACATTGGCCCATTAAGGTCATAGTATCCAGTAATAATAGTATCTTTAGTTATTTCAGCATTATCGGCAATATATGTACTCTTTGATATTAGAAGATTTGATATATTTCCATCATCACCTTCTATTGTAATATATTTAACATCATCTGAACTTGTTGAATTAGTAATTTCTGTTACTTTTCCTTTAACAGAACCAAAGCTAAACTTTAAATCACCATTTGTTACATCTGTTACATCATATTGAGAAACCTTAGCTCCACTACCATTAGTATTGATTTTTTCTGTATCAGCAGATACACCCGTAACCACTGAAAGTGACATAGCTGCGACTAATACTAAACCTGTTATTTTTTTCATATAAATAATCTCCTTTCAAATTTGGTTATAACGCCTAGATTCAAAATGAAATTTTTCGATTGTAGAAAAATTTCATTACATTCAGCGGCGTTTCATCGAGGCGGGAGATATTCCCACCGCCAGAAAAACAAAGCGTTATCCGCCACTTATTAAAGTGGGGGAAATTTTTTTGCCTCGTTATAATATATAGACGCAATTACTAAAAATAAGTTTCAAACAAATTAAAAAAGTTTATAGTCAAATTTAATTTTATTATAAAAAGTATAACCATGCCTCAGACATTATATAAATAAATATCAATGCTTTTGTAAATAAAACGCCCCCTTAAAATGGCTATGTAAGCATAACCATCTATAAAGGGGGCATATATTGATACTCAAGTATTAAATAACTTAGCAAAAACCAACTATCTATAATACTATATCTTATTCTATAGGCAATTTAGTTTTCTCATTGATATAGTCAACTAATTCTTCAATTTTAATTCTAATCTGTTGCATAGAGTCACGTTCTCTAAGAGTTACAATTCCATCATTTAAAGTATCATCATCAATACTGATGGCATAAGGAGTACCTATAGCATCTCCTCTTCTGTATCTTCTGCCTATATTGCCAGCATCATCATAAGTTGCCATGAAATGCTTTTTAACAGAATTGTAAATTTCCATAGCCTTTTCACCATGCTTTTTCTTCATTACAGGAAGAACATTTAGCTTGATTGGTGCTAATGCAGGGGAAATCTTTAATAAAAGTCTAGTGTCTCCGCTTTCAAGTTCCTCTTCTTGAAGAGCTTCAAAAAGCACAGCCAAAACTAATCTGTCAACTCCATATGTGGATTCGATAATGTATGGTATAAACTTTTCATTTGTTATCAAGTCAATATAATCCAATCTCTTACCTGAGAACTCAACATGTCTTGACAAATCAAAATCAGTTCTATTGTGAGTTCCGTTAATTTCTCCCCAACCAAAAGGGAACAGGTATTCAATATCACATGCTGCTTTTGCATAATGTGCAAGCTTCTCATGGTCATGGAATCTCAAATGTTCGCTTGGAAGTCCAAGCATATTGAAGAATTTGATACCATAATCTTTAAAGAAATCATAAAGTTCTTCATCTGTACCCTTCTTGCAGAAGGTCTGATATTCCATCTGTTCAAACTCAATTGTTCTGAAAGTAAAGTTTCCAGGAGTTATTTCATTTCTAAAGGCTTTACCAATCTGTCCAATTCCAAAAGGAAGCTTGGCTCTCATGGTTCTCTGTACATTTAAGAAATTAACATACTCACCCTGTGCATTTTCAGGTCTTAAGTATATTGTGCTAGTAGAACCCTGTGTTACTCCTCTTTCAGTAGCAAACATAAGATTGAATTGTCTAATGTCAGTAAAGTTTGACTTACCACATTTAGGACATGGAATATTGTTTGCTCTGATAAATTGAATCATTTCCTCTGTAGTCATACCATCAGCTTTTGCATTTTCGTCAAAATCACCGATAAGATTGTCTGCACGATGTCTTGTTTTACATTCCTTACAGTCAAGAAGAGGATCAGAGAAGCTGTCTAAATGACCACTTGCTTTCCAAACTGTAGGATTCATTAATATATCTGAATCTAATTCAAAGCTACTATCTCTGCTTTGAATAAAAAAGTATCTCCATGCATCTTTAATGTTGTTTTTGAGTCTAGTCCCCAATGGTCCGTAATCCCATGTATTAGCCAAACCTCCGTAAATTTCACTTCCTTGAAAAATAAATCCATACTGATTGCAATATGCAACCATATCTTCCATCATTATCTTTTTCATCTTCCAATGCTATGTGATAAAAGGAATATCACATGTCCTCCCATATTAAAATTATTTTTAAAATAATAATACTCTTTAGCATCTGAACACATAAAGCTAAGTTTAAAATCACCGCTTGTCGGGTGCATATCTAGAGTCTTAACAATCGAAATTATAACATAAATAATTTCATGTGTCACTGAATTTAATACAGTAATTTAGTAGTTTAAATTTGTGACAGAGAATTTAGCTGGATATTTTTTAATGATGGAATAGTCTGACACCTGTCATAGCCATAACAATTTTATATTCATTACAAGCCTTTATAACTATGTCATCCCTTAGCGAGCCACCAGCTTGTGCAATATACTTGACACCGCTTTTTACTGCACGGTCAATATTATCTCTGAATGGGAAAAATGCATCAGAACCCAATGCTACGTCTTTTAATCCTTCAAGCCATTTTTTCTTTTCATCTTCAGTAAGTCTTTCAGGAGCAGTTTCCAGAACATCATTTAACATGTTTAATTCATAGTCAGTGATGTCATTTCTAACAAATAAGTCAATAGCATTATTTCTATCTGGTCTTCCGATGCCCTCTTTAAATTTAAGATTTAATACTTTTGGATGCTGCTTTAAATACCAAAGATCTGCTTTATCTCCTGCAAGCCTTGTGCAATGTATTCTTGATTGCTGCCCTGCACCACAGCCTATAACCTGACCGCCTAATGCATAGCAGACAGAATTTGACTGAGTATATTTTAGCGTTATCATTGCAAGTATTAAGTCTCTTTTTGCTTCTTCAGGTAAGTCCTTATTTTCAGTCACTATATTTGTAATATCACTATAGCTTGGAACATAATTATTGCGTTTTTGTACAAATTCTACTCCGAATATCTGCCTTTCCTCCATCTCAGGTGCTTCATAAGACGGGTCTATTTCTATAATATTATACTTACCACCTTTTTTTTGCTTTAGAATTTCCAAAGCCTCCTCCGTATATCCAGGTGCTATTATTCCATCAGATACTTCCCTTTTCAGAACAAGTGCAGTAGCTTTGTCCACAACATCACTAAGTGCTGCCCAATCACCATATGAGGATACGCTGTCTGCACCTCTTGCACGAACATACGCACAAGCAACTGGTGATAATTCAATATCTTCAACAAAATATGCCTTTCTGAGTTCTTCAGTTAATGGCAAGCCTATTGCCGCCCCTGCAGGACTAACATGCTTGAAGGAAGCAGCAGCAGGCATATTTACAGCACTCTTCAGCTCCCTGACTAACTGCCATGAGTTCAATGCGTCCATAAAATTTATATACCCAGGATTTCCATTGAGTACTTTGAATGGCAGTTCTCCAGCAATTGAACGAATTTCTGCTGGTTTTTGATTTGGATTACAACCATATTTTAGTTCATACATTTTGTAAAGCCTCCTTAAATATATTACTTATTTTTTATTTGATATTATAAAATCAACTTGCTTAAATAAAAATAAAAAAACCACCTGAGTAAAATAAATGTTCTACCCAGGCGGTCGATATTTTTTCCCACCATGCTCCCTATATGATTATTCATAAATGATTCTTCATTTTTTTCCGCCAGTTGCATGATTTGTATTTCTATTCTTTTTTTGTATTAATTATAATATTGCTGAGGTTATGATGTCAATAATTGAAAGTTTAGCAGATTGTTGTGGTTGAAAGATAATTATTGATTTTAGGTAAACAGTTGAATACCGACGTAACAGTTCTGAATTTTCATAACCGCTACGCCGGTATCTAATGATTTTTGTAAAATCCACGCTATTTTTGACTCTATGTGTACTCTGTTTCATGATATTCACGTTCTTTAAGGCATACTTTAACATGTTCTTTGTAATTAAGATGTACGCTGTCTTTATGGTTTATATGGCAGTTCCTTAACAGTGCCCAGCAAATATTGCTTGAAGACTGCAAAATCAAGTGCATCTATTGTTTTGTCTCCATTCAAGTCAGCAGCCTCAAGGTCATTTTCTGCTGGCAAGTCAGTAATTGCTCCAAGAAGATACATTTTCATTAAGGCATAGTCTGTTGCATCAATTGATTTATCCCCATTAAGGTCTCCTACAGTTATTGTAGGTGCTGTTGCTTTACCAAAGACAAACCAATTAAGGTTGAACAAGTAATCGCTTCCACCAGTAAATTTCAGGTATAGGTCATGTTTTCCACTTACCTTGTCAATATCACATTTAACATCAGCCCAGGTCTGCCAGCCACCAGTACTGGTAACAGCACAAGTCCCTATCTTAGTACCGTCAGCTTTATCTAGCCTAATTTCGATATTTCCTCCGTTGGCATTATCACTGCCTACTCTTGCTTGAAAGCTTGATGCACCGTCTCCAAAATCAACATTTTGATATACGACATAGTCACCGTTCTCAATATATCCAACATTTTCACCAGTGTCTGTGTCCCTGCAACTTTCAGTTTGGATTCCAAATTGATCGTCATATCTCTCTGCTTCTACTCTTGTAAATGGTGATATTGGCCCACTTCCAGCATCTAACTTTTCACCGTCAAAAGGAACAACGATAACCTTACTTCCATGTCTATCATTTCCACCATCTTTGTCTTTAGCAACGTCTATAACTGCAAGTGTCATTGCAACTACATGACCGTTCTCTATGTAAACATTAGGACGTTCTATCTTATTCCAATGATTAACAGTACCATCTGTGTATCTTAAAAAGTTTGTTGTTGGATCATAAGCAATCCCAGACTCAAGCTTCCAGTTACTAATACCATCTTTTGATGTAAGGTGATATGCTTTACGAGTATCCCACTTATTAGCAGTAACATGGTACTTACCACCGCTATACCACATACAAGGATCCTCCATGTTAACTGTTGGGCAACCAGCAGTGCTTGCAAAAATATTTGTTCCCATAATAGTATAAGGTCCACATACATTGTCTGAAATACCTATTACTCCATCTCTTTCAATTAAACCATATTTTCCATCTGGGCGAAGCATAATGAAAACATTAGATGCTGTATAATTGTTTGAATATTGATTTTGAGCTATGGAAACACTTCCTAGCTTTGACCACGGTCCATCTAAAGAATTAGATACAAAAATATCTGCAGGTCTTCTAGTCTCACTTACTAGAACAGCATAACGTCCGTCCTTTAACACCAATGGAACAACATTGTGACCTCTTCCACCTAAATCATTTGGCCAGATCATTCCCTTGTCAGTATAAGGTCCATATAAATTTTTACTTGTAGCATGTACAGCTACTGAGCCAAACCATCCGTTATGACCAGCACTTTGATCCCAACGGCTAGCAAACATATGATATGTACCATCTTCTCCTTTAATGATTCCACCATCCCAGTAACAATACTTTGACATTGTTCTGTCTTCCAAACCATTTCCTAGGTCACGAGGTCCTACATCTTGAGCACCCCAGCAGGAAGAGGACAAAGGCTCTATAATAGGCATAGGTTCAAAATTATCAATTAATGGTGCCGCAAATGCTGATCCTTGAAGCATCATTACTGAAATAACCCCTGCTAAAAACATGGATAATTTTTTCATAAATCAACATACCTCCCTTTCTTGAAGTTCATAAAAATAATCAAATAGTCACACACCTCTTGATTATTGGTAAATGTGACTATTGATATAAATTCATTACCTTAAACTGCTTCCCCGACGTTTTATCAGAGTTGCTTATGAGAATAAACTGTATATACTTAAAAGCAACTCTAATAAAACCAATATTTTTTTCTTGTCTTAGCATATTATAGCATTCTACTATATTAATTACATTATTTTACATATGGTAATTCTTTAACTGTACCCAGCAGATACTGTTTAAATACAGCAAAGTCAATTGCGTCAATTACTTTATCACCATTCAAATCTCCTGCTTCAAGGTCATTTTCTGCTGGAAAGTCAGTAATTGCACCAAGAAGATACATTTTCATTAAAGCATAGTCTGTTGCATCAACCTCGGTATCGCCATTGAGATCTCCAACAATAGTTTTAGGTGGATCAGGTATTGCATTAATGAATTGGAACCAGTTAACATTGAATAAATATCCGCTTCCTCCTGTAAACTTTAGATAAACGTTGTGGATTCCGCTAGCACCACTCACTTTGCATTCTGCATCAGTCCAAGTCTGCCACTCACCATTTCCAACTACTTTACAAGTTCCTATTAATGGACCTGTAATACTATCAAGTCTGATTTCAATATTACCTCCGCTAGAACCGCTTGCCACTCTAGCCTGAAAATCTGTAACTCCACTATTGAAATTGACATTATTGTATACTGCATAGTCTCCATTCTCAATATACCCAATGTCCTTCCCACCTTCGGAACAGTTTTCAGTGTCAATTCCTGACTGAGAAGAGAAATTCTCAGCTTCAATCTGTGCTCCTTTTACTCTTACTAAGCATGCAGATTCACCAAGCTTTTTACCCTGTGCATCTACAACAAACAACTTATATGATCCTGCTTTAGTAGGAGCTACAATAGAGGTTGCTGTTCCTGCTGCTTTAGTCATGCTTGCACCCTGTGCAAAACTAGTTGTGCCAGATGGTGCAAACCATACAGTATTTGAAGCGTTGCCGCTACTTCTAATATTGATTACATCTCCTGCAGATGCCTGACAACTTGCAGGGAACACATAATCCGCTGCTGGAATTACGTTTGCAGGTACAATGCTTCTGTATTCATCCTGAACTCCAGAATTCACACATACATTGTACGCAGTCATAGGCCATACATTGTCTGGAACAACAATTATAGGGTCAATGTTACTGCTTGGAGGATTTTTACCCATTTTGCTAACAGTTGCATATGTTCTTAAGATTGTTAAGTCATGTTTTTGACCATAATCCTCACAGTTAATTGTGTAAGTTACACCAGGATCAATGTCCAATACATTATCATTCTGAGTTACATAAGCAGTTCCTTCATCATTATGCAAACCATAAGTAGGTCCGCTTGAATTATTAGGAATACCTTTTACATAGTTCTCATTAATAGTTGTATAAGGCATTTGTCCTATAGTGTATATTGCTCCACTGTCATGAAGTCTGTTTAATGCATTATATATACGGTTATTATTTATTACATTGTCCTTACATGTAGTTGAGTCTTTGAAATTACACCATCCCCAACCCAATGTTATACCATTGTAACCTGTAGTATGAACTGTGTTTTGCGTTATCTTCAGCTTATTTACAAAGAATGCTGTTATACCAGCACATCCGCCAAAACCAGGAGCGGTACTGCAATCCCATAGCATATTATTATTTATTACGTTATTTGTACAAATACCTTCTATGCCTGGAGCATATTTCTGATGCTCTCCACCATCTCCTAAATATACATGCTGTGGATGTCCTACAGTGATACCACTTGCAGTGATGTCATAGATGTAGTTGCCTATTAAATTTGAGTTAATTACATCATTTACCATAGTGATACCATCAGAACCACTATGTTTAATAACATTTCTTGTAAAGTTTATTCCATCAGTACTTACTAAGCTTATTATTGCTGGATATGTATCAAGGAGAGTATACTTGGTATCATGCCAATTGCCGTTGTAATAAGCTATAAATGCATCTGCACTTTGACAAGTAGTTCTTCCATAGGAATCTCCAACCTTAACAAGGTTCCAATCCGTATTTGCAAAGGTAATTCCTTCAAAAGTTATATTCTTAACTCTGCTTGCGTTTGACTCACCTGAAATATCAATAAGCTTTTCTACAAAAGGAGCCTCAACATCTGCAGTTTCCATATTTTCACCTGGGCGTGGATAGTAGTAAAGTGTCTGTGTAGTCTTGTTAAAATAGAATTGCCCTGGAGTATTTAAAAACTCAAAAGCATTATAAATGGTATGAGTACTGGTTGTAGTAAAAGCCGCACCCCAACCAGGTAATTGTGCTATTGAACCATAAGGCTGTTGCAGAAGAAGTACCCTTGAAGACCCTGACGTAATAACATCCCTTGTGCAAACAATATTCTCGTTCCAAGTAGTACCATTTACAATCTCAAGATCATCCTTATTGCTTTTAATTTCAGGTACATCTGATGCATTATACTTGACTCCATCACTATTGCTACCGCTTGTCCAAGCCCAACTGGCTTGTCCTTTTGTTATAGAATAAGTTCCATATCCACCTTGACCTTTGACTGTTTTTTTAGTCATCTGGGCTCTCTTATCATTTACAAAAAGATACCTCAATTTGGTTTTACGATTTAGCGTAGCCTTATATATGTTGTCATTGTACTTAGTCCATCCTGTAACCTTTGTTGCACCATTAATGATAGGTGTTTCACCCTCATATGCTTGATAAAATATCCTGAAGCCATTTGTTCCAGAATCCTCTGGTCCAAAAGCAATGGTACTGTTTATACGATAATCCCCGCCTCTTAAATAAACATAAATGTCACCAGTCATGTTTTTGTTTATAGTACGCACTACATCACGAGCCTTTGTAATAGTCTGAAAAGGTGCGTCAATTGTGCCCGGATTGCTGTCGCTTCCAGTTGGAGCTACATAATAGGCTGCCTGTGATGCTGCTGATGCTGTTTTTGGAAATACGTTGACTGTCACTATACTGCAAATAATAATTATAAAAGAGAGAGTTAATGCAAAACACCTTTTTAAAGCTGTCATTTTGAACATTATTATTCCTCCAATTACTGCATAGGACTAAACCTCTGCAGGGAATTTATCTATCATGCGAAGCAAATATTGCTTTACTAGTGCAAAGTCAATTGCATCTATTGTGCCACTACCATCAACATCTGCTGCTTTTATTTGATCTTCTGTGAAATCTTTTGATGCTCCAAGTAAATATTGTTTTATTTGTGCAAAGTCAATAGCATCTACGCTGCCGCTGCCATCAACATCACCATATTTAACTGTTGATATTGAAGCACCATTGAATTTCCACCAATTAATGTTGAAAAGATAACCGCTATCGCCAGTAAATTTCAGGTATAAATCATGTATTCCTGTAGCACCTGTTACATTACAAGATGCATCCGTATAAGTCTGCCAACCTACTGTTCCATCAACAGTACAAGTTCCAACCAGCGTTCCTGTTGGACTGTCTAAACGAATTTCAATTTTTCCGCCACTAGTTGCTGAAGCAACTCTAGCATCAAAGGAGGTTGCACCAGTACCGAAATCAACACCCTTTACTTTTACATAGTCACCATTTTCAATATTGCATACATCTATTCCGCCTTCACCACATACCTCTGTCTCAATACCTGATTCCCAAGAATATGTTTCAGCTTCAGTTTTTACATATGGATTAAAGTATCCAATCTGAGTTGGTCCATTTTTTGTCATTGGGATAGTTGGTATTGTTCCATTTGAATTATATTTGAATTGTTCTACACATACAGAACGGTGATAACTTCCTCCACCTGGAAGATCACCTGTGTGATAGAACATATAATCATTTCCTTTAAATCTCGCTACTCCAGGATGATTTGTGAAGCTATTTCTAGCACCCATAAAACTTCCTCTTGCAGTCCATGGTCCCATTGGGCTATTGCTTGTTGCATATGAAAGGTTTTCAACTCCATTAGCCCAACCTGCATATATCAAGTAATACATATTATTTTGCTTGTAAACCCATGGTGCCTCGATAAATCCATCTGGTTTTGTAAATGTCTGTATAGTACCTGAATAAGAAATCATATCCTTATTCAATTTTACACCGTAAAGGTTTCCATTTCCCCAATACAAGTAAGCTTGACCATCATCGTCAATGAAACATGTTGGATCTATATCCTGTCCACCATGTTTTTCAGCTAAAGGCTTTCCTAAAGGATCAACAAAGGGTCCTGTTGGGCTGTCTGATACAGCAACACCGATTGCATATCCCCCAGATTTTCTTGTTAAAGGTACATAAGCATAATATTTTCCGTTTCTTTCAACAACCTGCCATGCCCATGCATCACCCTTCGCCCATGAGAAATCAGTATAACCTAAGATTGTGCCATGATCAGTCCAGTTTTGCATATCTGTTGTTGAATAGCACTTCCAGTTTTTCATTGTATAAAAGTCGTTTTCAATTACATCTTCATCATGGCTGGTGTAAAGGTATAAAGTATCGCCTTGTACCATTGGTGCTGGATCGGCTGTGTAATTAGTTTGTACAATAGGATTGTCCGCATAACACAGAGCCGGCATAAATAGAGAAATTACAATTACGAGAACTAACAACTTACTTACTTTTTTCATTTTTTTACCCCCCAATTAGTGTAATCTCTGTTACACCTTTAATTTTTATGAATTTCTTATATCAAGGGTTCATAGTTTTTAACAAAAACAATTACCCCTTGTTTCATGTATAAATGAAGTTCTCATGCACCAATAATAAACAAAGTTAAAGTGTCATGGTGAACTCAGCTAAGACATTTTTCCCGAACCTTATCTTGTATTAATTTTTATTAATGCGTATATTTTACATAACATAATAGCTACATTTTATATTCAATTTGTATTATAATTATTATAAACAAAGGATTTAAATTGACATTTTATAACATAAAAATATACATTACCTGTACAAATTGTAAAATAATAAACTTGATAAAGCAATGATATATAATAAGATATAATTGATTTATTCTAAGACTGGAGGAAAAAATGGCTCATATTTACTATGTAGAGTACGATGCCATCCACCCAGAAAGTTTTGTTTTTGATATTCCGGAAGGTCATGATTGCTGGCTGCTAGTTCTTACACATACTCCGGCTCAATTCTGGGTAAATGGAGAAATGATAGAATATCCTGCTAACTGTGTTGTTTTATACCCTCCCCATTATAAAATACTTTACCGAGCCTGCACGGACAAATATGCCAACGATTGGGTTCGCTTTGATTCCGACGAACCATACCTTATTGATGTTGCAATCCCCCTCGGTATTCCTTTTCCTTTGCCTGATCCGGATTATTGCCATAAATTGTTTCAATTACTTGTAGCAGAGAATACTTCAAGCAACAGCTATCGAGACCTTACCATTGACTATTTGTTTAAAATATTGTTTAACAAACTTCACGAAGCCTCCAAATATACGAAAATCTTTTGTCAATTTCAGGCACTAATGGAATTGCGCAGAAATATTTATAATAATCCAGGACATCCTTGGAGTGTTGCTGCTATGGCAGATAGCCTACATTTGAGTTCAGGTTATCTGCAATCACTATACAAAGAAACTTTCGGGGTCTCCTGCATGAATGACGTAATAAACTGCCGAATTCAATATGCAAAAGACCAGCTTATCCATAGCCCATTCACGATCACAGAGCTATCAGCTCTTTGCGGATATAACAATGTAGAACATTTTATCAGACAGTTTCGTAAAATTACTGGCTATTCGCCCCGCACCTTTCGTAAGTCAATAAAGCGCTGACTTCATTTCTGTTAAACAGACGAACAAAGAGCCAATTACCTGTTAAAACAATTGGCTCTTCAATAAAAATCTTCAGTTTACTGTTCTACCACAACTATTGACATAGAGCCAAAAAATCTTAATAACTCTATTACTCATTTGCTCCGCAGCATTTCTTATATTTTTTACCGCTTCCGCATGGGCATATATCATTCCTTCCAACTTTATTGCTATTTGTAACAGGTTTTTTAGGTTCATCGCCGTGACTTGCATTTACTGGTTCAGCAACCTTTTCACGCTGTGGAGCATGTTCTCTGTCAATTCTTGACCTCACAAGTAGCTTAACCGAATCTTCCTGTATACTCTTAATCATTTCTTCAAACATCTGATAACCTTCAAATTTATACTCAACAACTGGATCTCTCTGTCCATAAGCTCTGAGACCGATTCCATTTTTCAACTGATCCATTGCATCTATGTGATCCATCCATTTCTGGTCAACTACTCTTAGCAGAACTACTCTTTCTAGTTCTCTCATAAGTTCTATTCCAATATCAGCCTCTTTGAACTCATATATTTTATCAACAATTTCCATAAGCTTTTCTTTTAAGTCTTCCTTATCAAAAGAACTACGTTCTTCGTTACTTACAGTTAAAGCACCTTGCGGTAGGAAAACACTTTCAAGATAGACCATCATTGCTTCCCAATCCCACATATCCGCATGTTCGCTTTCAGCACAGTAGGTGGCAATAACATTGTCTATTATGCCCTCAAACATTTTTATAAATGAATCCCTAAGATTTTCCCCATCAAGAACAGTTCTTCTCTGCTTATAAATAACTCCTCTTTGAGTATTCATTACGTCATCATATTGCAGAACTCTCTTTCTGATATCAAAGTTTCTTCCTTCAACCTTCTTTTGAGCATTTTCAATAGCATTTGTCAGCATACTGTGTTCAATTGGCTGATCTTCTTCAAGCCCTAAAGTCTCTACAATCTTGGTCAATCTTTCTGAACCAAAAAGCCTCATAAGATCATCCTGCAAGGATATATAAAATCTTGAAGAACCAGGGTCACCTTGACGTCCTGCACGACCACGCAACTGATTGTCTATACGTCTTGATTCATGTCTCTCGGTACCTATAATATGAAGTCCACCTGCTACATAAACCTTTTCACGTTCTGCACTAGTAATATCCTTGTACTTTTCATTTAAAGTGCTAAATCTTTCTCTAGACTCTAAAATCAGCTCATCATCTGTGTCATTATAACTTGTGGAAGCACTTATTAATTCTTCAGGATATCCCATTTTTCTCATTTCTTGCTTAGCCATATGTTCAGCATTACCACCAAGAACTATATCTGTTCCTCTACCTGCCATATTAGTAGCAATAGTAACAGCTCCAAACTTACCTGCCTGAGCAATGATTTCTGCTTCTTTATCGTGATACTTTGCATTTAATACCTGATGAGGGATTCCCTTTCTCTTCAGCATCAAGCTAAGTAATTCCGATTTTTCAATAGAAATCGTACCAATCAACACAGGTTGACCCTTTTTATGACACTCAACAATGTCTTCAATAACTGCATCTAATTTACCTTTTTCATTTTTATAAACAACATCAGAAAGGTCTTTTCTTGCAAGTTCTCTGTTTGTAGGAATAATTATTACATCTAGCTTATATATTGTGTTGAATTCATCTTCCTCTGTTTGAGCTGTACCTGTCATACCTGCAAGCTTTGTGTACATTCTGAAGTAGTTTTGGAAGGTTATTGTTGCGAGAGTTTTACTTTCTCTCTCAACCTTAACACCTTCTTTTGCTTCAATAGCTTGATGCAAACCATCACTATATCTTCTTCCGTACATCATTCTTCCGGTAAACTCATCGACAATAATTACTTCTCCCTCTTTAACTACATAGTCCTTTTCATTTTTCATCAAACCATGTGCTCTAAGTGCTTGATTAACGTGGTGTGATATAGTCATGTTCTCTGGATCTGACAAATTTTCTATTCCAAAATATTTCTCCGCCTTCTTAATTCCATTTGCAGTGATTACTGTTGTATGTGCCTTTTCATCAACTATATAATCCTCATCAAACATTTCATCAGCGTCAACCTTGTCGTCCATTTGCTTAATAACCTTTGCCTTTAATGTTAACGCAAAGGAATTAGCTCTCTTATACATATCAGTGGATTTATCTCCCTGTCCTGAAATTATAAGAGGTGTTCTAGCTTCATCTATGAGGATTGAGTCAACTTCATCCACTATCGCATAGTGCAAGTCTCTTTGAACCATATCCTGTTTATAAATAACCATGTTATCTCTAAGGTAGTCAAAACCTAATTCATTGTTTGTTCCATAGGTAATATCACAGTTATATGCAGCACGCCTATCTTCATTTTCCATGTCATGTACTATCAAGCCAACTGTTAAGCCTAGAAAGCTGTAAACCTTGCCCATCCACTCACTGTCACGTCTAGCAAGATAGTCATTGACAGTTACAACATGAACGCCCTTTCCAGCAAGAGCATTAAGGTATACAGGTAATGTCGCAACAAGAGTTTTACCTTCACCTGTTTTCATTTCTGATATTCTTCCTTGATGGAGAACTATACCACCAATAAGCTGAACTCGGAAATGTCTCATTCCTAATACTCTTTTTGAAGCTTCACGAACTACAGCAAACGCTTCTGGCAATATATCATCTAGTGTTTCACCATTAGCTAAACGTTCTTTAAATTCTGGTGTTTTTGCCTTTAACTCGGTATCTGTCAATTTTTGTATTGACGGTTCAAATTCATCTATTTGGTCAACAATTGGATAAATTCTTTTTAATTCTCTATCGCTGTATGATCCTATTATTTTTTCAACTATACTTTTAATTCCCATAATTATACTCTCCATTCACAAATACATTGATTTATTTTTTATTAAAACACAATAGCTCTCACTAAATAAACGTAGCTTGCTTAATAAAATTAAGACTGCTTGCTTAGATACTTTAACGCTTTTCATAATTTAGCTACTTATATCTGTAAGCCGTAATACAATATAATAACAAATTTTGAAAGCTACTGATTTTGTTACTTTCAGCTTCTTAAAACTTTTATAACGCCTAGATTCAAAATGATATTTTTCGATTGTAGAAAAATCTCAGTACATCAGCGGCGTTTCATCGAGGCGGGTGATATTCTCACCGCCTGATAACCAAAGTGGTGCCCGCCACTTATAGAAGTGAAGGACATCTTCTTGCCTCGTTATAAATATAAATTGTAATTATTTTATAACGCCTAGATTCAAAATGAAATTTATCGATTGTAGAAAAATTTCATTACATCAGCGGCGTTTCATCGAGGCGGGAGATATTCTCACCGCCTGATAACCAAAGTGCTACCCGCCACTTATA
>JAEWST010000096.1 GCA_023398105.1 Bacillota bacterium | reverse complement strand
AAGTTACAGAAGGTACAAAAGCTTACCGAAAAGAAAGAATTTCTCTTATAGCTAAAACTTCTTATACTCCCATTTGTCAAGATTGTGGAAAAGAATTTAAGACTTATTTAAGAAAAACAAAAATTGTTAATTCAATTATGAACAATGAAAAGGTTTGTTATTGTCCTTATTGTAAAAGTCATAATCTTAAAATTAGAGCAAATCATAATTAATATTAATCTTACACAAGAATTTTACAATTTTACAAAAGAAAGAGGTACACTATTATGGGAATGTTTAATAAAATGTTTAATTTGAAAGTTTTTATTTCTGATGGTAATAAGAAAATGGGAGCTATTCCGTCTGTATCTTTGACCCCTGTTGTTACTTGTCATAATTGCGCTGAATGTAAAAAGAGATGTTATGCAAGAAGAATGTACGGTCTTCGTCCTATTCTTAGAACTCAATATGATAGTAATACAGAATTATATAAGAGGAATCCTATTCAGTATTTTTCTGATATTGATAAGGTTATGTCAGCTACAGACAAATTCCGTTTTCATGTTGCAGGAGATATTATTGATATGCAATATATGGATATGATGGTTCAGATTTGTCGTAAAAATTCTAAATGCAATGTCGTTTGTTTTACTAAAGCTTATGACATTGTTAATGAATATATAAAGAATTCTCATCAAATACCTGAGAATCTTCATCTTATCTTTTCTGTCTGGGATAAAACTCCTTATACTAATCCCTATAATCTTCCTACTGCTCATGTTCTTTATAAAAATGGAACTACTACAGCTAAAAATCCCACTCATCTTTGTGAGGGTAATTGTTTTAAATGCTTTTTAAATGGTTCAGGTTGTATCGGTCTTAAAAACGGTCAATCTGTTGTATTCAAAGAACATTAATTTTAAATATAAAGGAGAAATAATATGAAATTTAAAGACTTATCTGGTCAAATTTTTGGTAAACTTACAGTTATTTCAAGAGCCGATGATAAAATAACCCCGTCAGGACAGCATAAAACTTGTTGGCATTGTAAATGCGTTTGTGGGAAAGAAATAATTGTAATGGCTACACATTTAAATTCTGGACATACAACTCAATGTCACAATTGTTCAATTAAGCAAAGAGTCAAAAAAATAATAAAAACAAATAGATATGACATTACAGGGAGCTATGGTATTGGTTGGACTTCTAATACTGGAAAAGAATTTTATTTTGATTTAGAAGATTATGATAAAATTAAAGATTATACTTGGAGAGAACATGAAACGAATAATGGAAGTTATATAGTTTCTTTAACCCCTCATATATTTTTACACAGATTAATTATGTCTGCATCACAAAATAAGGTTATTGACTATATTGACCATAATACTTTTGATTGTAGGAAAAGTAATTTGCGAGAATGTACTATCGCAGAAAATAATTACAACAAAGTTCCTAAAAACAAAGAAGTTTGTGGTATTTTACAAAATTTAAAGGGCAAGTGGACAGCTAGAATAACTTATAAGGGACAAATTTTTCATTTGGGTACTTTTAATACTAAAAAAGAAGCTATTAAAGCAAGAAAGGAAGCAGAAAAGAAATATTATGGGGAATATAGATATCAAGTCAATTAATTCTTATTTTAATATTTAAGAAACATTAAAGTTTCTTATTTATATAAATAAATACTAATGAAAGAAGTTGATGTTATAGACACAGAAAGTTTTTTGTTTTGGATGTTTGCACCTGTAATCTTAATTATTTTAGCTATTGGCAATCGAGAAGATTAAGCAATAATTTTAAAGTTGTCCTATCCGACTTTACCGGGGAGAAAGGATAAAAAAGCTTGACATTCTGGTATTTTTTCTGATATAATATTATTATAAACAACAAACAATTGCAGATAGAAATCTGTATAAAAGATACAGACATAAACTGCACAAAAGAAAGGACAATAAACATGAATACTAACTTGATTATCAATACTCTCTCTCGTAAGAATAATGGAGCTTTTTTCCGTATCTCTTATTGTACTGACCTTCCTTTGACTGCCGCTTCTAAAAGAGCTGGTATTACTGCCATCAAGTTTACAACCGCTACTGTTCGTAAGGGTATTAATTATGAAAATATGAAGTCTGTTCAAATGAAAGTCGAACATGAGGGAAAAGTTCTTACTCATGAGCTTCCATGGGGAGAATGGCGTAAAAATTTCGAGGGACTTATTATTGACCACAAGGAAAAAACCTATTTGCGTCTTTATTCTTCTCCTAATGCAACAAAGTCCAAATATATTCTAAATGGTATTGAAGTAACTAAGGAGCAAATGATTGCTTCTGGGGCTGTTCAAAAGTCTTATTGGAATAAACCTGCAAGTCAACCTGATTGTATTACCGTTAATTGCGCTAATATTCAGGAAATCGGATGATTTTTTCCTGAATTTAATATAATATTATTAAGAAAGGGATGATTTTGTGTTTAAGTCTAGAGATTCGCCGCTATAATATTTATTACTCTAAAGATTTTCAAATTTACTAATGAAAGGTTGCGTTTTATGAATTTAGCATATACAAATGGAATTGAAGCTATGTTTATTGGAGCTTTCTTGCTTTTAGTGTTTTGCACTATTTGGTTAGGAACACATTTGAGTTCTAATGACAATGGTTTTGTTGTCCCTACTTCTGATGAATTCTATATCCTTTGTAAAGTATGGGATAATAAAATTGGTGGATATCGACTAGCTAAAATGGAAGTTCCTTTCTGTATTCAGAGTTTCTTTAACTCTAGTACAGTAAATGAATATGAATTTGGTGTATACCGATACGAAAAGGTGGTGATTGCTTGATTGTATAAAGTGTGATTCCTCAGCACAAGTAGAGGACTGACTATTTTAGAGTAATCTAAAGTAGCCTAGTAGGCATAGGATTATCGGACTATCTTAGGATAGACAGCAGACCCTAACCAAATATTTTTCATCGAAGAGTACAAATCTTACTACTCTTCACCTCATATTGAGGGCTTCTGTTAAGTCTGTCAAGCAGGAAGGGGGAATTATAACATAGTAACGCGGGGCGGCCCCCCCCCCCCCCCCCCCCCCC
>JAEWST010000080.1 GCA_023398105.1 Bacillota bacterium | reverse complement strand
GATACTGGACCTTCAGTTGATACAGGACCTGCAATTATTACAGGCACTAACGTAGATACTGGACCTTCAGTTGATACAGGACCTGCAATTATTACAGGCACTAACGTAGATACTGGACCTTCAGTTGATACAGGCACTAACGTAGATACAGAACCTGCAGTTGATACAGGCACTAACGTAGATACAGAACCTGCAGTTGATACAGAACCTGCAGTTGATACAGAACCTGCAGTTGATACAGAACCTAAAGTTGATAATGGGGCTAATGATCCTGAATAAATCAAAAAAATAATAATACTAAAAAACCATATTCTATAATACAGTTTTTTAGCCCTTGATATTTTATCAAATACTCTATAGACAAAAGACAAATTTTTATCGGTTAATATTACTACCTTTTGGAAAGCCTCTACCAAAGCAGAGGCTTTAGCTTTTGCAAACCTTCAAATTATTATGGTCTAACAACAATAACTTCTGTGGTTTCAACAGCTGTTTTTATTAATGGTTCAAAATCTACTTTAGATTCTGACAGCATAATTTTATCAAGTTTCGGTTTTGTCTGTGGATGTTTTGCAACAAATACAGTGCAGCAATCTTCATATGGCAGGATTGAGGTTTCGAAGGTATCAATTTTTCTTGCGATATCAACAACCTCTACTTTGTCCATACCAATTAGCGGTCTAAATACTGGCATATTAACTGCTGCATCAGTACAATATAGACCATGCATAGTCTGACTTGCAACCTGCCCCATACTTTCACCTGTTACAAGAGCCATAGCATTTGAATTACGTGCTATCTGTTCAGCAATTTGCATCATTATACGCCTCATAATAATAGTGAGCTGGTCTTCTGGACAATTATCATTTATGGCTAATTGTATTTCTGTAAAAGGTACTATGTGCAAATGTATTTTTCCGCAGTATCCAGCAAGTATTTTTGCAAGGTCAATAACCTTTTGCTTTGCTCTTTCACTTGTATATGGATAACTGTAAAAGTGAATAGCTTCTAGCTCAACTCCTCTTTTACCCATCATCCAGCCTGCAACGGGACTGTCAATACCTCCTGATAATAAAAGCATTGCTTTTCCATTTGAACCCAATGGCATACCACCATGTCCTTTAATAGTTTCTGAATAAATATATGAATTCTCTCTAACTTCAATATATATAATAAAGTCAGGTTTATGAACATCTACTGATAAACCATTAACATTTTCCAAAATATATCCACCAACATCATTACAAATTTCAGGTGACTGCATTGGAAATCTCTTGTTACCTCTTTTTGTTTCAACCTTGAAAGTCTTATATCCTTTGAAATCAACTAATTCTGTTGCCATTTTTAATGCATAAGATTTAATTTGTTCATAATCAGTTTCAATTTTCCAAACAGGGCTTACAGAAACAACGCCAAATACTTTTGTGACTCTCTGCATAACCAAATCAAATTCGTAATTTTCTTCTTCAGGTTCAATATAAATTCTACCTTGGGATTTTAATACCTTAGCCTTGCCAAATTTGTATATTGCACTTTTAATATTTCCAATTAATTTCTCTTCAAAAACTGGTCTATTTAAGCCTTTTAATATAATTTCTCCATAACGCACTAATATAATACTTTTCATTTTTTAGTATTCATCCTTTCGCTTTTACGTTTAACTTTTTCCTCTATGCTTGATGCTTATTACAGGGATAATTTCTTTTAGTGCTGTAACTGTTTCATCAATATCACTTATAGAATTTGATGCTGACAAACTAAATCTAATAGCACTATCAATATTCTTTGAATCAACGCCCAAAGCCTTTAAAACATAGCTATGACTTTTTTTATGAGATGAACAGGCAGAACCAGTAGATACAAAAATGTTCTTCTGTTCAAGATGGTGTAGCAAAACCTCAGATTTTAAATTTGAAAAGGAAATGTTGATAATGTATGGCAATCCTTTATCTGGAGAATTTATTACAGCATCTTCAAATAAACTATTTATTTTCTGTAAAAAATATTCTTTTATAGAAAAAATGCGAGAATAGTTTGTATCAAGGTCGGCAAAAATTCTTTCAGCAGCTAGACCAAATCCACAAATCCCGGGTACATTCTCTGTTCCTGAACGTAACGAAATTTCTTGTCCTCCACCAAGCAAAACAGGCTTAACTCTTATTCCTTTTCTAATATAAAGAGCCCCCATTCCCTTTGGCCCGTGAATTTTATGAGAGCTTATTGACAGAAGGTCTATTTCATAGGACTTAGGATGAATACGTATTTTTCCAAACGCTTGAACTGCATCTACATGTAAAACTGCAGATGGACATTTTGCTTTTCGGATTTTATTAATCTCATCAACAGGCTGTATTGAACCAGTTTCATTATTTGTATGCATAAAACTTAGCAGAGCAGTGTCGCTGTCTATTACCTTTTCTAATGCATCTAGCTTAATTACACCTTTGTTATCTACAGGAATATAGTCAACTTTGTAACCCTCTTTTGCAAGCTGTTTAAACACTTCTAACACCGATGGATGTTCAATTTCACTTGTAATAATATGTTTGCCAGCTCTAGGATTTGCTTTTAGAAAGCCCATAATAGCTAAATTGTTTGATTCTGTACCACCTGATGTAAATAGAACTTCCTTAGAATCTACCTTTAGTGCATCAGAAATCTGAGTTCTTGCAAGCTTTACTAGATTTTCAGACTCAATTCCTTTTGTATGCAAAGATGAAGGATTCCCATAAAAATTCTTACTTACATCATTCATATATGCAATAACTTCGTCATAGGGCTTTGTTGTAGCACTATTGTCTAAGTATATTTCACGACTCATTTAGTAACCCAACCTTTTCTAAATTCGAACTTCTATAAAATATTTTTAATTATTATTTTTTTCCTTCTCACAAATCTTGTCTTTGAGTCTATCAATTTGTTCCTTTGTAATATTTGATTTCATAAAATCATCTATAGTAACGCTTCTGTAATCATCAACTTCATCAATACAATGACCGCAATTATCACAGTGCTTTTTAGGGTCTAGATCACAAACATTACATTCGCCGCAATTAATACATTCTCTATTGTATAATTCACATTGATTTTTCATACTAACCTCCTACGCCGACTTTCGGCAGAAAATTACTATCATGGAGAACCTCTGCAAAGCTGACTTTCATTTCGCCAGTATCGCTAGAGACACAAAAAGTAAAGAACAAGTAAATGGCCATTCCTTTCTCCGCACTCAAGTAACAAAAAGTTTAAAAAATACTCTATGTAGAGTTTTATTATAGTCTTCCTATTGCTTTTAATATACCATATATCAATGCTTGAGGCCTAGGGGGGCATCCCGGTATATAAACATCTACAGGCAATACTGAATCCACACCATTTCTACCTGCATAGCTGTTTTTAAATATACCACCACTGCAAGCACATGCACCTACAGCAATAACTAATTTAGGTGAAGGCGTTGCATTATAGGTCTTTATGAGAGCTTCCTCCATATTTCTAGTTACACAACCAGTTACCATTAACATATCAGCATGTCTTGGTGAAGCAACAAATTGTATCCCTAAACGCTCTAAATCATTGTATGGAGATGATAACGCATTTAGTTCGTAATCGCAGCCATTACAAGAGCCAGCATCAACTTCTCTGATATTAAGACTTTTGCCATAAAACTTATTCACCTTCTCTTTTAATTGCCTACCTAAAAGCTCATAATCTAAACCTTTAAAATCATCATCTTTAACTAATAATGGTGTTGCTCTTAAGGATGCTCTGCTTTTCTGTGCCAGCTCAAACTTATTTGAAAGAAGTACTGCTTCATTTGGACATGCCTCTTCACAAAACCTACAGAAAATACATTCGTCAATGTTTACAGCAGGTGACTTTTCTTTTTGCTTGTCATTGTCAACTAAAACAATAGCTCCTGTTGGACAGGAATTAATGCATTTCAAGCACCTTTTGCATTTAGTATAATCAAATTCTGGTACACCAGTGATATATGAACTTTTTATTGGCTTTTTAGGATAATCAACAGTAACAGTACCATGTTGAAAAACCTTTTTAATTATATTATTCATATTAAATCTACCTCCAAAAACAAGCTAATCACCACGTCGGCAAAAAGTGGTAAACTCTACTATAAAATTTCATACTAAATTACAAATCGTTTCCAGCATATGAAAGGTTAAAACTTTTATTTATTAGTGGAAAGTCAGTTAATGTATTAGTGTTAACTGCATGGCACAGAACAGGCCAATTACAAAATGACGGCGTCCTGACTTTATATCTTAAAATAGTATTATCATCACCTGTCATAACAAAATGAATATTTTCTCCTCTTGGAGACTCTGTCATTCCAAAAGCGTAGGAATAAGGCTTTAATTTACCTATATCAATAGAAACAGAACCTTCCTCAGGCATTTTTTCTAGAGCTTGTCTAATAATACTTATAGACTCAATAACTTCTTCAATCTTGACATTCATTCTGCAATTAATATCGCAATTATTATGTTGAGGTACATTAAATTTAATCTTTGAATAAGCTGCATAAGGAAATTCTTTTCTAACATCAGTATTAATGCCGCTAGCTCTACCACCTGGACCAACAGCATTTAAATCTACTGCAATAGAATTAGCTAGTATTCCAGTATGTTCAACTCTATCAATAAACATACCGTTATTTTTCAGTATATTTACTGTTTCACTAAACTCCTTTTCTAAATTATCTAAACATTCTAAGATTAACTTTTCATTGTTTCTTATGAACTCTTTTCTTAATCCACCTGGTTTATTGGTATTTCTTAAATATCTGCTTCCAGTAAGTTGCTCGCACAATATCAGTATCCAGCGTCTCATCATAGCAAACTGTCCATTTGCAAAAATATAGCCTGTATCAACACATAGACCAGAAATATCGCCAATGTGGCTGCAAATGCGTTCAAGCTCAGCGAATACAGTTCTAGAGTAAAGTGCTCTTTCAGGAAGATATGTTATTCCATTAATTTTTTCAATTGCCTGACAGTATGCTAATGAATTTGTAAAAGTCTCATCTCCCGAAATTCTCTCAGAAAATAAAAGTACCTTCATATAATTCTCATTCTCTGATAACTTTTCTAATCCACGATGAGTGTAGTATAGCTTTGCCTCGATATTAATTATAGGTTCTCCAGCCACACTAAACCTAAAATGTCCAGGCTCAATAATACCTGCATGAACAGGACCTACAGCAACTTCAAATACCCCTGTACCCGAAATATCGGTATAGTTTTGTTCACGATTTTCAAAATTTAACTTAGTATCTGCCTTAAAATCCTTATTTAATGGATGTACATTTAGTGGAAAATTTCCGTGATGTACTAATTCCCTGCTATCTATAGAATCAATAAAAGTAACTCCGAACATGTCTTGTATCTCTCTTTCATACAAGCTTGCAGCAGGAATTTCTTTTGCAATTGAGTCAATTTGTAAAAAACTGTTTTTATTGAGCTTAACGTATATGGTAATTATAGTATTAGATGACCTGACAGCAAAAGTATAATATACAGTTATGCAATTATTAATTTCAGAAGTATCATTTCCAAATAAATTAACAAGTACACAGTCAATGTTATTATAAATACTGGTACAATTATCTTTAATAGACGCTTGCGTAACCTCTGAATATATCTCATTTTCATTAAGCAATTTGCTTTCAATTGCATGTGATGATAATAATCTGTTTATTGCATCAAAAATAGCTTCGGAAACCACTTATATCCCTCCTAAAATTATCTCAGTACAAGCATCCATTAATGACTTTAATGGAGCAGGTATATATACTCCCATAACTATTACAATGCAAAGCAATATAATAAGAACTGTGGAACCAATATAATCCAGCTCACCTTTTTTTATTTCAGTATTGGGGTTATTTCCATAAAACATTTTACTGATTTGCTTAACAAATCCCGCAAATATAACTGCTAAGAATAATAACAACAGCATAGCAATTATGTAATGCTTTGACTGAATAGCTCCAGCAACCGTACTAAATTCACTCATAAAAATACCAAAGGGTGGCATGCCTGTTATTGCAAAAACACCAAGAACAAAAACTATACCCGTTACAGGCATTGTTTTTATTAATCCACGTATTCCAGCTATTTTTTTTGTATGATATTTTAAATAAATATTACCAGTAGCCAAGAAGAGCATTGATTTTGTCATAGCATGATTAAAGGTATGATACAATGCTGCGAAAATACTTACTGGGGTACATATACCTAAGCCTAAAGCAATAATTCCCATATGCTCAATACTAGAGTATGCTAATATCCTTTTATAATCTTGTTGTACTAAAACAAACATAGCAGCAGTTGCAATGGAAAATATTCCAAGTAACAAAAGCAAGTTGCCTGTAAATTTGCTATTTTCCAAGCTTTTATTTACAATAGACAAAACTCTTATAATACCATACATTGCAGTATTCAGAAGCACTCCTGACAGCAGAGCACTTACAGGTGAGGGTGCTTGACTATGAGCATCTGGCAGCCATGTGTGCATAGGAGAAAAACCAACCTTTGTTCCAAAACCAATTAATATAAATATAAATGCTATTTTTAAAATACTTGGGTCAAGGGACGAAGCATTTTGTAGCAAGAAATTCCAATTAAGTCCAGTTATCTTACTACCTACCAGTGTTATCGTTGATGAATAATAAAGCAAAATAATACCTAACATTGCAAAAGCAATACCTACTGAACAAATTATCAGGTATTTCCATGCGGCTTCTATTGACCTTTTATTGTTATAAAAACCCACTAAGAAAGCTGATGCAAGTGTAGTAGCCTCAATTGCAATCCACATTACACCGATATTCTGAGTAGTTAAAGCTAAAATCATTGCCAAAAGAAATGCATTAGATAGGCTATAAAATAGCTTTAGTTTTCTTAATGTAATTACATTTCTTTTTAGTTCTTCTCCAAAATAACTGATGGAAAATAATGAAACTAAAAAGAATGCCAATGTTGTAATTAATAATATATAACCACTTAATGAATCAATATAAAATAAATCCTTAAATATTCCAGAACTAACAACCGCTTTAGATTCATTAATATCTATAAGTGATAATATAGATAAAACGAAAATTAACAATGACCCTATTAAATTAGTTAAATGTATTATATTTTTATTTTTGGTTATCCATACTAACCCACCTGCTATTACAGGAATAGCTAAAAATGCTAAAATCATATATCCTCCCAATATTTAAAGCTAACCTTTTAAATTCTTTAGCTTATTAATATCTATTGAATCAAAAGTGTCATTAATCTTAAACACAAATATACCCATTATCAGAAAAGCAGTAAGTAAGTCAAAAAACAGCCCTAATTCAACAAACATCGGCATACCTTCAGTGGTCAACATGGCAGCTAAAAACATGCCATTTTCTATAACTAAGAATCCAACTATCTGACCAATTGCTTTTTTACGGCTTATCATAAAAAATAAACCCAACATAACAACTGACATTGAATAAATCAAATAATTCTTGGTATCTAGATTTATAATTCCTTCAATGCTATATATGACATACCAGCTCAGTACAACAAGCCCACAACAAATAAGCATTGAAATTGGAATATTGATGAAAAAGTCTTTCTCAACTGAATATTCTACCTTCTGTGATGTCCTTTTTAAAACTATTGGAATTAAAATCACTTTGAACAAAACTATTAAAGAAAATATTATAATAACTTCGTCAAACTTTTTATGAACAATCATACTTCGAATTGATACTAAAAGCGACACCGAAGCAAGTAGTATTGACTGAAGTCTAAATGTAGAAATATATGAATTTTGACGTTTATTAGCAATTAAAACAAACGAAGAAATCAATATTAGAATAGATAAAAGATTTAACGCATTGTTGTACATAATAACCTCCCACGTCCCATTTTTTTATTTAAGAATAAAACTAGTTAAAAAACCTAAAACAGATATTATAAAAGCAATTGCTGCAAAATTAGGAATGCTGTATAAACGAAGTTTTACTGTATTTAATTCAATAAGTGCAACAAGTATAGTAATTACCAATATTTTTAACAAATAGATTCCTAAGCCCAAAAATATATTTGCTACATTAAATCCTACAGGGATTAAGATATTAGCAATAAATGTCATAAAAACAAGCTGCTTAATATGTGTTCCCAACTCAATAAATGCAAGGTGTCTTCCCGAATATTCAAGTACCATTGCTTCGTGTACCATTGTAAGTTCTAAATGGGTAGAAGGATCATCTACTGGAATTCTTGAAGACTCAGCTATTAAAACCATAAGCATACTAACAAACAATAATAGATTAATGGGAGTAAAAGCTAATTCTGTATGATTTACTATATAATTATATATTGATGAAACATTTGTAGATGCGATATCAGTTTTTGCACTTACAGTAATAATTATAATAAATAATGCAGGTTCTGCTAATGCAGAAACTAGCATTTCTCTACTACTACCCATTCCACCAAAAGCACTACCAGTATCAAGTCCTGCTAGTGCCATAAACACACGACCTGCAACAAATAAATATACTATAATCAATAAATCGGTATAGAAAGTAAATCCTATAAGCTGATGTACTGCTGGTAAGCAAAGTATTGCAGTCAATGATGTTATAAAATATATATATGGAGCTATATTAAAAATCCATGATGAAGTAGATGATACTACTAAATCCTTTTTTAATAACTTAATCAAATTATAATAGGGTTGAAAAAACGATGGGCCTATCTTATGCTGTAC
>JAEWST010000127.1 GCA_023398105.1 Bacillota bacterium | reverse complement strand
TTCGATTGTAGAAATATTTCATTACATCAGCGGCGTTTCATCGAGGCGGGAGATATTCTCACCGCCTGATAACCAAAGTGATACCCGCCACTTATAGAAGTGGGGGACATTTTATTGCCTCGTTATATTTATTTTCTTTCAAAAACCAAACTCATAGAGTACAATATTAATATAAATCTACAGATAGTGCTGACTACCACGAGATAATATTGTAAATATTGCTGTCAGCATAAATCAAATACAAGTTAACAACTGGAGAAATAACAAATGTCTACCTTAAAAAAATTCATAAAATACTATAAACCCTATAAAGTATTATTTTTTATTGATATAATCTGTGCATTAACAGTCTCTGCAATTGATTTAGCATTTCCACAGCTTCTGAATTTTCTGACAAAGGGCGTTTTTACACGCAGTTCCTCTGAAATACTGAATATTCTGTGGCTTATTGGTATTGGACTGCTTGTTATGTACATTTTGAGATATATCTGTCAATACTTTATTACCTCCTGGGGACATATAATGGGTGCACGCATGGAAAGTGATATGCGTCAGGATTTATTTGATCACTTCCAGACACTCTCATTTTCCTATTATGACAAAAATAACACTGGAGAAATGATGTCAAAGCTTATATCTGATTTGTTTGATATATCAGAATTAGCACATCACGGACCAGAGAATATATTTATATCAACCATTAAAATTATTGGTTCTTTTATTTTATTAGCAATGATTAGCTCACAAATGACATTAATTCTTCTAGCAGTAACCATTGCAATGTTTATCTTCTGCTGGAAAAAGAACAGAAAAATGCGTTCTGTTTTTATGGATAACCGTAAAAAAATAGCCCTTGTGAATTCTAGAGTTCAAGATACTCTGTCTGGTATTCGAGTTGTTAAATCCTTTGCAAATGAAGAAGTTGAGCATCAGAAATTCAAGTACTGCAATTTAAAATTTTTAGATTCAAAAAAAAGCAGTTATTTAATTATGGGTAGTTTTCATGCCGGAACTAGCATCTTTCAAGGATTACTTTATGCTTCTGTATTGATAAGCGGAGGTTATTTTATAGCTAAAGGCAGCATTAAACCTACCGATCTTGCGATTTATGCTCTATATATCGGAATATTTCTAAACCCAATAGAAGTGCTGATAAATTTCACGGAGTCTTTTCAAAAGGGAATGTCTGGTTTTAAGCGTTTTTTAGAAATAGTTGAAACGGAGCCTGAAATTAAAGACAAGGAAAATGCGAAACCTCTAATCAACCCTCGTGGTCATATAGGCTATAATAATGTTTCCTTTCATTATGATGAAAATTCTGAGGTACTGGATAATGTAAGCCTTTCAATTGATGCTGGCAAAACAGTAGCCTTTGTGGGTCCATCAGGCGGTGGAAAAACAACCCTTTGTTCACTTCTCCCCCGCTTTTATGAAGTAACTGGCGGTGAAATTACAATTGACGGTATTGATATCCGCAATATCACATTGAAATCCCTGCGTAAATCTATTGGTATTGTGCAGCAGGATGTATATATGTTCTCAGGCAGTGTAAGAGAAAATATCTCTTATGGGAAACCAAATGCCAGCGATGAAGAAATAATTAATGCTGCCAAAAATGCAAATATACATGACTTTATAATGAGTCTAGAAAATGGCTATGATACACATGTCGGTGAAAGAGGCACTCGTCTATCAGGTGGTCAAAAGCAGAGAATAGCTATTGCACGAGTATTCCTAAAGAATCCTCCTATATTGATTCTTGATGAAGCCACATCAGCATTAGACAATGAAAGCGAACGTCATATTCAGGAATCCTTAGAGAATTTGTCAAGAAATCGAACTACAATAGTCATAGCTCATAGACTCAGCACTATAAGAAATGCTGACGAAATAATTGTAATTAGTGAAAATGGTATTCAAGAACGTGGTACCCATGAAACACTGTTATCTAAGAACGGTCTATATGCTAAATACTACAATATGCAGTTTGAAGGTTTGGGTTGATAGGTATTGATACTATTTATGCCACAATCTGCTTTTTCAAGCCCCTTTTCTCTTAATATGATATTCCATAACACTCTCTATTCCAATGTGAAAGCTGCTAGGCTCGCACTGCCCTTTCCTGTATACGAAAAATACAGTGCATGTACACCATCTGGAATCACAATATCTGCCGAATACTCCTTCCATATGTTTGAAAATTCAACTGGTATCTTTCCGAGAGCCTTTCCATTCCATGATTTTTTAAGTATAAATTCACCATTGCAATACCCACGAACTTTGATTTTAACTTTCTTAATGCCCTTGCAGTCAAAATATTTGAAGCCTGCTGTAGCAGAATCCTGCATGTTAGCAATATAACCAACTTCCTCATCCCCATCTTTCCCATCCTGAGTAATCTTTGGAAACTGGTGATCCATCCATGCTCCAGTCCAATCGGTGTAGATGGATTCCTCCTTACAGAACAAGTTACATGCTATATATGCAGGGTATTCCCCACATCCAACAAGAGGTCCTCCATTAGAACCACAGGAGGTCATCTCCACCTGTTGAATAGAGCCATCTTCGCAGAATGTAATTAGCTCAACACAGCCCTGTCTGCTGAAATTGGTTCCGTTAGTGTGTCTATGATAAAAAATATACCATTTATCTTTAATTTCAACGATACTTCCATGATTGTTGGCACCATAAAACATTGGCTTTCCTGCTGGCTTATAAGTAGCAATATGAAGATCACTATTGCTTACAATAACCCCTCCGTAAACAAAGCCCTTAGTTGGGTATTTGCTGGTGGCATAGCACAATTCATGGAAAACAATGGAGGAATATACAAAATAATAGGTATCCCCTTTTTTTCTAATAGAAGGAGCTTCGAAGAACTCATGCCCTTCATAGCCGCTGCCTTCACTATAAGGCTCACTTGGTGCTATAAACACTGGTTCTTCAACGATTGTAAGCATATCTGCTCCAAGAACCGTTGCCATAGGCCCATTCCTTGTTTTATCTCCTTTTGGACAAAAGCCAGTATACAAATAAGTCTTATCTCCTTCTGTCAGCACACCAGGATCAAATTGATGCTGATCCCCGTCCCTTTCCCCCAAGCGTGTTCCGTCAGAATAATGAACAAATCCATAAAATTCGTACTTGCCTGCTGGGCTATCGCAGACTGCTACCGAAACAATGGAGAGCTTATCAAGAACATAATACAGATAATAACGTCCATCATTTCCTACTGTAACATCTGGTGCATATAAACACATACTGCCATCTTGATTTAGCGGATCATCGGTTTTTTTATAAATAACGCCTTCGTACCGCCAATCAGATAAGTCTTCCTCAGGTGCTGACCAGCATACATAATCATTCAAGCAGTATACATACCCGTTAAAACGGTCATGAGAACCATACACATAAACCCTGCCATTAAAAACATATGGCTCTGCATCTGGAATATACTCCCATGAAGGAAGATATGGATTGAAACCTTGTCTTTTTATCATAATTGTTTTTTACTCCCTTGGTAATAATCTTTAAGGTACATTTAGTTAAACACTTTTGTCTTAAAAACTCAAACTATGCAGTTGAATACACTGCTTAAAGCCAAGTAATATCAGGTGTAGTAGCAATATCAAATTAAAAGTTAAATAATTGCATAAATTAGTTGTTAAGTCTAACCATTACTAATTCAAGGAATTATTTTGGTAACAAACCATTGATAATTCTACCGCACCAATAGAATTTCTTATGTGCGAAGTTTGAGTTAAAAACTATAACCGACATAATTTAATACATTTATATAGTGTTTTGCTGATATATTTACATTCAATAATTACCATATAAACAGCTATATTTAGAATATTGTAATATATTGGACTGGATAAAACAAGGATATACTGCGATTTATTATTCATAAGACTCAATTTAATAATATATACATTTAAGCTAAAAACCACACAAACACTAAGAACTAAACGGAAAACTTCGAAATAAATATATAAAAGATAACTAAAAAGTACACATTTCAATTACAAACAAAATGTGTACTTTTACAAAATATATGATAGCAATATAACTCTTTCTACAAGCGAACCTTTTGTTTTGTTTCTCCTTCTATTTTGCCGATTCCATATCCATAACAAAATGATTGATACATACTTGTTATAATTAATTGATGCAAACAATTTCTTTCCTCTTCATTGAGCCCAAAGTCCATTGTCCGCATGAAATTTTTTGTCTTATCCTTTGCAATTAGTTTAATTGCTTCTCTTGTTCCCACCAAGTCATTTTCCAACTTTTCTTTCCCTTGATGAAGGTAATCCTTTATAAGATTCTCAAATTTTTGTGATGGTGATACCTTTTTAAGCTCTTCCATTTAGCCCTCCTAGTAATATCCAAGTCAAATACTATCGGCTGAAGAACTGATAGTATCATTGACACCGTAATTGACTTTAGTTATAACGCCTACATTCAAAATGTAATTTTTCGATGTCCAAAATTTATACATCGTCAAAAACCACTTGTGGTTTTTGTGGCTCGAAAATGCACCTTGTTCGTACATACTTTGTTTTCGAGCTATTACATTCAGCGGCGTGTAAGCGAGGCGAGAGATATTTTTTCACCGCCTGAAAATCAATGCCGCACCCACCGCTTATAAAAGTAGGGGGACAATTTCTTGCCTCGTTATATTACTAAGTGTTCCCAAAACAGTATTGCCTATACACTTATTTGTAAAATAATACTATATTTAGTGTATTTTCAATCAAGTATCAGCAGCCAAATTGGACTTAATAATCTTTTTAACACTCTTTTCAAACTTCGTTCTTGCAAGCATAACTTGATGCTCACACCCAACACACTTTATTCTAAAATCAGCACCAGTACGGATTATTTCCCATTGCTTGCTACCACAGGGGTGCTGCTTCTTCATCTCCACTATATCTCCCAATGCATATTTATCAGGCATAATTTCCTCCTTGAACTTTTAATAACTCTCCTTCATTTGATGTTGTTTCTTACATTACTACTCAGTTTTTAAAAACGCAGTTTTATCATAAAACTCAAGCCTGCTTTCTTCAAATCTCTCCTTCAGCTTCATTCTAATACGTCGTTCTACCGCCCATTGCTCATTAGGAAGAGTTTTAGCAACAATTCTCAAATTCATATTGTTGTTTGCTAATTCAGTAATACCTAAAACTGTCGGCACCTCTGTAAAAATAGTAAACTCATCCTTTACCTCATCACATATTGTTTGTGCTATATCATTTACTTTTGCAATATTGGTTGAATAAGCTACTGGAACATCAACAATAACCATTTTATTATCTCTTGTATGGTTTATAATCCTTTTTATTTCGCCATTAGGAATTATATACAAATCTCCTGTATAGCTCTTTAATCTAGTTACTCTCAGTTCCATACGTTCAACAGTTCCAGTCATATTGTCAATTGTAATTAAATCACCAACTGCAAATTGATCCTCCAGTAAAATAAAAAAGCCTGAAATTGTGTCCTTTATTAAGCTTTGAGCTCCTAAGCCTATTGCAACTCCTCCCACACCTGCCGCTGCAAGTACTGCCTTTAAATCCAAAATATCAGATAGACTAACTATAATTGCAGCTATATATACAGCATATTTAAATACACTTATTAACAAAGTACACATGGTATCTATTCTCTTGTCGTCTAGCTTAAATTTGAATTCTTTCTGCTTATCAAAAAACTTTCTAATTAGATATCTTCCTAATTTAATTAACACTGTAGCTATAATAAATATTAGAATAATCTCTAACACCTTAATAACTGGGCTATAAAATACTCCAAGAGAGCCCATTAATATTTCTTCAAGTTTTTTTATCATCAACATACCTCCAATATCTTTTGCTTAATCTTAAATACTCATTATTATTAAGTTATTAACGCAACTTTCCATTAATAAGTTAAACACCTACAATTTTCAACTGGGAAAGTTGATTTATTATGTTTATCTACTATTTTTATATATAATTCTAACATACAGATACCAGCCTTTCAAATAGCTTTAGGTGCATATTGTCTTTTCTCCATAAATTTTCTGGATGCCACTGCACTCCTAGAACGAATTTTTTACTTTCATTACTTATTGCCTCAATAATACCATCATCTGCAGTAGCATTAATGGTGAATCCAGGAGCAATTTCACTAACTGCCTGATGATGAAAGGAATTAACTTTTATTACATCTGTTCCGAAAATACTGTGTAAACAGGTTCTGCCTACGATATTAATATTATGTATCTGAAACCATCTAGGTGCTTGTTGACTGTGTTTTATAAGCTTTTTATCGGTAGTATTCTCTGCATAGATATCCTGAAAAATACCTCCGCCTGCCGCAATGTTAATAACCTGTATTCCTCTGCAAATACCTAAAATAGGCTTATCCACAGCCATAGCCTGCCTGGCAATAAATAATTCCATACTATCCCGAATAGGCGAAATTTCATTAGTATATGGCATATTGCACTTACCAAAATAAGCCCCATCAACATCAGGTCCCCCTGAAAAAATAATCCCATCACAGATATTAAGGTACTCAACCCACATTGCTTTTTCATCAGTAGCAGGAATTAATACTGGTACTGCTCCACATTTAATAATAGCATCATAATAGTCCTCTTTCATCGTACTAATACCCTTCTCAAAATCGTATGCTGACATAATACCAATAACTGCTCTTCCTTTTTTCACAAAACTCACCTCTTCCACTAAGTTAGATATAAATTCGCATATTCTAAAAAAACGGCTTTCCTATAATTAGGAAAACCGTTTTCAGTAGTTTAAAAACTATTCTTTTTCAAATGAATCTTTGCCAACTCCACAAACTGGACATACCCAATTATCTGGAATATCTTCAAAAGCAGTACCAGGTGCTATTCCGCTATCTGGATCTCCCTCTGTAGGATCATAAATATAACCACATATAGTACAAACATACTTATCCATATTTTATTTCTCCTTATTAAAAATTAGTTTATTGAGTGTCGCAATTAACGGTTACGTACGACAACTTTATTAATATATATTCCCACTTTTTATCTTAGATAACATCTTTTTTGAAATTTTTTCATTTATGTATAAAATCCTTATACACATTTAATTACTTCGATTTTTAACAATAATCAGCAAGCCGCCTAAAACAAGTATTATTGGTATCAGGTATGTCTGCAAAAATGCAATCCTTCCTAATTGAATTGTAAAAAATATCAAAGATAATCCACCTAAAATAAAAACTGGTATTAGAAGCCCTTTTTCTTTTGTTCCAAAAATATAAAGTTCAAATAATCCTACTGCCACTGCAAAAATAAATCCAGGCCATAAATATCCCCACAAATGAAACAGAGTAGACAACTGGCAGGTAAGTCCACTAACTAGCAGTATACCTCCCGGAACTAGTACTCCAGCATCTGATGTCTTTGCTGCAAAAAATGAATACTGAAATGTTAAACCAATAATTATAAGAATCATTGGCCAGAAATGAGAGAAAAGAAATCCAATATCAAAGATATTAAAGTAAATCTCAAAAATTCCAGTATTGTCCAGGAAATAAAGAATACCCAATACAATAAGTACTATTCCTACAATCATTGTCCCTTTACGCTTACTATTCATATTATTAACCTCCCATGCCATTTACAAGGCATAAAATATTTAAACTACAGTGGAGAGACTCCGCTCCTTATGCAAACTCCACATGCGTGCAAAAACGTTACAAATAAAGGTGAAAAGCCTTTTGTTGACTTTATGGAACTTGATTATGCACTATGTTCTCATAGACTTTGTTTTGTCGCCAGACACCTTGTGGTTTTAAGCATAATTGCCCTATATAGATGAAATTATGCTTTTACAAACTTCTAGTTTTAAGTTAATATAAAATAGATTAATACACAAGAAATTTACTTAAATACTAAAAGCCTGTGCCAATCATTGTAATCATTCGTTTCATACTATATTATAAGGTTAATAATATAAAAAGTCTGAAATTTTTATCTAATTTTAAGAACTAAACCGACTCTGCTCTTGAAATGCTTTTTCTAAGAACATCTCTCTGCATTCTCCAGATAGTATACCTGATACCACTTGAAATGATGTCTGCTATTTTCATTACAGTACAAAGCCTAGTATTTTGCAAAGTTAAAAAATCCATGAAACCACTAAAATTAACAATTCCAGTAATGTGCATATTCCCAATAGGCTGTAAATCTTTATTAACTGCTGAGCCTGGCTTCAGAGCCCCCTTTCCCACTGTGATATGCCCCACATGCTCAATTTTTCCTAGAGAAGCATCAATTGCAATAATAAATGGCATTTCATAATTTTCCAGTATAAAATTTGTCGTTTCACAAAGATTTTTTGCATGAACTGGATTTTCTAGATTACCAAACACATGAACATTAACATATTTCATTTCTCTCAGCTTATGCCCAATAATAGGTCCTAAACTATCTCCCGTTGACCTATCAGAGCCAATGCATACAAATACTATGTCGCTATATTTCTCAGTTTTGCAGTTAGTAATAGTTTGATATAATGCTTCTGAAAATACCGCAAATGCATTTGCACTCATTGCATCAATATACGTTAAATTACAGGTATTTGCACCAAAACTCATTTTTTACACCACCAATACTTTATTTTGCTATTAAACTTTGTTAACTCAACTTTCCATTGATAAGTTTTACACCTACAATTTTTAACTGGGAAAGTTGAGTATATTAACATTAATCTCTAGTATTATTGACAAATATTGTATAAAATATAATTATCACAAATAAGTCACTTCTAAATATAGATAACTATGTTACAATATAATTAGTCTCATTATTATGTATGTTGCAATTCAAAATATATTCATACTAGAAGGGTTGATAATTTTGCCTTACAAATTTAAAAAGAAAATAGGCTCATCTGCTTGCACTTTTATTGAAGAAATAATTGATGGAATGCAGGATTGGGTTCGGGTAATAGATAACGATGACAATATTATTTTTGTAAATAACGCCATGCGTAAAGCTGTTGGTATGGATATTGTCGGACAGAAATGTTATGAGGTTTTAGGTAGGATTTCTCCTTGTCCAAATTGTATTTCTAAAAGAGATCTACCAAATTGGTCACGCTGCAAGGAAGAAATAATAAACGGTCGTGTATTTTCTGTAACCAGTTCCCCCTTCAGTAGTGCTGATGGTACAGCAGAATACGCTGTTATAGAAGTCTTGCATGATATTACTGAAATAAAAGAAATGAGTCAAAAAATTGCAATTCAGAACGAGAAGCTAAAAGAAGATTTGATTATTGCAAAAAGACTTCAAATGAGCCTTCTACCCAAAACTACACTTGAGTTTAATAAGGCTATTTTTAACTTTATTTATAGACCTTGTGAAACCTTAGGTGGAGATTTCATAGATTTCTTTAAAATAGATGATGAGCATATTGGCTTATATATTGCTGATGTTTCTGGGCATGGAGTAGCTGCATCTATGCTAACTATGTTTTTAAACACTGCACTTGACAAAACCGAAATATCACCTTCAAAAGTATTAACACAACTTTATACCAGTTACAATAACAATAGCTTTTTTAGTGAACTATATATCTCTGTTTTTTATATAGTTATAAATACAGAAAAGTATACTATCACGTACTCAAATGCGGGGTTAAATGTATGTCCTGTAATATTTTCCGAAAATGATTATACAATACTCAGATCGGCAGGTATTCCAATCAGTAATTGGGTTGATAATCCTGAATATATGGAGCAGACTATTAGTATAAAGCCTAAAGACAACATATTTCTTTTTACTGATGGCATAATAGAGATTAGAAATACTGAAAAGCAGCAGTTTGGTGAGGAGCGATTGTTAAATCATATGTTAAACTCAGATTTGCCACCATCGCAGAAGCTTACTAGATTAATCGATAAAGCCGTTTCTTTTTCTAACAGTATTAATCCAAATGATATTATGGATGACATAACCGTCGCTATTGTGGAAATAAAATAGTGTAGATTGGCAAGCCCTTTGCATATATTCTATATAGGCGTAGTCATTAAGTACTATACTGCTATATACATATCAATATATGGTACGAATATTTACAGCAATACTGTATTTTATCAAAAATTAATAATAAGGAAGTGTGTATTTTGTTACCGAATGAAACTGAACAAATACTAGAGAAATATAGAGCTGAAGGGTATATCATTCCTCACCCCTCTTTGATCAAAACTCCTGAACAAATCGAAGGAATTCGAGAAAGTGGGAAAATAACCACTCAGATTTTAGATCTAGTTGAAAAAGAAATAACACCAGGTATGACTACAGCAGAAGTTGATAAAATGGTATATGATTATACAATAGCTCATAATGCTATTCCTGCTCCGCTAAATTATATGGGTTTTCCAAAAAGCGTCTGCGTTTCAATTAACGATGTTGTTTGTCATGGTATCCCAAGCGATAAAACAGTATTAAAATCAGGAGATATTGTTAATGTGGATGTATCCACAATTCTAAACGGATATTTCTCAGATGCAAGCAGAATGTGTATGATAGGTGATGTTTCGCAATCTGCAAAGACCTTGGTAGCAGTTACAAAACAGTGTCTTGATATTGGTGCGAAGCAAGTAAAACCTTTTAATTCAGCAAACGAAATAGGTCGTGCAATTGAACCCTTTGCAAATCAAAGGGGATATACAGTAGTACGGGATTTGGGCGGACATGGGGTTGGACTAAAATTCCATGAAGACCCCCATATCGATCACTTTGCAAAGCGTAATAAAGGGGTCTTAATGTTACCTGGTATGGTATTTACTATTGAACCCATGATAAATGCAGGCGGGTACTCTGTCAAGGTAGCAAAGGACAACTGGACTGTCACCACTAGAGACGGTTCCCTATCTGCTCAATGGGAATATACCATAGCAGTTACTAAGGACGGTTATGAGTTACTTGCGTGGTAAGCATCCACTGCGCAAGTTTTTCTATTCCTTCCCCTGTTTTGCAGGATATTTCTATAACTTCTGCATTCTCATTTAGAGCTTTAATCCCCTTATAAAAGCTGTCTCTATCAAAATCTATATAGGGCATTAAATCCATTTTGTTCAATACAACTATGTCAGCAGCTTCAAACATTGAGGTATACTTATAAGGTTTGTCATGTCCCTCGGGAACGCTTGCAATAACCATCCTTATTCCTTCCCCTAAATCAAAGGATGAAGGGCAGACAAGATTTCCTACATTCTCAATAAATAATATAGCTCCATCCTTCAAATCAAGACTTTCAACTGCACTTTTTATCATATTTGCATCAAGATGGCAACCACCGCCAGTATTAATTTGAACTACAGGGTTTCCGAGCTTGTCTATCTTTTCAGCATCTATACTAGAAGCAATGTCACCCTCGACAACCGCTACCTGAGCCTTGTTGCCAAATGCATCAATTAATTTTAATATAGTGCTTGTTTTACCTGAGCCAGGTGAAGCCATTATATTTACAGCCTTAATTCCTTTTGAACTAAAGAAATCCCTGTTCTCTTCAGCGAGCTTCTGATTTGCATGCATAATATTTTTCATTACTTTAATTTCCATCATTCTACCTCCTATATGCATTTCTATAAAACAGAAACACACTCCAATTCCATCTTAATCCGTATAAATGAATCAGGAGTGTGTTAAGAGGACTGCAAAACAATATTTATTCTAAAACTTCTCTATCATTTCATTATCCTATTTCTATTCAATTTCAATACTTTCAATATAAAACTCCTTACCTACATCTGTTGGAGTTCCAAGGCTACCACATTTGGGGCAATTAAACCCCTTAGGAGGCTTAATAAAAACCTCTCCACAGCCCTTGCATTTAAATTCAGCTTTTATCCTTTTAAATATTAGCTTCGCACCTTGTGCAATTGTTTCCTCACTCATAATATCAAAGTACATTTGTACAGAATCATCTATTATAGTTGATAAATCGCCAATAACAAGCCGAATCTCTAATATCCTTGAAGCATTAACCTTGTTTGCCTCATCTACAGCCATTTTTATCATAGATTGAGTTACTGCATACTCATGCATTTTGTTCAACACTTTCTATAGGCTTTGGTGCCTGAACAAGCTTTAATTTGTCCTTTGTTTGCTGTGCTGATTTATGTTCTGCACTAGATATAATGCATTTCTTTGGACACACTTCAACACATGCGTTACAGATAACACATTTAAATTGATCGATTTCCCATGATTTTTCAGCTTTATTGACTACTATAGCATTAGCTGGACACTTTCTCTGGCAAATACCACAAAAAATACACAAATCTATATCGCAACCAGAAATATGCCCTCTTGAGTCCTTAAATGGCTCTCTTTTATCAAAGGGATAGTTCCTAGTTGCAGGCTTTGATACCAAATTCTTTAGTACGTTTTCCACCATCTTAAACATACTTTATGACCTCCTATTTACTTTCTTTTACCTCTCAGTACAGGATATACATGGGTCAATCGTCAAAATAAGCATTCCTACATCAGCGAGTTCACTGCCAGGCAACATTTTTAACAATGAAGGTATATTGGCAAATGTTGGTGTTCTAAGTCTAAGTCTATCCAAAGTCTTAGTTCCATTTCCTCTCATGAAGTATAATACCTCTCCTCTAGGCTGCTCAACTCTTGATATTATATCACCCTTTGGAGGATTTCCCTTTACAGGTATAACATGCTGTCCTTCAGGTATCTTTGCTATTGCTTGCTTAACAAGATCTACTGATTGGTAAATTTCATGTAGTCTAACATATGTCCTTGCATAATTATCACCATCATTGTGTATAATTGGTTCAAAATCTAGCTGTCCGTATGCAGAATAACCTGTAGTTCTCAAATCCATTTTCAATCCACTTGCTCTCGCCATTGGCCCAACCGTACAATACTCTATTGCATCAGCTTTAGTAAGAACTCCTCTTCCAACCAATCTGTGCTTAACAGTATAATTATTCAAGAATACAGCTTCAAGTTGCTCTAAATCTTCTTTTATCTCATCAACAATTTGATTAATTTTTGCCATTTGCTCTTTTGTAAGGTCACGTCTTGTTCCACCAATGGTATTAGCTGATATAACAACTCTGCTACCAGCAGTTTCCTCCATGATATCCATAACCTTTTCTCTATTTCTCCACGCCTGCATGAAAAGACTTTCAAAACCAAAGGCATCAGCCAAAAGTCCTAACCACAATAAATGACTGTGCATTCTGTGTAGTTCTGCCCAAATAACACGGAGGAATTTTGCTCTATCAGGAATCTCAATATTCATTAATTCCTCAATACCCTGACAATAAGCCATTGCATGCATAACACTACATATACCGCATACTCTCTCAACAACGAATGTGTTTTGAGTAAACTCTTTTGTTTCTGTAAGCTTTTCTAATCCTCTATGCACATAACCTATAGCTGGTATTGCTTCAACAATTTTTTCATCTTCCATAACCAGCTTAATATGGAGGGGTTCAGGAAGTACAGGATGCTGTGGACCAAAAGGTATTACAGTTGAACTCATACTTATTTACCCCCTCTTTGTTCAATAGTTATTTGCTGTCTTAACATAGGTGAAGAAAGCTCTTCATCTGATAATAGCATATGTCCACCATAGTCAATAGCTATATCAGTTATATTTAATCCAAACAATTCTTTCATTTCATTTTCTACAAGTATTGCACTAAAAAATATTTTTGAAATGCTTGGTATTTCTTCACCCTTTTTAACAGTGATTTTGACATTTCTCATTTCATAGTCTTTATCAAAATGATAGTAAACATCAATAGTGTCATCGCCATTGTCTACACAGGTAGAAGTAACATATCTATAGTCTTGATACTTGCACTTTGAAGTCTCTGCAAGCAATTGGTCGCTTGTAGTTTCAAATAAATTTTCAATCATTTCTCGTACCTCCATGATCCGCAAAGCAGCTATACTACTTGCCTTCGTTCTTCATTAACTCTGCCTTCTCATCTAGCTTGCCTATAGCCTGCACTATTCCATCAATTATTGCCTCAGGTTTTGCACAGCAGCCTGGAACATAAACATCTACTGGAATTACATTCTCAATTCCTCCCAGTACGTTGTAACACTCTCTAAATATACCTCCTGTGCAGGCACAAGCTCCAATTGCAACAACACACTTTGGATTAGGCATTTGGTTATATATATTTTTTAATACTTGTGAATTCCTTTTATTTGCAGAACCAGTTACAAGCAAAATATCTGCATGCTTAGGATTACCAACATTGACAATTCCTAATCGCTCAGCATCATACATTGGAGTCAGACATGCTAACGTCTCAATATCACATCCATTGCAGCTTGTACAGTCATAATGCATAATCCAAGGTGACTTTTTCCTTGACTTGCTTATTATACCCATACTAACCTCCCACGCCCCATTTGGGCATAAATATCAATATAACTAACAGTAGGAAACCTCTGCTTCGCCTTCGCAGATGTAATCCCGTTTCTTAATTTGAATTCAAATTCTTTTTAACATAAACAACCATAGCTTCACTAACAACCTCAGCAAAGCTATCATATAGTTCTATCTACTGAAATAAATCATTATTAAATTAGGTACATCCAAATTATATTAACAAGGGCAACTCCAATTCCTGCAACCCATGTTGTTTTAACCATCCACTGCCATGTCATTCTAGCACTAATATTGTCCACTAATATTTCTATAAAATAACAAACTAATGCTATTAAGATACCTACCCATAAAGGTTGTGCAAAAAACAATGAAATTAATCCCATAAATAATACCAAGTCAATCCAATCAGTTAACTCAATTAATGCTAACTGTGTTCCTGAAAACTCAGTAGTTAATCCCTTTATAAGCTCCTGATGTCCATGGTGTGAAGTAGCAAAGTCAAAAGGAGACTTTCTCAGCTTAATTGTTAAAATAAACAAGAAAGACAAGAACACCAATGGTAGACTGAATAATAGAGGCTTTTCGTGCTCAAATATGCCTGAAATCATAAAACTTCCAGTAGCCTTATAAACCCCCACTACCATAAGAAGCAGTACTGGCTCATATGCCATCATAGACATAATCTCTCTTTGCGCACCAATCTTGCTATATGGAGAACGAATACTACTTGCCCCCATAATCAGTGAGATACCCGAAAAAGCCAAAATAAACATAATCATCAATAAATCCTGCTGTAAAACAAGCATTACCAATGCACCAATTGCAAATAATAAATGTCCTAATACATATACCATCTGAGTTTGGTTAACTGCAATATCCTGCTTACCAATTAGCTTAAAGAAATCATAAAATGGCTGAAGTATTGGAGGACCCTGTCTATTTTGCATTCTAGCAGTTATTTTTCTGTCAATACCAGTCAGCAAACCACCAATTATTGGAGCAGCTATTATGGCAATAACAGCAATTAATAAATTGTTTATGCTCATAATCCTATCACCACCCCTAAAATAATTAAAACTATTGCACCAGCTATAATATTAGCTCCTGTTGTAAGCTTCTCTTCTCCAAATACACTCTGCAAATAGTAATTTCTTACTACTACAGTTTCTGTTTTGTCTCCAGGGCTGACAAATTCAAGTCCTCTCATGTCATCATCTGCATTTCCACCACATAAATACGGCGGTTTGAGTCTTGCTGGCTTGAGTCTGTGAGCAAAAAACGGAATTGCCACCATTAATAGCAATACTAATATAAAGAATAATATCGAGGCAAAGCCTCCATATACTGCATTATCAATATTGTGAAGCCAAATTCCCATACCTTCACCAAAAAGAGCACCTTTGTCTGCCAATGCAAAGGCAATTACCTGTGGCTTAACTAAAACATTATATAGGGGAACAATTCCTATACTTGCTGCCATAACAAATATTATTAACATAGACAATGCAGCTTCCATTGAGAACGTCAATTTCTCTATGTGGAACTTTGGTTTGTATGACATTGTCAAAATAATTCCAATCCATTTGCCCCAGAAAACTACTGTTAATGCACTACCAAGTATAATTAGCAGTAATACCAAAGGTTGATCAACCGCAGTCTCTATAGCCATAAATTTAGTGATAAGTACTCCAAAAGGAGGAAGCATCATTGAAATCATACCAATTACTGTTATTACTGTAGTAAACGGCATTAACTTGAACAAACCTTGCATATCTTCAATGTCACGGCTTCCAATACCTTGTTCAATGGTTCCAACACAAAGGAATAATAAGCCTTTTGAAATAGCATGGAAAATCATCAATAATATTGCAGCTGCAATAGAAATCCTTGTCCCGATACCAGCACAACAAATTACCAGTCCTAAATTTGCAATAGTCGAATACGCCAGAACCTTTTTTCCATTGCTCTGACTAATAGCTATTGCTGACGCAACTGCAAATGTAAATCCACCACCAATAGCAACAAGCTGTCCCAAAATAGTTCCAGAGAATGCTGGTGAGATTCTTACCACCAAATATACACCAGCTTTAACCATTGTACTTGAATGTAGCAGTGCTGATACAGGCGTTGGTGCAACCATTGCTCCTAACAGCCAGCTTTGGAATGGGAACTGAGCTGATTTAGTAAATCCAGCTATGCATAGCAAACCAAGAGCTATCGGCAACATTCCAGTAAATGCTCCCTGCATCCCTGATTCTGAAATAGTGAGAACTGAAAGTGTTTCTAAGCTTGAATTCACTAATATAATTGCAATAATGAATGCAACTCCTCCAACTGAATTAATCCACAATGCTCTTAATCCATTCTTAATAGCTATTTCTGTTCCATCATGTGAAATTAAAAGAAATGAGCAAAGCGTTGTTATCTCCCAGAAAAAATACATCCAAGATAAATTGTCTGTCATAACCAAAGCATTCATTGCACCTAAAAATACAAATAGTATCATAAAAAATCTAGGTTGTCTTGAAATAGTTAATTTTAAATGATGCTCATGCTCTTTCATGTAACCCAAAGCAAAGAAGGTAATGATGGGTCCAATTATTGATACAAGCATTATCATAATTAGTGATAAATAATCAATAACAAATGCCTGTTCAGGCTCAAAAACTTTCCCAAAAAAGCCAAACACTTCAAACAGTACCCAAGGTATGAACTGCAAAATACTCAAAATAACTACTATTGCTTTTTTATGCTTTATACCCACGTATGCGATATAACTAAATAATAACAAATCAAGTCCCTTTATTATCCAGCTAATCACCTCAAGTGTACTTTCATTAAAATGATAAACAATCCTTCCATCAGGAGAGTTTAATAAAAGCACAATAAATCCATAAGCTACTGCAAAAAGTATTAATGTAGAAATACTAACTATTGCAATACGAGCTTTCTGATTTTTAACAATAAAGCATAGCACAGCACTAAGTGCAGGCAACAGAATAGCTGACAGTAATAAATACCAATCCACAGCTAATTCTCCTTTCAAAATAATATTTTAACCCCATATATTTTTTCAGAACAATCATATAATACTGACAATTCTAAAAAATATAAATATTGCACTAGGATAATTTGTCAAATAAATTCTATAACAAATTTCCCTTGTCAATACTAATTGGAAAAATCTTATTAGTCAATCCTATTACAGCAATAAAAATTACAATAAATAATGACTACAATCGACTTCTCTCTTTAATTATATTCCGCATATCATTTTACAATACTTTTAAATAAAATACAACCTAAAAGGCGTAAATTGAAGCTTTTGGAAAAAAATTCTGAATATTGTATACAATATTAAATTTTAGCCTTGTTACTATTTACTATTTTTTGTAATTAAGTGCGTAATCATTTATTTAAATTATCCTAAAAAATATTTACAGCCTTATTTCCTTGAAATATCTTATAACGCCTAGATTCAAAATGAAATTTTTCGATTGTAGAAAAATTTTATTACATCTTGTTTTCTCAACCTATGTAAACTGAAAACAGAAATTCACTTTTTTCTCATACCTTCATCCTAAGCATTACGATTGCTTTTGTAACACTATAAACATATAAATTTGTATAAGATAAAATATATTTTGATAGCCATTGCATTGGTAATAAGCATTGTTTAAAATAGTATTAATAATAAATATCTCAAAGTTTATTTTGTAAATGTACTTAAATACTTTTTTATGTATAAATATATGTTAATAGTTAAATAACTATAGTCTCAAAAATGGATATAAATACTTAATAATTATGTTCAACTCAACTTTTCCAGTTGACAATTTTAAGTTTTCAGACACACCACTGGGAAATATGGGTTAGAAATAATCGCATGAATTAGTTGGTGAGACGAGGTTGTTTTGCTAAAAAAATGACAGAATGTATTATCGGAGGTTATCGTATGGAACTATGGAGTAAATATCAAGGAGCTGTTAAAAAGCTTCTACTAATTGTAATTATTTTCGCAATAATATATGTATCAATAACATATTTTTTCCCTTTCTTTGCACCATTTATTATTGCAATTATAGTTGCATATATTAATGAGCCAGTTATTCGGATCTTGCAAAAATTTAAGATACCAAGAAAAATTGCCGCTGTAATATCTCTATTAATTACGATGTCTCTACTTGTAACCGTTATAACTTTAGGGATAATTAAGATTTATGATGAGTTAACAATTCTGCGAAATAACTTAACCATTTATTCCAATGATATTTCAACCCAAATAGACAATTTCACTGACAAGATTACATCTTTTTATAATGCATTACCTGAAGAAGTTACGGACGCCATAACTAAAAATCTCTCATCACTATCTAACAAGCTTACAAATATAATTACTGCCATTATTCAATACACAATTAATACTGCATCCTCAATTCCAAAATTGACTGTATTTTTTATAGTAACTATTTTAGCAACATATTTTATTAGCAGTGACAAAAAGAAAATTTCCATTTTCTTTTACAAACAACTACCAATATCATTGAGAAAGAAGTTACCTCATATAAAAAAGGATACTATTGCTGCTTTATTTGGTTACTTCAAAGCAATACTTATCCTTATGGGCTTTACATTTGTTGAAGTAAGTGTAGGTTTATATATTTTAGATGTTAGATATGCCCTTGTAATAGCTCTTATAGTTGGTATTTCTGAGGCTATACCTATTGTAGGTACAGGTACGGTAATGGTTCCATGGATTTTATGGAACATTTTTATCGGAAATATGCCTTTAGCCTTTGGACTAACAATTATATATGTATTAGGAGTATTACTAAGACAAATAATGGAACCAAAAATTATTGGAAGCCAAATCGGTCTTCATCCATTAGTAACATTATTGTCCATGTATATTGGTTTAGAATTTTTTGGCGTTCTAGGAATGTTTATTGGTCCAATAAGCTTAATTATAGTTAAAAACCTCCAAGATGCAGGTATTATGAAGTTATGGAATGATTGATTTATCATACCTGCCAATCACAACCCTATCATTCCCACTAATATCTTTATACACTTTTATATCGCAGAAGAATTTATTCATAAGCTTTTTGACACTCTGCCCTTGATTATAACCTATTTCAAATGCAAGATAACCTCCATTTGTCAAATGTCTTTGTGCATTTGCAATAATATCTCTATAAAAATCAAGTCCATCTTTTCCACCATCAAGTGCTAAAAATGGTTCGTGATTTTTCACCTCTTTTTGAAGATCTGGTATTACACTTGTTTCAATGTATGGCGGATTACTTACAATTATATTGAACTGCTGCTCGCCAGCAAGTGCCTCAAATAAATTACCACAACGCAGTTCCACTTTTTTTACAACTCTATTACGCTCACAATTTATCCTTGCTATAGAAATTGCATCTTGTGAAATATCGCAAGCTATAAGTGTACTTTCAGGGCAATAGTGAGCAATACTTATAGCAATACAGCCAGAGCCTGTGCACATGTCCAATACCTTAATATTTTTTATATAATCTTCATTAACCTTAACCTTGTCTGTATCACTTTTGTACAGCTCAGCTTGTTTACTTAGCATACCAACAAGTTTAATACACTCTTCCACAAGGGTTTCGGTATCTTGCCTTGGTATAAGTACAGCAGGACTTACAGTAAAAGAAAGCCCCATAAATTCTGTTTCTCCAATAATATACTGAAGAGGTACCTTCTGAACACGCTGACTAAGTATTTCCTCCAGAAATTTCAGTTCTTCTTTACCAAGTACCCTATCATAATGAGAATATAAATATGCTCTGTCACATTTTAAAACATGACAAAGCATAACCCCGGCTTCAAACTCCGAGGCATCAATATTACTACTCTTTAAACCTTCTACTGCATATCTAAAATATTCTCTAATATCCATTTACTCTACCATTATCAATATAAAATCAACAAATGTTTATTATAACGCCTAGATTCAAAATGAAATTTTTCGATTGTAGAGAAATTTCATTACATCAGCGGCGTTTCATCGAGGCGGGAGACATTCTCACCGCCTGATAACCAAAGTGGTGCCCTCCACTTATAGAAGTGGGGGACATTTTCTTGCCTCGTTATAATTGTTCTGCATGCTCTAAGTGTTTTTGCTAGAAACCGACAAGATATCGGTCAGGTAAAACGCTGGCAATTATCAATAACTTATTTTTCCAATCTGTTTTAACAAGCCATTGATAAGTCCACCGAACCAATATCCTCTTTTTTGAATAAGTTGAGTAATTAATCCTTTCCCCACTCATCGCTACCTTCTTCCGCTGGTAGAACCTCCATAAAAGCAGCTATTGCAACCTCTATTTGTTTATCATCAGGCTCTCTAGTTGTGAAGGACTGAAACATTAACCCAGGTGCTGTTATTACTTTAAATAGCCAGTTATCATGCTTAACGGCAAATTTAATAAATTCAAGCGAAACACCTGCAACTAGTGGAACTAAAAGAATTCTTATTAACGCATTTAGAAAAACATTATGCCAGCCTGTAAATGCAAAAATCAATATACTAATAATCATAATTGTAAAAAATAATGATGTCCCACACCTAGGATGTTTTGTAGTATGTTTCCTAACATTCTCAACTGTTATTTCTTCTCCATGCTCATAACAATGAATTGTCTTATGTTCGGCTCCGTGATATTCCCATACTCTTTTCATTTCTTTCATTAATGAAACAAGTGCAAGGTATCCAATAAATATACCTACTCTAATAACACCTTCAACAAGATTTAAAACAACAACATTTTCCAATTGAACAAAGTTGGATAAGAAGTCAGTTATAAAATTTGGAAGTAGAATAAACAAACCCACGCTTAGACATAATGACAATACTACCGAAAAATATATAGCAATATCCGTTATCTTGTCTCCAAACTTTCGATCAAGGAACTGTTCAAACTTTGATGGTTCATATGGCTTATCCCCATCCTCAAGATCAACAAATTCCGCAGAATACATAAGAGCCTTTACACCAATAACCATTTGTGCAAAAAGATTTACTGCACCTCTTATCACAGGAATTTTTGAAAGCTTTCCTTTTGGTTTCATCGGATGTTTTTCAATCACAATTTCCCCATCTGGCTTTCTTACTGCTGTAGCTCTATACTGAGGTCCAATCATCAGAAGTCCCTCTAATAATGCTTGACCACCAATTGTAGTTTTTTTCATTTTACCCCCCATATTGCAAAGACACATTAATTTTGGCTAATTCTTAACAAAAAACATTCTCTACATCAAATCATACGAAAACTAACTAAAATAGTCAATTGTATTATAACACTTATTATTAATTTTAATCAATTGATAGATACAATTGAGGCTCTTAATTTAGATTATTAAATCAACTTTCGCACATATAATCTATTGGTGCGTTAGAATTATCAAAGGTTTGTTGCCATAATAATTGCTAGAATTAGTAATTATTCATCTAAGAGTTTTGCAAAAAAAACTAATAATCCTATTACAATTGCTTTTACCTTTATAAACTCAACATTGTGTTACTTTATATATTTTTTATCATTACTATCGTAATGTTGTGACACAACCAAAAGCTCTTAGTATTGAACACCGTTTGCACATCTTACTATGTTATGTCGCATATATGTCGCATACTAGTTTAATAAATTTTAACAAAACAAAAGACCGGGAAAATCTTCCCAGCCTTTATAATGTCTTAATTCTTATATTGTATTGAATTACTCATTGTCAACAATACCATACTTCTTTTTAAACCTATCAACACGTCCACCAGTATCAATAAGTTTCTGCCTTCCAGTAAAGAAAGGATGACACTTTGAACAAATATCAACGTGCAAATTCTTCTTAGTAGAACCAGTTGTAAAAGTCTCACCACATGCACACTTAACTACTGCTTCTGAATAATCAGGATGAATACCTTCTTTCATTACTTTTCACCTTCTTTCAAACAAATGCATTGTCCTCAATGAACAGCATAATTATTATATATTCAAAGTACTATAAAAAGTACTAAATTGCTTATTAAAGAGGCAAGTGATATTTTAACACAAAAATGTACATACCGCAAGCCCCATTTTTTGCACTTCACTTATTAGCGTTGGAATATTTGTTACTTTCAAGCCTTAACTACAACATATAGAACAAATTTCGTATTAGCTAACTATATACTGATTTCTATGCTTAAAACTTTAAATCTTGTATATTATTATCACTTAACGCTTTATATGTCTAAGCTCTTAATAACTATATTGTGCACCTAAATAGTAGCCAATATAGTAGTCTATGAATTATTTTTATCAAGGAAAGATAACTTTATACTATTTACAAAGTCATCATTAGTTCTTGTCTGCATAAGTTTGTTTATCAATACTTCCGTAACCTCAGCAGTACCCATATTACTCATTGCTTTCCTAATAGCCCAAACACTTTCCAGCTCTTTTTGACTTAGTAGCAATTCCTCTCTTCTGGTTCCTGATTTATTAATATCAATAGCAGGAAAAATTCTCTTCTCAGAAAGTTTTCTGTCAAGGTGAAGTTCCATGTTACCTGTTCCCTTGAATTCCTCAAAAATAACATCATCCATTCTGCTTCCTGTCTCAATAAGAGCTGTTGCCATTATTGTTAAGCTTCCACCAAACTCAATATTTCTTGCTGCTCCAAAGAATTTTTTTGGCTTATGCAAGGCTCCAGGATCTAAACCACCAGATAATGTTCTGCCTGTTGGCGGTATTGTGAGATTGTATGCTCTTGCTAATCGAGTAATACTATCAAGCAAAATTACAACATCCTTTTTCTGCTCAACAAGTCTCTGTGCTCTTTCTAATACCATCTCCGCAACCTTAATATGATGTTCTGGCACTTCATCAAAGGTTGAATATATTACTTCTCCCTTTATTGACCTCTGCATATCCGTAACTTCTTCAGGGCGTTCATCAATAAGCAATACAATTAGCTCTATCTCAGGATAATTTATTGTTATAGAATTAGCTATTTTCTTTAGAAGTATTGTCTTACCAGCCTTTGGAGGCGAGACAATCATACCTCTTTGCCCTTTTCCTATAGGAGCAATAAGGTCTATCAGTCTTGTTGAAAACTCTCTTGGTGTTGTCTCCAACGTAATTCTTTTATCAGGATAAATTGGGGTTAAATATTCAAATGGTACTCTTTTAGAAGCAACGTCAGGTGTGTCTCCATTAATTGATTGAACATAGAGCAATGCCTGAAATTTCTCTCCTTCTTTAGGTATCCTTCCCTTTCCACGCAGCTTGTCACCTGTTTTAAGTCCAAATCTTCTTATTTGTGAAGGAGAAACATAAACATCCCTTGGTCCAGATAAATAATTATCACTTCGTAAAAAGCCGTATCCATCTGGTAAAACTTCAAGAACTCCTTCTACAGGGTCATCGCTCTCTATTTTTTCAGTAGTTTGTTGTCCATTTTGCTGAAATGAGGGCAGTGCTTGCTGTCCATTCTGTTGAAGTGACGGCTGTGTTTGCTGTCCATTTTGTTGAACCGTAATTTGTGACTGAGTTCCATTCTGTTGTAGTGGAAATTGCGATTGTTGTCCGTTTTGTTGAACTGGCGGCTGTGATTGCTGTCCGTTCTGTTCAATCGACAACGGTGATTGCTGTACATTTTGTTGAGAAGGCTGCTGCCCATTCTCTTTAGCATAGAATCTTGGTTCCTGTCGCATTTGCGGTGCTCTTCTGATATGAGAATAAGATTGCTGACCATTTTGCTGTATATCTATTTTTTGAGGTGTAGAACTTGTCAGAGGTTTATTTCCAATTCTCTGAGATCTTTCATCAGAACTTGTTGCTGGTGTCTGAAGCTTTGTAGACCTGTGAGTATGTACTCTGCTTTGTACTTTTTTATCTTCTTCGGAAGGTTTCTCTTCAGTACTCTTTGTTCCTATATGCTTTAACCTTTCCGGCAATTTATCGGTATTAGTATTCTGTTTTTTATCTGTTTCTATATCTACTGTTTTTGTATCTGATTCTGACTTTAAATTTGTTTGCTCGTTTATTTCTGCATCAGTCTTTATATCCGTTTTGGGTAATAAATCAAGTTCTGCAATATTCTCTTTGGGTTCTGATTTATTGTCTTGAACATCAGAAGTTGTACTGCTGACTTCTAACTGCTTTTCCAATTTGGAAGCACTACTAGGCCTTCCTCTTCTTGATTTTCTCAAAACAGGTTCTTGGACTGCTTGATTATTATTTGTTTCATCATTCTTGGAATCATCTTCACTAACTGTATTAGTTTCAATAATATTGTTTGGCTCAGATTGTGAACTTTCATTGGAAGTACCTATTTTACTTTTTTGAACATCTTCTGCCTTTATTTCACTAGAACTTTTGACCAATAAGTCAAGAAGCTCGTTCTTTTTTAATTTAGATATATTTTTTATACCCATCATCTTTGCAATATATCGCAAATCTTCTAGGGTTTTTGATTGTAAATTAACCTGATCCATAGTTCACCACCTTATAAAAAATCTTTATGACATCTTAACTTATGATTTAGGAAATTTTTTCGAAAATTCATTTTAGAAAAACCTATTATTAAATCATTTTCTAGAGGAGAGTTTCTGAACATTCCACAGACGCTATTATATCAAAAGAGTAAATGCATGTCAATCTAAGTGTTATTTTTCAATCACATATGAATTTTAACCAAAATAAATATTATTTATTCATATTTTTATTATAGTGTTTTAAATAGAAACACAATTTTCTTATATAAAAGTTGGAGGTACACATACTTATAAATGGATAGTTGCTTTATTAATTATATTTAGATTTCTTACCAGCTAATATTATCCTAACCTTTTGAATTGTTTTCTTTAAATCATTGTTTGATGCTGCAGGTATAAATCTATTTCCTGAACACTGTGGACATTTAAGATAAATTCCCTTGCGAAGCAAAGATACCCCAATATCATTACAGCCGCATTGGCAACGCAGATCACCTTGTTCGGCAATATCATGTATTTTATTAAGAGTTTCTATCATTACCTGAGTATTAACAAAATAATTCTCATATCCTAGACCATCTATAATAACATCTAATTCTTTTTCAAAATTATCAACATTCTCTCTCACTGCGGCATCTCTACCTATAAAGCATTGTTTTATACCAGTTATTGGACATGTATATATCATAATATCTTTACTGGTAAGGTCTTCTCTGGTAATTATCAAAGAATGTTCTGTTCCGCATGCTATACAAGGCACAGTGATTCTATAAGTATTCTTGCATACTTCAGCTATATCAAGCTTTGTGCTTTCACATCTGCATTTTGGCATAATACTTTTATGTCTATGGAACTTAAATAGATTGATATTAGTAAAATCAAACATTCCACAACAGAAACATTTATATGCTATTGTAATATCCATATCAATTAGCATTTTCTCACCTCATCAATATTGTATGTATTCGCTATTAAAGCGAAAACTCCTTCTTAATACATTATGTAAAGCTATAACTAATATAATTAGTTCCTACTTCTTAATGTTTTGGAATTCTAGTGCAGAAATAAACGAAATTTTATAACAAAATAAAAAACTAAATAACCCATAAATTTGCATTAAAAAACCCTTTGAAATAATTTCAAAGGGTTTGGAGCTGGCGGACGGAATCGAACCCCCGACCTGCTGATTACAAGTCAGCTGCTCTACCTGCTGAGCTACACCAGCATAAACAATTATATGCTATTTATATTAAAATAAATTGCTTGACGCAAGAGATATATTAACACATTGCTTTGTTCTTGTAAATACTTTTTTTCAATTTTTTTTATTATTTTATTCACCTTTTGGTACTATTCAGTCACTTACTTAAAAACACAAGCGGTACCCGCCACTTATAGAAGTCGAGGACATTTCTTGCCTCATTATAGCATAATAAAAAAATAGCAAATAACTCAATAAGAATTATCTGCTATTTTTGTGGTGGGAACTATAGGGCTCGAACCTATGACCCTCTGCTTGTAAGGCAGATGCTCTCCCAGCTGAGCTAAGCTCCCGAATGTATTTGTAATTATAAACTTTACCCACGTAATTGTCAACATGATTTTAAAAAAATTCCAAAAGACTCAACTTCTACTCAACTTCTCGTTTACTCTTCAGCTATATACTAAACAACATATAGCACAAAACATGCTATCATATTTCCCAGTTTAAAATTGACCAAAAATTTAAAATGTAATTGCCTATGCTTTTTTTTTAAATAATTGTATAATTTAAATTATGAGTGTAGCTTATATATAGAATATGCCATTAAGCCGTCCAAAACAGCTTACATAATTGCATATCTCATAAAACTATTATTACAAATATCGGGAGGTAATGAAATGATTCCAACACCACATATTAATGTAAGTGAACAGGGTATAATTGCAGAAACTGTATTAATGCCAGGTGATCCTCTTCGTGCTAAATTTATTGCAGAGACATATTTAGAAAATCCAATACAATTTAATGCAGTCCGTAACATGTTTGGTTATACAGGAACCTATAAAGGAAAAAAGGTATCTGTTATGGGCTCAGGAATGGGAATGCCTTCAATTGGAATCTATTCCTATGAGTTAATTCATTTTTATGGGGTTAAAAATCTTATTAGAATAGGTTCTTGTGGTGCTCTCCAAAAAGAAATCAAAATCAGAGATATAATTATAGGAATGTCAGCCTCTACCACTTCTAATTTTGCATTGCAGTACAATTTACCAGGAACTTACGCACCTACTGCATCATGGTCACTAATGAAAAAGGCTATAGCAATAGCTGACAGCAAAGGTATTGAAACAAAGGTCGGAAATGTTTTATCAGCGGATGTATTTTATGATGATGACGCCGACACATGGAAAAAGTGGGCTAAAATGGGTGTTTTAGCAATAGAAATGGAAGCAGCAGCTTTATACATGAATGCTTCTCGTGCAGGCGTAAATGCATTGGGCATATTTACCGTATCTGATTCATTTACTTCACATGAGGTAACAACTGCAGAGGAGCGACAAACTTCATTCACAAACATGATGGAAATTGCTCTAGAATGTGTTTAAGATTCTCATAAAAACAATTACTTAAAGCTTACATTAAGGCTATAAGAGGTTTTGCACCTACAAATCTTTTTATAGCCTTATTATTTTTTAAGCAGCTTTTTTTCTTTCAACAAATAGGATTATTCCAATAAAAAATTCAAGTGGAAATAAACTGCATCTCGATATAGTTTTACTTTTATGTTACACATTTATCAATTTGCCCTAATACCACTTTAATATTTTTATCTACTTTGATATAATCAACATTGCTGTTGATTATACAAAAGACATTAAAGCAGGTATTTACCACACAAATGTCTTAAACAACGAGTGTGTGTTTTTCTATGAAATAAAACATGCAGGAATAAAGTTTTTGGGAGTCTACCGCTCCAGTGCAGCTTAAAAATTATACTCCATTAAAATTATTCATTATGGAAACAATATTAGCTGTGCAAATAATTTATCGGAAGCTGGGAAGAAATATGAAAATCTTTAAAAACAATGTAATTGTAATAATTGTACTTTTATTATTTGTAGTTGTTAGTGTTTTAGATATTTTTAACAACGGAAATGGAATTTTACAACTTGTATTAGTGTTATTGAGTTCGTTTGTGGTCTTCTACATGCCATTATTATCATTTAAATCAAATAAATTGATAAATGCTATTCTGTTTATTGCGAATCTTGCCTTATTAGTAATTACCTATTTTAACTTTAGAGTTTTATTGGTTAACATTCTATTATTATCGTACCTGATTTGGAGCCTAATTACTCCAAAGCTCATACGGTATAAGCATTTTCTGCCTTTTACATTTTTATTAGCTTTTGTCTGTGTATATGGAGCCTCTTTTTTAGAATTTAGTATACCTCTATTTATATTAGTTTTTTATCCAGTTTATGTATTAGGATTTATTACTAATCAGCACAATATGGTAAACACAAAAAAGGTGTTTGGTTTTACTATTTTCAATATATTATTCTCTGGATTTTCGCTTATGGCTATTATGTATAAAGCCTTAGGCAAATCAGTTCTGGGAAGCTTACTATTTCTCAATTTTGAAAAGCTAGGCACAGTAGCAGCTGTATATTTGCCATTCCTAGCCATACTTCTTGCGTGGTTTGCGGCTTCGGTTAATTTACTGTTTTATTTACCTTTACAAGAATTTAAAAAGGGTAAAAATTCCTTTGTAGTTACTGCTTATACTCAGCCAGTCTATAGATTTATTATGTTTTTTGTGGTTGTCATTTTGGCTACATTTATTTGCGAATTCTCTATAAGACAGAACTTTTTAACCACACTAAATGATATGTTAGAACCAAACCTAATTTTTAATATACTATTTTTGTCAAGCATATATTTACTTTTAATTTCATTAATTGGTAAAGGTATATCAAATATTATTATAGCAGTTTTAACTATTTTTCTGACTTTAGCTAATTACATTAAATTCACTTATTTTGAAGAACCTTTTTATCCTTGGGATATTTACTTAATAAAAAATCTAATTGGTATTTCAAAGGAATACCTGAATGCTCCGCTTGTTATTGTAGCATTAGTGGCTTTTATAGCTATTGTATTATTAATAATACGTTTCAGAAGTTCTGTTTTGAAATATCTAAAACCAAAAATATCGTTTATTTTTATGCCATTTGCTGTTTTATTATTTCTTCTAAATATGAATGTATTAGACCACAGCACATTGTCCACTCAAATTGGAATTCAGAAGTCTTGGTACATCGGAAGAACTGAAATATTGGCAAATGGTATGCTGGCACAAAATTATTTTTATCTGAATGATTTGGACAAATACTTAAACCCAAAGCCTAAAGGCTACAGCCAGGAAAAAATACTAGCTGTTGACAAGAAATATGAGATGCCAGCAGATCTAGCTACTTCCACAACAAAACCTAAGCAAGCCAAAAAACCTAATGTGGTTGTTATTATGAGCGAAAGTTATTGGGATTTATCAAAATTGAGTGGAATTAAGTTCAATAAAGACGTTACCGAAAATGTTCATAAATATCAAAAAGGCGAGCTAGCTCCTCCTGCAATTGGCGGTGGCACTGCTAATACTGAGTTTGAAGCACTCACTGGTATGTCAATGTACTTTATGAGTCCTGGAATAATTACTTATAATGCATACTTGAGAACCGAAACTCCTAGTATTGCATCTGTTTTTAAAGATAATGGCTATAATACAACAGCAATTCATCCTAATTCTGGTTGGTTTTATAATCGAGACAAGGTTTATCCTTATCTTGGATTTGATGAATTCATTGATGTGACAGGATTTGATATGGCAACTGAAACAAAAGGACCACATATTTCTGACGATGCTTTGGCAAACAGAATTCTAACTATTCTGAACTCTTCAGACAAGCCTTCCTTCATCTTTGCTGTATCAATGGAAAATCATGATCCATTTGATAATAAATATAAAGAAGATGAATATGACGTAACTGTTGAGTCAGACCAACTTGATGCTTCTCAAAAGGAAATTGTCAGAGGCTATGCTCAAGGTATCTACGATGCAGATCAATCATTAGGAAAGCTTATTGACCAATTGAGCAAGAGTGATAAACCTACTTTGCTTTATTTCTTTGGCGACCACGCTCCAAGATTGGGCACACTCGATGACTATTACAAAGTTTATGACAAACTAGCCGTTGATAATAAATCTGAAACCGAGCAAAAATTAGGGGAACTCAAATATTACACTACCCCTATTGTGACATGGTCCAATTACACAGAATTACGTTCGTTCTCTAAAATTATTTCTCCGTCCCATATTAGCTATGAAATTTTGAAGGATGCTGGAGTAAAATATCCAAATTATTATAATATTCTGACTCAATTAGAAACCGTATATCCTATTATGCACCTAAAAGGCACAGATTTAGTTGAGCCTAGTGATGAATTAGTCCAAGATTATCAGCTAATTCAATATGATCTTTTGTTTGGAAAGCAGTATTTGAAAGGAATAGGGGCAACGCCGTAAGTTCATAAGCAGACAAACAGAGTTCTAAGCTACAAATATTTTAGAATTGAAGCTTAGAACTCTGTTTATTTATGATACGTCTCATTTTTCATTATTTTAAAAGCTCTATATACTTGCTCCAATAATATAAGCCTTGCCAGTTGATGGGGAAAGGTCATTTTGGAAAGGCACATCCTATAGTTTGCTAGATTTATCAAGCTTTGGTCTAAACCCAATGAGCCACCAATTATAAAGGTAATATGTGAATTTCCTGTAAGCATTACATTTTGTAGTTTATCTGAGAATTTTTGAGAATCAAGCTGCTCTCCTGCCAAGTCTAGCAGAATAATATAAGAGCCTTCCTTAATTTTTTTTATTAGTCGCTCTGCCTCTTTTTGCTTTACCTGAGACTCTTGTGCAGCACTTAAGGATTCTGGTGCATGCTCATCCTCAACCTCAATTTGTTCAACTTCAGCAAAGCGAGAGAGCCTTTTAACATATTCTGATATTCCATCTTTTAAATATTTTTCTTTCAACTTTCCAACTGCAGCAATAGTAATTTTCAAGCTTACCTCCCACGCACACATACGGCACAAAAAAATGGTGAAGCTATCGTGGCGGTACAGTTTTTTAAAGCTACCTCCGCACTGGCAAAAACCACTTGTGGTTTTTGTGACTCGAAAATGTACCATGTTTGTAGAAACTTTATTTTCGAGTTTTTCAAGCTATACCTCCATCTTTTTGATACCACTAGCAACACAAATAGTAATTTAAATAGTGTATGGTCATTGCTTGATTTGCTCAAACCCACAAAAAGCTGCTTGCAGGTTTTTGATATGCGAAGAGAATGATGTATGCACAAATGTAAACTTCGCATTTTTCATGCTATAATATATTCACGCTTCCCACCCTATCACGCAAAGCAACCTCAAGAGTCACATCGGAGCCAACAGCAATTTTTTTCTCATTAAGGGCGTTTATAGTTGTTTGGTATGCTAGCTCTGGGAAGTTATTTTCATTGCTTAAATGCCCTAAAATAAAGCGTTTACCACCCTTTTCAGCCAAATATGCAATTACTTCTGCACAACTTTCATTTGATAAATGTCCATGATCACCCATTATCCTCTTTTTTAAATGCCATGGATAAGGTCCCATTTTCAGCATTTCTATATCATGGTTTGATTCAAGCAAAAGCAAATCATTTCCCTCAATATGCGAGAGTATTTCGTCGTTCATATGCCCAATATCTGTGGCAGTAGTTATTCTTTTACCCTGAACAAAAAAACTATAGCCTACTGGTTCAGCAGCATCATGAGGAATAGAAAATGGCTTTATGCAAATATCTCCTATTTCAAATTCCTTTCCTGTGCAAAAGGTAACTCTGTTTTCCAGCTTTACTGGTCCAAGTCCACACTCCATAGCACACCAAGTAGACTCATTTGCATATATTGGAATATCTTGTTTCCTTGATAGGATACCAGCCCCCCTCACATGGTCTATGTGTTCATGGGAAATTAATATAGCACTCAGCTCCGCTGGATTTTCACCAATGGAACAAAGTGCTTCAAGTATTCTCTTTCCACTTAGCCCTGCATCTATTAGAAGCTTGGTTGTATCTGTTCCAATAAACAAGGCATTTCCACTACTTCCACTAAACAAACTGCAAAATTTAACCATTTAGTATAAACCCCATTTATTATCGTTAATCATCGGTTGAAACCCTATTAATATCGGCTCCAAGCGTATTTAGCTTGTGAACAAAATTCTCATAGCCTCTATCTATATACTTAATATTACTAACCTCTGTATAGCCTTTTGCAACTAGACCTGCCATAACCATCGCTGCTCCAGCCCTAAGGTCTGTTGCCTTAACAGGTGCACCTGATAAAACATTTGCTCCATTAATAACAGCAATTCTTCCCTCAACCTTTATCGCTGCACCCATTCTCTTTAACTCATCCGCATACTGGAATCTAGAATCCCAAACGCCTTCTGTGATAGTGCTTACACCCTCAGCCATATTAAGCAATACAGTTACCTGTGGCTGAAGATCTGTTGGAAAACCTGGGTAAGGCAGTGTCATTATATTAACATTTTTAACCTTGTTTCCACCTATAACTCTAATAAAGTCCTCGTCCTCGATTACAGTAACACCCATTTCTATTAGCTTTGCAGTTAGCGATTCCATATGCTTTGGAATAATGTTTTTAACTACAACATCCCCTTTGGTTACGGCAGCAGCTATCATAAAAGTTCCTGCTTCAATCATATCTGGAATAATTGAATGTGTGCCTCCACCTTTTAAGTGGTCAACACCCTTAATCTTAATTACATCTGTACCTGCTCCTCTAATATTGGCACCCATTGCATTCAAAAAATTTGCCACATCGACTACATGAGGCTCTTTTGCTGAATTTTCAATAATGGTCTGCCCTTTCGCCTTTACAGCTGCAAGCATCAAGTTGATTGTCGCACCTACACTTACTACGTCTAAATATATTTGAGCACCTTTAAGCTCTGAAGCATCAATTTTAACTATACCATGTTCTATCTCAACAATTGCACCCATTGCCTCAAAACCTTTGATGTGTTGATCAATTGGTCTAAATCCAAAATCACAGCCACCCGGCAATGAAACTTCTGCTTTCCCAAATCTAGCTATCAGAGCTCCTAATAAATAATATGAAGCTCTCATGCTTTTTACAAGCTCATAAGGAGCTTTCCAGCAATTCACCTCACGCGTGTCACAAATAACGGTGTTATCGTCTTCCTTTGTTATTTTGGCACCTAATTTACTCAGTATATCTAATAATACTCTGACATCCTTAATATCAGGAACATTTTCAATTCTGCTGATTCCATTTACAATAAGAGCTGCTGGCAAAACAGCAACTGCAGCATTTTTTGCTCCACTAATGTTAACTTCTCCGTTCAAGGAACATGGACCATTAATAACAAACCTCTCCAAACTCTCATACACCAACCTTCAGACATCTTTTATGCTAAACATTTTGCATTAGTCAACATTATATCACTTAGTTTAAAATTATTCTACTACTAAAATTATTAATATAATTTTATATAAATTTTTATTTTACTCAATTAAAGTACCATTTCTGGCATTAAAAAAGTATTCTTTACCATTAGTTGTTTTTATTCTCCAGGCTAAACCTTCATATGATGTTTTAGTTTTTTTGTCATTTTTAGTATACCCCTTAAACCCCATATCCACCTGAATTATGTCTATTCCTGGATACTTAGTCATCTCGGTAATTAAAATCTCATATGAAGGAATAACAAATACATCCTTTTTAATCATAATGCTAGTGGGCTTTTTATAATAATACTTAATACTCTTAATCTTTGAATTACTAACTTCGACATCAATATAATTATCAAATACATGATAGTCCTTGTAATGCCCTTTATACGTTATTCTTACGTTTTCTTCATTCTTAATATCAGGATAATAACCATCTTGCTTAAATTCGTTAAAAGGTAAACCTATCTTTTCAAATAAAACTTTTAAATACATATCTATATTACTTTTAAGATCTCCATTAATTATTGAACTATTTCCAGTATCTAAAAATAGGAATCCCGAATCCTCATAAAACACCAAGCTTTTTGAACCTTTTTTATATAAATAACTAGCTTCTTTTATATAATTATCACCAAGTAATATGCGTAATAGCTCTGCTATCTGTTTTTCTTCAAGAGGTTTCTCCTCGTACTTTAGAGTGTAATCATTTCCTGTATATTTGGGTATAGGGCATTCAATATGTATATTGTTCTGCCCTAAAATATTTTGAGTATTAGTGATTGTCTGTTGAGGGATATCATCCATTTTAAGCTCATTGTATAGGGTAACAGCTAGAACTATATTCAATATTATAAAAACTGTTATTAAAATTGACTTTGCTTTCTTCCAATCCATAGACTTATCACCCACCAAAACCGTTTATTTATCATTTACTTCCATTAAAATATCGTAAAGGCCATCCTTTGTAAATAGTACAAAACTTGGAGTTATTCGATACTCCTGCATCTGAGGTTTATTTACCACATAATATATTCCAAAATCCTTTGCTGAAAATTCATTCTTCAGTTCAGAGTGGCTATTATACATTTTACTGTACATATCTACAAAGCTCCATTCATAGCTGTCTATATTATTTCCAACATAAAACTTTAGTGCTAACCATTTAAAGCTTAAAACCGTTTTTGAGGACGCATCTATGGAAATACTATTATTTAGTTGGCTCTCATTATTAATTTTATAGTCCTTTAACAAAATTGGAATTTCTCCCTTTTCTTCTCCCAATGAAATGCTGTAGTCGAAATTAAATGTATAAAAGCCTTGTTTCACATCAATAGAATTGAGGTATACAGTTATATTTGACATTATATCATTCTGACTTCTATGTTCTAAAAGATATGAAAGTGCTCTCTTGTACGATTCCAAAACATTTAACTCGCTAGTATTTTGCTGATTCCCAGTATTATACTCTAAAACAGAATTTTTATATAGTCTATATAAACCATCTGCTTTCTTGAATACTACTGTACCATTTACGTCAAGGTCAAAATCATAATCTATTCTAGCATTTCCAAAAAGATCTAATGCCATGTCATAAAAGTCATCATAATTATATTCCTCTTTGTCTAAGCCATTAATAGCCTCACAAATAATGTCAGGATAACTTTCTATCTTCTTGCCCGAAAACACACTCATCAAATCTTTGGAAATTTCAAATTTTCTATACTTTTCAATTGCCATCTGATAGCTCTTAGAATTAGTATTAGTTTTCTGATCAGTATAAATTTCATTAAAAACACTATAATTTAAACTGTTATTATTGATGTTTTTAATTCCATAAGTGTATATATTATTGTCACCTCTGATATATAGAGTATCAGCATAACCATTATCAGAGTCATCTGGACATATCACAAGCTTATAAATACTTGTTAGACCTTCACCTTTAGTATCGTCTAGGTCTAATGTCCACTTAACTATATCAATAGGAATCTGTGTTTTGAACTCAAACATATACGGCTTATTTGCTACTAATGTCCCCCAGTCATCCTCATTAAAAGGCTGAACCTTCTGAGGTTTAGTCTCAAGTGCCTGATCAATATACTGCTTGGCTCCATTCCAAAGCGTAATATATTCTTTTGAACCATTTGGAATAACATAATGTTCCTCATCAAAACCTGTGGAAATAGCTATACGATAAGGCAACAGATATTCTCCTTTTAAATCGTCTATAGAAACTGGAGAACTACTTTTTAAATTAGAATTTGAAAAAAAAGAAATAGGAAAACTGTAGGATTGGTTACTCCACAGAAATCCTATTTGAACGATACAAAGAATTATTAAGCATATTAATAAAATCGCTTTAAATCTTTCATAGAAGAAATTAACATTGTTTTTATTATTCATTATTTTGTCTCATCGCCTGTGAACCAATTTAATGCCTTTTCTAACCAGTTTTCTTTCTTTTTCTCTTCAACACGCGTAATTGTATACTTATTTATTTGAGGATCATTTTTTGTTGCCGTTGTATATGCCTTGACTTTTATTTCGTTTTTACCCATATACTTTAGCTCAATGTCCTTACTAAAAATCTTCCCAACTTTAAATGAATATCCGCCATCTGTTGTTTGCAGAGGCTTATATAGTTCTGTCTCTTTATCCAGATAAAAAATTTCTATGTAAGCTTCATCCTCAATAGTAACACCGCATATAGAGAAAATCTCTTTAGTAACAATCTCATTTCCGTCAGGTCTTGAAATATCAACTACCTGTGAAGAGGCTAGAGTGGGAACTACAAATAATGGTAACATAACTGCAATGATTATAATAAAAGTTAATAGTTTGGATTTCATGATACTCACCTCAATTCTAGATATCCTAATACCATTTTTCTAAAAAATTTAAACAGTTGCTTTTTTAGTACTTTTGGAAAAACACCTTGTACCTAACATCCTAACTCCCTACTTATAGTATAGTATATATTCTGTTACAATTCCATTACATCACATTTAAAATAAATTTACAAGTTTACTGGCAACCTTACAGTCACTTCTGTACCCTTGCCAACCTCACTAGTAATATTTATTGTTCCTCCATGAGCCTCAACAATTTCCTTGGCAATAGAGAGTCCTAACCCTGTTCCACCCATATCTCTTGATCTAGCCTTATCTACTCTATAGAATCTATCAAATACCAAATCCAATGCTTCCTTTGGAATACCAATACCTGTATCAGCAACCTTTATATAAATATCGTTTATCAGTTTTCCCACATAGACAGTAATTATACCCTCGTTAGGTGTGTATTTAAGTGCATTACTAATAACATTAACAACTACCTGCTCTAATCTGTCCTTATCAGCATTTATGGCTGGTATATCTCCAATAACATAACTTTCAAGTTTTTGGTCTTTTTGTCCTGCCTGAAGCTCCATCCTGTTTACAATATCCTTAACCATTTCATTAATTGATACCTTTTCTATTTTCCAACTCATTTGCTGATTGTCTAATCTTGATAATTGGAGCAAATCCTTAACTAATCTAGTCATTCTATCAGCCTCGGTATTTATTACACTTAAAAAATGTTCTGTTGTTTTTGGATCCTCTACTGCACCATCTAGCAAGGTTTCTGTATAGCTTTTTATTGATGTTATAGGTGTTCGTAATTCATGTGATACATTAGCAACAAACTCCCGCCTCATACTGTCTAGCTTTTGCTGCTCAGTTACATCGTGTAGTACAACAATAATTCCTTCAGGCTTTTTATTTGTATCAGTAAATACCGCAAAGTATACTTTAACATACATATCGTTAATAATAGTGTCTGATTCTCTTACAGGTGACTCCTCAAAATAGATGATATTTTCAAGCTTTATATCTAAACCTACATTCTGGGCAAACTCTCCAAAGGACTTGTCTTTAATATCTTCACCCAACAATTTTCTAGCAGCAGGATTCACGTGAATAGCAATCCCCTTAAGATTAAATGCCAACACACCATCTGCCATATAATTCAATATAGTTGTAACCTTGTTTTTCTCGCTTGATATCTCTGAAAGAGTATTCTTTAACTCCTGTGCCATATAGTTAAAGGTCTTTGTAAGATTTCCTATTTCATCCTCTGATTTAACGGTCAACTGTTGGTCAAAATCACCTTGAGCAACCTTTTCAGCCTTGTGCATAACACTTATAATCGGAGAAGTAATAGTCTTTGATAATAAATACCCTAGAAGCAAGGATAAAAAAACAGCAACAAGTGCACAGTAAAAAATAAGAGAATTGAATTTTCTTAATATCTCTTCCCAAGCTTCTTTTTGGTACGTAAAATAAAACACAATATCTCCCTGTGAGCCTTTTGGAAATAAAATATATTCAAAATATTGGTTTTCTGAATTAACTTTTATAATCTCTTTGTTCTGACCTAATTCTTCAGAATTGCTTAATTGACCGTTTGCCCATATTGTTGAAAGGTTAATAGATTTTACCAATAGTTGATTTCCGTATTCCTCGGGATAATTTGGGTATGTCTTTTCATCAGAAGAATAAATAATTGCTTTGGGAAATGCAATATTTCTCTTAGAGGTATCAATAATAGTAATATTGAGATACTTAGGATTTACTCCAAAAAATCTTTCATCACTATTGCTACTGAAATAGTCTAACAAAATTTCATTTGTTAGTCTCTCTTTATTTGAATCTGTGATGCCTCTGTAATCCTTCCAGTTTTCATATCCACCATCTATATTTTCAGTAAAATTTTTAAAGTATATGGTTTGTAAACCAGAATTAATCCCTATATATACTACGCAAACTAAAATTATACACATTGAAATAAAAATATATACTAGCTTCCACTGCAAGCTCCGCAATAACTTTAAAAAGTCTTTCCAAAACCTCATTTTATCTCCTCTTTATTTTTAAACATGCAAAAAGCTCTATGATTTACAAAATTCTAATCATAGAACCTTCAGCCTATGTTAAAAATTAAAATAATACCCTACTCCCCGCTTTGTAATAATATATTGAGGATTTGCAGGGTCTACCTCAAGTTTCTCCCTGACTCTTCTAACTGTAACATCTACAGTTCTAACATCTCCATAATATTCATAGCCCCATACCTTTTCAAGAAGCGTCTCTCGTGAGAAAATTGTCCCCTTCTGAGAAGCTAAGAATTTAACAAGCTCAAACTCACGAAGTGTTAGCTCTACAACCTTGTCACCACGTCTTACCTCATATCTATCAATGTCTACAGTTAAATCACCATATTTGTTGACATGAGGTTTATCATCATTCATCTGCTCTCCAGGTGTAGTTCTTCTTAAATTAGCCTTAACACGAGCAATAAGTTCTCTTGGACTAAAGGGCTTAGTTATATAGTCGTCTGCACCCAGCTCAAGCCCTAACACCTTGTCAACCTCTTCTTCTTTAGCCGTAAGCATCAAGATTGGTGTAGACAATGTTTGTCTAAGCTTTCTACATACTGTAAAGCCATCCATTTTTGGTAACATTATGTCTAGTAGAATTAAATCTGGGTTTTGCGATAACGCTAAATTAATTGCCTCTTCGCCATCATAAGCTTCAATAGTTTCATAGCCCTCTTTTTTTAGATTGAACTTTAGAATGTCAGCAATATTCTTCTCATCATCTACAATTAATATTTTTTTATTCAATATAGCACCCCTAACAATAAATTTTATACCAAAAACATAATAATAGGTATATTTTCATAATACACTAAGAATTATACCATTAATTTGTTTAAATGGAAAATTAATATTTTGTACATTAAATTATATATATTAGACGTTAAGTTTTATAAAGTGTTGCAAATTTATTAATAAATCTTTAAAAATTCAATTACTTCTCATACTGAAAATCTATCAGTTACAAAATTATTAAAGGTTTGTTGCCAAAATAATTGCACGAATCAGTAATGGTTTATATATTCATCAACTAATACATGCTATTAATTCAACCTCTGCTATCAATTAATTTTTAACCAAAAAGTTGGTCACATATTTTTAGCTTAACAAAAGTCCACAATAATTATACTATATAATATAACTTACCTCAAAACATGGTATTTATTTACATGATAACGCAAGTTTAACCCCTACGTTTTTTAACTTGAAAAAAGTTGATATGATAATTATAAAATGAACCATCTGCTAAATAGTATCTACTGTACACAATTGCCTAGTAATAGCATCATATTGCTAAGAGCTCTGTTTATAATTAGGCACTATAACCTTCATATAGTCAATTACATCTTCTGTATTCTTTATCATAACTTCCTTTAGGCATTCAATTTCACGCATTAAGATAGCCATATCACTATGCAAAGGCTGTGCTACATATATCTTGTCATTCTTGGTTGCCTGTACACCTTCTTCTGCAAGCAACAACTCTTCGTACAACTTCTCTCCAGGTCTTAACCCAGTAAACTCAATCTTGATGTCAATATCAGGTTCAAAGCCAGAGAGCTTTATCAAGTTTTTAGCCAAGTCATTTATCTTTACAGGCTCACCCATATCTAGCACAAATATTTCTCCACCCTCAGCCATTGCACCAGCCTGTAGAACTAGCTGTACCGCCTCAGGTATGGTCATAAAATACCTAATAATTTCTGGGTGGGTTACTGTAACAGGTCCACCTTGTTCTATTTGCCTTTTGAATAATGGTATAACACTGCCATTACTTCCCAATACATTTCCAAATCTTACAGCTACAAACTCTGTTTTACTTTGTTTTGCAAAGGCCTGAATGATCATCTCAGCTACTCTCTTAGTAGCACCCATGATATTTGTAGGGTTTACTGCCTTGTCTGTAGATATCATAACAAAACGCTTTGCATTGTATTTATCAGCACACTCAACAACATTTAGAGTTCCAAAAACATTATTCTTTATAGCCTCGGTAGGATTAGCTTCCATCAAAGGAACATGCTTATGTGCTGCCGCATGAAATATTATATCTGGTCTGTAAGTTCTAAAAATATTTTCAAGTCTGGCTTTTTCTCTAACATTAGCAATAATTGTATTGAGCGTTAAGTCGGGATAGTTAGTTAACAATTCATTTTGAATATCATACGCATTATTTTCATAGTTATCTAATATAATTAAACGCTTTGGTGAAAATGTTGCTATCTGTCTGCATAGCTCAGAACCAATAGAACCACCTCCACCAGTAACCAAAACAACATTATTCTTAATAAGACCACCTATCTCATTATTGTCAAGCTTTATGGCATCTCTGCCTAGCAAGTCCTCGATATCAACATCACGAATCTTTTGCACAGAAACCGTTTCATCTATAAGCTGAGAAAGTGAAGGTAATATTTTTACTTTACATTTTGTATTAGAACAAATGGTATATATCTCATTTATCGTTTTTGGTGATGCAGATGGCATGGTTATTACAATTTCATCAATCATCTTATCTTCTGCAACTCTTACAATATCTTCTCTTGTTCCCAAAATGGGAACTCCACTGAGTTTTCTGTTCAGCTTTCCTTGATTGTCATCAATAATAGCAACAGGTGTACTCTTTAGCTCAGGATGCATGTTATACTCATTAATTAAGGCTGCACCTGCATCTCCTGCACCAATAAGCATTACCCTTTTAGTGCTCTTTACAAGAAGGATATCTCCTCTAAAATAATGTCTAAACAAACGATATCCAAACCTAATGGCACTAATAAAGAAACAATCTATAAAGAAAGTAATTATAAATATACTTCTTGGTATGGGTGTTATTGTAAGAAATACATAGCCCATCATAAAGCTGTTACTTACAATTGAAGCTAAAATAATTCTTGACAATTCATATACACCAGCATACTTCCAAAGACTATTATATAATTTAAAGGCAATAAATGTACCAAGTTTAACAATAGATACTATTAACACAAGCTTCGGAAGTGCATTCACAAAGTCAATATACTTAGGATTAGTAAAAATATCATCAAGTCTCAAATAATACGCCAATAAAAGAGATGCATTTATAAGAAGAATATCAAAGAATAATAAAGAAAGAGCTGTTATTTTGTATTTCATATATAATTATTTCCTCCTTTATTTTAAACTTTAATCAACCTATACTATTATATCAGCAAATCAGACTTTAGTGAACCCTCCAAAAAAAGGCTTGAGTTATAAAACTCAAACCTTTTAAAGTATCCAATTATCAACTATATATCGTAGTAATTGTTCTATTAACCTTAAAATAAGGACTATGTTCTTTCATTAAGAAACATATTATTCTTTTTTAACCAAATACTCATTAATCATAACTATACCAACAGCTAGCATACCACCGAAAATCAAGCCAATAATAATATTTAGTGCGTTATTGGGACTAGTTTTGTTAATTGGAGCAACAGGAGTTGACAACAAGTAAATATTTGTTTTAGCAATATTTATTATATCACTCTGTCCCTCAGCGTTTCCTGTTTCATAATATTGAGCAATAACCTTTTTTTCTTTATTAAGCTCTTCTAGATTTTGTTCTAAAACTCTTATTCTATCTTCTGTTGTAATCATCAGCAGTTTGTTTTCAACTATACTCTCTTGTAGTTTTGTATATGCAGGATTAATAATATTTTCAATGACAATATTGTTACTAGTTTTAGTCAAGCTGCTTTGATTAATTGTTTCGGGAGTCTTTGCAAGCACTTCCTCATTCTTTTGTAAAATTTGCTTGGTGCTTTCTAATAAAGTCTGTTGTCCTTTCAAATTAGCACTAAAGCTATCATAGTAATAGTTTACTGCCTTGTCTCTAGTTAACATATCTACATATTCTAAATAGTTACTATATAGTGTTTTAGCAAATTTTAAAGATTCTTCAGGACTTTTTTCAGATACTTTTACATCAAAGACATTTTGTGAAGCACTTTTAGTATCTATATTTACCATAGATATCTTTTCCTTTAAACCTGAAATAGACATATCTATTCCGCGCTTATAACCCATTTCCTTCATAGTGTTTAAAATAACATCGTTACTTTTAATTAAATTCATGTACTGAGCATTAGTTGAAACAGGTAATTTATATTCACCATATTTTGTAATGTATGTCTCGGGTATGTTAACATCTATCTTTAAATCGGTATTATAAACAGGAGTAATTAAAAATATACTAAGCAAGCCTGCTAAAATAGCACCCACAAGAGAAAAACTTATTATCATAATTTTCTTTTTCCATAGAACAAGAAAGAGTTCTCTTAGATCAATTTCATACTCATAATTTTGTATACTATTTTGATTTTCATTCATATTAATATATCCATTCCCTTCACTCACTCAAGTCTTGTAATGTAAATACACATTGAGCGTTAATTGGTTTACTTTAATCCATAAGAGTATTGTCATCAATAAACCTATGTAGTTTAAGTTACATATCACCTTAATATTTGCCAACCTCTTCAGTAAAATGCTACCAATGCTCTAATAATCTCATGATTATGATGATCTGTTTGGTAGTTTTAATAGTTCTCTATCACATCTCACCTCCATTTGTTTTAATAATCTTCAAAAATAATTAGTCTCTTCTAAACAAGTTTGGTGCATATACCCTATCGCTTTCATCATCTTAGCAACTATCAAATAATCAGTTCTATTTCTATCTTGGCTGTCTTAGAAATATTATAATTCTCATTGTTAATTGTATTATTGAGTTTATTAATAGTCCAAAACAAAAACCTCGTATTCCACCAATAAGATAGAATACATAAGCTAACGAAGTATACAATACTAAGTTTGAACCTCCCAACAGAAATTGCCACTTAATATTTCGAAACTTTAGTACTGCTGGTCTAATTACCGAACCGATTGCATCCACCACCGCAGTAGCCGTTGTTACAGCAACTAAAGCAACTGATTCTGAAAACCAGTCTGGATACAATAATTGTAAAATTGGGCGTGAAATAACTACACAAACAAAATAGCCTATCACACCCACCACTGTCGTAAAAACAAGCATTCTATAAAACATTCCTTTTGTCATCGTTATCATTCTTGAAAAGTATGACAGAATAACCGTACTAATAGGTGCTACTGCCATAGAAATTAATTTTGAAATAACAGTAGCACTATAGTAAATAGAAACAGCGGTGCCTCCTAGAAATGGATAAAGTAACAATCTGTCGGCATACTTAATAAATGAATTTGAAAACTCTACAAATAGGAGAGTTCCACTCCCTCTTGCAGTCTCACTAAATAATTTTGTTTTCTTTGCAGGTTCTTTTAAAAGTGGATTTCTCAATAATGTATTCAGTAAGCTTAGAATGCCACCGAGCAAATAGACTAATAGATAACTTCCACCTTTTAAAAACAAATACAATCCTAATAGGTATCCAGAACATAGCACTATGCTATTAACTAATACTCTCCTATAATCTAAGCAAATACGGAAATATACCATGTAATACTTTTGCACCAATACAGTTGTTGCAATAATAGCTACAGAGACAATTATTAAAAATTCAGTCTCTCCCACATAAAATGCACAAGCAAATACAACAAAAATTATACTCAGAGGTACGGCAAACAGGATTAAATAATTGAAGTCTCCCTTAATCCATCTTTCATTATATTTATTTTCCATCAGCAATCTTGTATTATTCAAAGCAGAACCAAATGGTTCTGATCCCAATGTTATGAGACCTATCATAGCTATGATTTGTCCATATGCAACACTACCAGTCTTTGCTGCAATAGTCGGCAAAACAAATAGTTGGAGTATTGCTATTGGAAGTGCACTACTAAACATATTTAATATAACATTTGTTCCAAAGCCAGCATATTCTTTGATACTCTTTTTACTCTGCATCATAATTTTTCTTTTCATATCTTGGATCCTTATAGTAGTTTCATCTCCCCCGCTTTGTATAAAGTTTGAAACGTATTTTTAGTTTCGACTTTGCAAGTATTATTGCAATTCCATAGAGAATCAACGAATAAAAAATACTCGCCATTGCATTATAGACAGTTCCACGTCCAATATTAATATACGCACTGCTTATTAAGACCATACTGAGTCCCTTTATTGCAACGCTTCTTCGATGTCCCACACGATCTAGAATACTTACAATTATCGCCCATACTCCACCCATGATAAATCCATAAAATCCGAAATTTGCATAGCAATCCCCAAATAGTGTCGGTGTAACTGTAAAATTTACAGCTGATACTATTCCATCACCAAATAATTCACCCAAAGTTACACAAATATCCTGTGGTTTAAGTCCCATACTTAAAGATGATGGAATTGGTAGTAGCAGTAATCGAAGATAACCAGCCCCAGTTCCTAACCCCGGGTAATTATTTTGAATATTTACTAGCTTGTAAAAATAATCACTAAGATATATATCTCCACTCTTCTGATTTAACAGCCACATAGATTTATTGTGTATATCCAGAAATGAGATGGTACCTAAATCTGAAAAACTATAAAAATATCGGAATCCTCTTAAAAGATACATAGAATATAATCCAATGCACAATATGCAACCTAATATCAGTATTTTCCTGAAACGAACTTTTCCACTAAATAAATAATATAAAGTAATAACTATAAAGAGTACTACAAGATAAGACCTGGTAAATGTAATTACGCTTACTATAAGGATGCATACAGCACAAACAATGCTATATTTCATTTTATGCTTTATCATATACAAAAACATAACAGGCGAGCTGGCAGTCCATAAATAGCTAACTATCAATACTAAATTGGAACCGCTTCTATTCTCGTAAACAGCACTTTTCGAAATAGAACTAATGCCCCCCGCATTTGACAACAAAATGAAAAAATACATTAGCGAGCTAAAAATAAGCATAAAGAAAAACAATTTGCTGATACGCTCATCTTGCTTAGAAAAACCATTAGAAAACTCATTAACTGAGTTATTAATGTGAAAGCCCTTAACCCTACAACAAATATAACGAACAAGTATATAAAAAACACAAAACAAAACAGAAAACGCCGTCACTTCATTGAGAATGCGGTTTTCGTACGATAAACTTAAGCATGCACCAAGATGTGATATTCCAAAGAATGCAATTATACTGACCCATAAATACATTGACGTTGATCGTCTTATGAATTCATAAAACAAAATAGCCATCATTAGTGCCAGCGTTAGAAATCCGCCAAGCAATTGCAAAAACAACACCCCCTACACAGACTTCAAAGCACCCATCCTCTCCAAATTTATAATTTTGGTATAACACGTATATCATATTCTTATACGCATAATCAAGAGAAATTCTTAAAACCAATACCCCTAAAATCAATATAATATTTATTTTTTTTGTTGGTTTTACACTATTACTAATATTATCCATACCTTAGCCGTATATCCCTTCAGTGTGCCAATTCAATCATTTGCTTTAATAGCTTTTGATTATATATCTCAATGTCTATATCTGCTTTGTGCAATCTACAGTTTTCAACAATAGACTCATAATATTCTTTGTCTGTTGATAATCTATGTAATGCTTTTTCTAATTCACTTACATCAGTGTGACTAACAGCAACTCCTACTCCCCATTTCTCGACAAGCTCAGCAAGGTATGTCCCCTTTGCAACAATAATTGGGAGCTCACAGTAGATGGCTTCATATAGTTTATTTGGCAGAGCAATTCTTACGTTTGAATTATCAGCATCATATACCGCATACACACAATCCACGCTACCATATAATTGTGCAATATCGTTATTATAATTATATTTACCAGAAAAATCAACAAAGTACTTTTCACTACAGTAATTCTTTATCTCTATATATTCATCCTGTGTTCCGCCTGCTCCTGCAAATAATATACTAAGGTCTTGTGATTCTGCTACGTCAACAAGCATCTTCATTTGTTTTAAATATCTGATTCCTCCAATGAAGCCAACTGTAAATTTTCCAGTCTCTTTGTGAAGATAAGCCTTAAATGCAGATAAATCTGGCATATTGGGAATAAATAATATTCTATCTCTAGAAATTAATTTTTTATAATGTTTCTCATAAAACATGTCCGAGGTTAATACAACAAGTTGCACTTTTTTTAATAGCACCTTTTCAATAAATTTAACAACATTATTTTTAAAAGACTGGATAGATGTTGTTGCTTCTTCAATAAATACTTTACGTAAATCTGCAACCTCATATATAATTTTAGTGCCGTTAAAAACTGCATATAACACTGAAATTAGCAACGAGTCCAAACCCTCAGTATAAATACATGAAGGACGGTTTGTACGCAACTTCTTTATTGCTTTAACAGCATATAGTATTGAGTATTTGATTCTATACAATATATTGCTTGAGTCGGGCATATCCATATCAAATATTGTATTTTCAATATCTAAATGATACGGCTCCCATATGTTTGCTGATTTCCTTCTCACGCATATTAATGCAGTAGTCCCAGTTGCTTTCGCAACATCAATTCTCTTATTCATACGAGGGTTTGGGACATGTGATAATAAAAACACAACGGTTTTCAATCTTATCACTCCTAAAATATATTCTTCAACAAAGACCAAATATCTGTGTCAATATTTCTAATAACTTTTGCTGGTACTCCTGCCACAATACAATTATCTGGAACATCCTTGTTTACAACAGAATTTGCCCCGATAATTACATTGTTACCCACCTTAATTTTTCCAATAATCCTGGAGCCCGCAGAAATATATACATTGCTCCCAATTGTAGGAATGTCATCAGGGTCAAGTGCTCTTCCAATCGTAACACCTTGTCCAATCATAACGTGCTCTCCGATAATAGCTCTGCTATGTACAACAACACCAATGCAGCCATAAGCAAATCGGCTTCCATCGCCAATTTCAGCTGAATATGGTACTACTGAATTAAACAGCAAAAATATTAGTCCCTTTGTAATTTGAGGGATAACTGGAATTCTTTTTTTATAGCACCAATGCCCTACCTTATATAGACCTATAGCATTCATTAAAGTCTGTATCTCCCCTCAATCTCACAAATATTTCTTGTATCTAGAATAATCTTTCCCTTGAGCTTGTCCATATTTTCTTTGATTTCACTATGGCCAACCAAAATGACTACTATATCCACATTATTCAAAAATTCATCAAAATCATGATACTGATTTTCAACAATATCCTTCTTAACCCACGGATCATAAACTTTGACCCCACCGGCAAGATGTCTCTCCATGCATCCAAGCATCTGTAGTGTAGGACTTTCACGCACATCGTCAACATTTTCTTTATAGGTAAGTCCATATAGCCCTACACGAGAAACATCCTTTATGCCCTTCTCCTTCATGATATCATGAATCCTCTCAAGTACATATTCAGGCATGGAATCATTTATTTTTCTTGCCGCAAGAATAATATTAGCTAATCCAGGATAATCACCTACTAAAAACCATGGATCTACCGAAATACAGTGCCCGCCAACACCAGGACCAGGAGAAAGAATATTAACACGCGGATGCTTATTTGCAATACGTATTATTTCATAAACATCCATATTATCACTATGGCATATTTTAGCAAGCTCATTTGCATATGCGATGTTAATATCACGGAAGGTATTCTCAACAACTTTTGTCATTTCAGCAGTTCGAATATCTGTTACAACAATTTCGCCCTCGCAGAAAGAAGAATACAGTTCTTTAACCTTTTCTCCGATTAATTTATTGTCAGTGCCTATAGTTCTAGAATTATGTTTCAGTTCATATACCATATTCCCTGGGATAATACGCTCAGGTGCATGAACAAGATAAATATCTTCACCTATTACAAAGCCATTAGCCTCTACGATTGGGCGTACAAATTTGTCAAATGTTCCTGGTGAAACAGTAGATTCAATAATTACAGTTGCACCTTTCGGGCAAACTTCCATAACTTTTTTAACTGCTTGTACAACATAGCAAGCATCTATTTTCTTACTAATTTTATCGTAAGGTGTAGGAACTGCAACAATATATACATATGAAGATATATATTTCGTAGAAAATTTTATTCCTTTTGAAGCAGCTTCAACAAATAAGTCATAAAGGCCTTCTTCTTCAAAAGTTATTTCTCCTGCATTCAGCTGAGCGACAAGTTCTTCATTATAGTCAGTTCCAACAACCTCAACACCATGCGTCGCTAACATTAATGCTGTAGGTAGCCCAATGTAGCCTAGTCCGATTACATTAACCATTATTCTATTCCCTTTCTCATATGCTAAGGCATAAATTTATTTAAATTCTAAGCCTTAAAATTTTTCACGCAAAATATGTTTTCCAAATACCTTTAAAATATACTTTAATTGTTTTATTTCAAAGTTCTATATTAAATTCTACTCTACACTTTCTATCTGTCATTTTATGCCTTATGGACACACAACTTATATCCTCTTTTGTTAAATAATACAAACTTCTATATGCTTTTTTTACTAGTATATCTTCAGACACTTTTACAGTGCAAATAGTTTCACCATTATTTAACAATCTAAATATATTGGTATCAATTTCCACCTCACAAGGAGTGTGAAAATTAAACTCACAATAATCACCATTTCCAAATACTTCATCAGTAATTAAATAGCCATAATTAGTCTTGATAATATTTCTACTATGTTTATAACCATTTTTTGAAAACATAGTTCCTAAAAAACTTTCGTTAGTATGCTTTACATCTATACGTTTTGTCCAATCTGTTACTAAAAATTTACCCTTTTTATTCATTTGTTCAATGCCATTTAGTTTTGCAGTATTATGACCTGCTGTAAATGAAAATTCCTTTTCAATATCACTAGCATATGAATAGGTACCACTATCACAAAAAACATTAACTCCATTATGCCATAAATCAATATGCAATTGATCCATATGAGCTGGTCTGGATTTAAAATCTTGTAAACAAGTCATAAGAAAACCACCATCATGGCATAACGTGTAAATTCCCGAATTATTAAAACAAGAAGCTTGTTTAGTAATATTAGCATAAGGCAATTCTTTTTTGCAACCAAACCATAAAAGTTCTTCATCGTAGTCTCCATATCCATACAATCGCTTACCTTCAAGCAAAGCATAAACAGTATTTAACACTGGACGAAAATCACGATATCCACATGAGGATAAAGGAAAAATTAACGCTCCATCATTTGAACCGTAATTTGCCACATCACCATTTTGCTCTTGTACTTGAAATAATAGTAAAACACTTCTTATGAGTCTATCCTTTTCTAGTATATATTGACCTGTTTTTTCACTTACTTTATAGAGGCATTCCATAATTTGTAGAGTAAACCTCTGGTAATTAAATGAATATTGTATAAATCCTCCATCATTAAAAAATTGTCTTTTAATTTCTTTATCCATTAATTTATATGATCTTGTAACTTCCGACTCATCTTCGCAACACCAAGCTCCTACAATACGTCCAAGAATTTCGGAAAATGTATGATTATTCTTTATACATTTATGTGCATAGAAAAAATTTGATAGTATTTTTTTATAGCTACCTTCAACTATCTTAATGACATTATCTCTATCACTATCTGTTGTTACTCCGCTACTGCTAAAAACAGAAAATGCCATAAGTACATTAATCATCCGCAATGCAGCTTCCTGTCCACATTTATAATTAGTGCCAAATGAATATAAGTTGCTTTTTAGCCACTCTTCTAATTGATTAGAAAATGCGTAATAATACTTGACATCTTCAGTTAATAGATATGCTCTAGTAAAATATAAAAAATGCGTTAATCTAGAGGCTTCCCAAATAACCTTTATATCCCCTGCTTTTGAATCAAAATCTGGTATACAGTACCATTTAATATCAGATCTGCGCCTAAATCCAGTTAAAGAATTGAAATGCCAATCTATTGGATTGCCATAATTAAGCTCTATAGAAGAGAATCCTGTAATAACACCATTAATAGCTTTATCAGCTATTGATATTATTTCATCTTTTTTCTTATCATCTAATTTTAGCAAAAAATCTCTTATTGAAATTATATCAAAATTAAATATATCAATTCTCTTTACCAAAACCTTTTTTTCAAACAGTTTTTCGGTATATGGAATTTTAGTCATCATTCTTAACTTCATAGAATACAATCCACGATTAAGAGCCCATATTAAGCCATATTCAGTTAATATTGACTTGATAATACGTATCATTAAATTACATTCTCCATAACTATAATTAGTTTCTTAGTTAAAACTTTAAAATCAAAATCTTTAGCTCCATTTTTTGCATGTTCACTTATCTCATTGTATTTGTCATCTGGCATATTATATATTTTCAAAATGGCATTGGCTAAATCATTTGGAGTGTCCTTATCAAGAGATATTCCACATCTATATTTATCAATAATTGAGTATCCCATTTTTACTGTAGAAATAATGGGCTTACCAGAAGCCATATATTCAAAAAGTTTATTTGAACTATTGCCCCTTGACCAATTGTATTTACTTTGGGAATAGTTTAAAATATTAACTGATGATTTGCTTAGAATATATGGTATAAACCTTTTATTTACAAAGCCCTTGATTTTAACATTAGTTAACCCCTCATCAGCAACTCTTTTTTCTAAAATTTCCTTCTGATTCCCATCCCCATATATTAAGAACTGAATATTTTCCTCATCTCTTAGAAGATTAGCTACATCAAGTATATTTCCAACATTATTTACTGGTCTTATTGCTCCTACATAAACAACATTAAATTTTCCAGATTCTAAATCCTCATCATAAATAATCTTTTCTCTTATAGATTTATTAAATTCTTCAATATCAACACCATTATTTATGTAATGGATTTTATTTAAGTTGATATCTCCACCCTGCCCTTCATCCCATTTCCGTTCTTTGATATAATCAGAATCTCCTTCTTTAGTAAATATTAACGCATTTGCTTTTCTATAAATCCAATGCTCACCTAAAATAAGAATTTTCCCCAATAAGCTATTTTCCTTAGCCTTATTAAAATAAAAAATAGCTTCTGGCCATAAGTCACGTACTTCACAGATACAAGGAATATTCATTCTCTTTGCTATTTTGATGCCAGCTACCATAGTAAGAGGATGAACACTAGAGGCAATAATTACATCAGGTTTCCCATTTTTTTTAGCATATTCTTTAGCAACAGAAAACAAATTGCAATAAAACAACCACATGTTTTTTAGTCTATCTAATCCATTACCTAATGCAGTTGTTGTTTTAACAAAAACAAATGGAATATTATCTAATTTATCAATTGAATACTTTTTGTTTCCAGTATCAATGTACTCAGATTTATTATGATAAGTATTAGCACAAAATATGGTGGAATCAAAACCATTTTCTATTAAATTTTGAGCAAACCAGTAATGTCTACCACCTTGATTTCTATACATTTCTGTCGCATAATGATTCCATAACCATACTTTTTTCTTCAAATAAACCACCCTCAATATAGTAATATATATATTATTATCTAGAACTCTAACATTATGTACCAACTGTATTGTTTGCTTAAAACCACTAAAAATATCCATCTATTATTGTAACTCATGAAACTTAATAGGTCTAGCAGGAGCACCTACTGCTGTACAATTAGCAGGTAAGTCTTTGACTACCACATATCCCACCAATTATAGATATTGATGCCTTGTATTATTAATGACCCAACACCAATATTTACACATTCTGTAGCTACATTTATCATTACATGTTTTCTATTACAAGGTCCTTCATTTTTTACTTCCCATTTTCATAGCTTCTCCAAAAGGTTCCATCGTAACTGATGTGTCTGAACTAATTCCTTCTTTTATAAATACTTTCTTAATTGTTTTTAAAATAATTCCCCAGTCTTTTATAAAACTCACATTTTCCACATATTTTACATCAAGATCAAATTTCTCTTCCCAACTTATAGCGTTTCTGCCATTAATTTGAGCATAACCTGACAAACCAGGTTTAACCTCATGTCTTCTCTTTTGATGCTCATTATAAAGTTCTAAATATTGAATTAATAATGGTCTAGGTCCTACTATGGACATATCGCCACGAACAATATTCCAAAGTTCAGGGAGTTCATCTAAACTAGTTGAACGAAGGATCTTACCAAACTTGGTAAGTCTAACTGAATCGGGTAATAGTTCTCCACTCTCATCTATATCATCAGTCATAGTTCTAAACTTATACATCTTAAATATCTTCTCATTTTGTCCTGGTCTATATTGGGCAAACAGTATAGGCGTACCCAGTTTTGTTCTGACTAAAATTGCAATAAGAAGAAGTATTGGACTCAGTAGTATGAGTGCAACTATAGAAAGTACAAAATCCTGCGGTCTCTTTATAAACCTTTCATAGAACCCTTTCTTTCTCTTCATCTATTCCCACAACTCCCTAATTATTGTGCATATTCTATCTAAGTCCTCATCTGTCATCTTCGTATCACTTGGTAAGCATAAACCATTTTTAAATAGCTTCTCAGATACATCTCCACCGATGTAAGCATACTCAGCAAAAAAGGGCTGCATGTGCATAGGCTTCCAAACAAGTCTTGACTCTATGCCTTCTTTTTCAAGAGCTTCTATTACTTGAATTGGTTTTACTACTCCATCTAGAGTTATTACGCTCAACCAATAATTGGGTTCATTCCACTCATTAATCGGCATAAATTTTACACCTTCTAATAGTCCTAACTCTCTCTTGTAATAATCATAGATATATTTCTTTTTAGCCACTCTCTGATCTAAAACTTTTAGCTGTCCCCTACCAATACCTGCTAGCACATTACTCATTCGGTAATTAAACCCCAATTCGCTATGTTGGTAGTGCCTTGCTTGGTCACGCGATTGTGTAGCCCAAAATCTAGTCTTATCAATCTTCTCTTCGTTATCAGAAACTATCATTCCACCACCTGAAGTAGTTATAATCTTATTACCGTTAAAAGAAAATATACCAAACTCCCCAAAAGTTCCTGTGGGTTTTCCTTTATAATAAGAACCGAGCGACTCAGCTGCATCTTCTATAAGTGCAACATTATATTCCTTACATAGCTTTACAATTTTATCCATATCTGCTGATAGACCATATAAATGAACCACCAACACTGCTTTAACTCGATTACCATATTCTTTTAGTGCCTTTTCAAGCAAATCAGCATCCATATTCCATGTTGCATAATCACTATCTATAAAAACTGGAACTGCTCTCTCATAAATAATTGGATTTGCTGTAGCCGAAAATGTTAAAGACTGACATATAACTATGTCCCCTTCCTTAATATCAACTGCTTTTAAGGCAAGATGAATTGCAGCTGTACCAGTCGTTGTTGCCGTGGCTGCTTTTATACCCACCTTTGCCGCAAGTTCATTTTCAAATTCATTAACATTGGGGCCAAGCGGTGCTATCCAGTTTGAATCAAATGCTTCCTTTATAAATTCCATCTCGTAGCCCTCTTCACTCATATGTGGAGATGCCAAAAAAATCTTCTTAGTCACTGGTCAGTACTCCTTTTAATTAACTCTTTTATTGTATTCTACAGTAACAATATCAAATGAATTGATAACTCAAATTGACTGCATCAAAACTATTTTAAGTGCATAAAAATTATATAAGATCTAACAAATTTATTATATTATAATATTTTTCTTTATATTTATTATAATTATTAATACTCAAAACCACAACTAGTATTGACTTATCAAAAGCGTCTTTATCCGTAATGAACTTTATATTATTATTCTCTTTTATAGCTAATCTAACAAGCTCACTTATTTCATCCTCTTCCATTATTACATATATTTCTCCATTTTGAGCCACTAATTTTTCTAGCTCTGTTCGGAGTTTTGCTTGTGTGTCAACTATATAATTGTAGTTACTCTTTATATAGTTACTCGTTTTATGCAACTTTTCTAAATTCCCTATTGGAGTTAGCATATAAATTATTCTATTCATAGGCATTCGTTTTATACCAATAAACCCTTTATTTACCATTTTGTTAAGAAGAATATTTATGCTTCCCACAGAACAGTGTATCATATTTGATAGCTCTCTTTGAGTAACTTCTGGATTCTTATTTATTTCATTCAGAACAATGTATTCTCTATCCATTTTTTCACTCTCATGTGTTTAATTAATGAACACGTAAAATTATACGCTACGGCTTATATTTTTGTCAACGCATCCCATTATTTTATATATAATACTTTTAATCCTTTTACTTTCCATTTTATATTTTGTTAATATTTATTTACTTATTAATATATGTTAAACTAACTAAGTAAAATATCGAAAGGTGGTTGATACTCAATTGAAAAATAACAAAAAAGCTAATGTTACTGATAGTTTTATTAAAATAACTCCTTTAGCATTAATTTTGCTGATCATTCCCATGATTGTATTTATGGCATCGGTTCCCCTAAAGGGCATTGAAACTGAATTCTATCCTATAACTTCTGAAAATGACTTTTTTAGCTATTATAAAGCCATTTGGTTCATAGTTTTCACTGTGATCTCCATTGTATTTGTTTTATGCTATGCATATGTGAAGAAGCTTAAGATTAAGTTAAGTTACTGCTTTATTCCATTATTAATTTATTATGTCTTTGCTTTTCTTTCCTCTTCATTCTCTAAACACCATGATCTCGCTTTTATGGGTAGTACCCAAAGATTTGAAGGTTTTTGGGTTATATCGTGTTATGTCGTAGTATGTTTCATAGCAGCATACTTTATAACGTATGAAAAAGATATCAAACTTTTATTTGGTGCTCTTGGTATATGTACGTTTCTTTTATGTATTTTAGGATTTTCCCAGTTCTTTGGATTTGATATCCTCCAAACAGGCTTTATGAAGCATGCTATGCTCCCAAGCAAATATGAACAATTAGCTGAATCTTTAAGTTTTAATTTTCCAACAAAATATGTATACCTTACACTATTCAATCCAAACTATGTTGGCAGCTTTTGTTCTATGGTATTACCGATATGTGTGGTTATCCTTTTATTAGTAAAGAATAAATATGCGAAAATAATTTCTGGTGTTTTATCTTCTTTTGTATTAGCAAACCTTATATTTTCTCGTTCCAGCACTGGATATATTGGTTTTTTTGTTTCAGTGCTTTTCCTCGTTGTTTTATTAAGAAGAAAGATTCTAAAGTACTGGATACCTGTTCTTTCTATAGTCATTTGCGGTATAGGTGTGCTTTTTTTCCTAAACTATAGTTATTCTGGCTTAATTACAAATGAATTAAACAATTTTCTACCTAAAAAGATAGACAAGCCTGATTTAATTAAAGGCAAATACAAAACTATCACTGATATGACTCTTAATAAAAATAAGATGACTATATATATGAATGGAACTCCTTTGGATGTTATATTTGACAATCAAGATAGCACACTCAGCTTTTTGGATGAGAGCGGTAAAGATGTGAATTTCAGAAAAAGAACTGGTGATGAAAATCTACTTATTTTTGATCGCACTAAATATATAGGCTTAAGTATTAATATTAATGGTTCTATCTTTAAGATTATTGCACCAGGCACTAACTACTATGTTACTATTGATAATACTGGCTCTTTCAAGTTCTTAAATAGTGTTGGTAAGCCAGTTGAAATTGAAACTGCTGAAGCTTTCGGCTTCAAAGGTTATGAAAAATTTGCTTCGACTAGAGGTTATATTTGGTCTAGATCTATCCCTCTATTAAAAGATACTCTTTTACTTGGGCACGGTCCCGATACCTATGCAATCTATTTCCCTCAGAATGATTTCAAAGGTAAACTTATTACCTTTAAGTCTGCAAATACACTAGTAGATAAGCCTCACAACATGTATTTGCAGATAGCAATTAATACAGGAGTTGTTTCATTAATAGCATTTTTAGTTTTTGTCATTTGGTACATTGTACGTTCCTTCAGAATCTATTTTTATCCAAAAGATTCTGACAGCTTTTATTATATGGCTGGAGTTGCTTGTTTACTATCTGTAATTGGCTTTCTTGTAGCTGGTATAGCTAATGACAGCAACATAAATGTCAGTCCAATATTCTGGATTCTACTAGGTACAGGAATTGCATGCAACAGATTATACTCTAATGCAGTCGCTACTGAGCCTGTACAGAAGCGATTCTCTGCTAATAGAAAGAAATAGCTTATCCTTAATCTGAAGTAAATAGAAACCAATGGAGATTAGTGTATCTCCATTGGTTTCTATTAAATCACTTACTTATATAAAAATTTTTTTCTACTGCTTCTCTATGTAAGCATTAAATCTCTGTACTTCTAGATAATAATTTAATTTTGCCTTTAAATATTCATTATCTGCCTGCTCTGCTACATCAATTACTGAATTTAAGGCTGATTTACTCATTAATCCTAATCTTAATTTTTCCTGTGCTATCTCTAGATTCTTTTCAGATATTTCCTTGTTTAAACTCTTAATTTCTATTTCATCCTTTAAATTTAAAATAGTATTGTTTTGCTGATAGATATTTTTTTCTATATTTATTAGCTCATCCTTTAGAGCATATTCTTGATTTAACTTTTCATCTTCTAAAGAATCTAGTTCAACAGGATCCTCTCTGTTTGTATTTTCTTCTACAATTTCCGCTTCAAGTTTGGCTAAATCAAGTTTAAGTTTTATGTCCTTAATTTTATTGTTATTTTTCTGTCTGTCTTCAATTATAGCTTTAATATCAATATTGTCATACTTTGTTTCAGGTACATCCATATCTTTAATTTGTAGCTCTTCAGTAATTTGCCTTCCTAATAGAGAATTAAGAGACATCTTTGCTTTCTGTTCTTCTCTATTTAGCTGGACTAGTGCATTATTTGCTTTCTTTATGTCTAACTCAATTTCAGTAACGGCACTTTGTACACTTCTTCCTAGTTTTACATCATTCTTCTTCACTTTTAAATCTGCCTCTAACCTGCTAATTAATGCTTTTTGATAGGCAATTTGTTGCTCAATTGATAGTAATGTAAAGTAGCTCTCTGTTACATTTAGTTTTATATCTATTATTTTGTTTTGCTTTTGGTATTTCAAATTATTTAAATCATTTCTTTTCTGTTCTGGATAAAAAACTTGAATTTTTCTATTCTCGATAAAATACAAATCATTTGTTTTTTGTACTTCTTCACCAGTCAAAACTGGAGCATCTGAAGCTGAAACGGCTAACTCATTGTAGCGATAATAAATATCAATTGCATTTTTTATTTTTTCATCATATAGCTTTAAGCTGTTGCTATTTGTTATAGCTGTATCAATAGCAGTCTGCAAATCATATTCATTAGTCACTTTTGTTTCTGCTGCAAAAACAGAAGAATATTGAAATATCATTAAAATAGCTAATAACATTGACAATCTCGTTTTAAGTTTCTTTCTCATATATTAACCCTTCCTCTCATAAGTTCAATTGGCTAGAGCCTTGTCTTTCCCAGCTCTATACCCATTTTAGGTTGTAATAAAGGTTCTAGCAATTAATTTTGATTACCATTACCTTTATTTAGCAAGGCTTTTTTATTTATATATCAGCCTCTTTATCAATATAACTCTCATTCTCTTTACTATTGAGGCATTGAAGCTATTCCTAGCCCAGATGCTTGCTGCAGGCTTGTCACAGATAAATTATAAGCTCTGACTGCATCATTATAGGCTGATAATGCTGATAATTTAACGATTTCTTTATTTTTCATTTCAGTCTCACTTATCAGTTGCTTTTTATACTTCTCTGATGTAATTCTAAACTGCTCATTCTCATAACTTAGTTTTTCTTTACATATATCCATCTCTTCTTTTTTATACTTAACGTCGATATATGTACTATTGATGTTTTGTAAAACTGATTCCTTAGCGGTGCTTATAGAAAGCTCTGCTTCACTAATTTTTTGTTCAGCTAAGCTTTTATTTAATTTTGTATTTGGGCTCCAAGGATTATTGGAATAAGCTTCATTTGCTGTAAATAAGGCATTCTTGCCTACACCATAATCTATCTTAGCTAATAGTATTTCATTTCTATTTATTAAAGCTTTGTTTAAGTATGTATCATAATCCTCAAACTTCTCTATATTGTTCTTACTATAGTCGCTTAATACCAATTGGCTATCAATAGGCAAGCCTGTCAATTTCTTTAAATCTATTTCAAGATTATCTATCGTTCTAGTCAATTTATTTACTTCTAATTTCTTAATTTGTAGCTGCTTATAAGCAGTATCTATTGCAACTTTAGATAATTCTCCTATATTGTATCTACTTTTTTGCTGATTATATATTTTTTCCTGAAGCTCAACTGACTTTATTAAAACATCATGCTGACCTTTTATAGAAAGTATATTATCATACAAAACTCTAGTCTGATACTTAATGGTAGCCTCTGTTATTTGATTGCTAAGGCTAAGCTTCATTACATTTGCCCACAAAGAATATTTCGCAAATCTATTTGGATTCATGTATTTTGTTAAATCCTCTTTACCATTAAAATACTCAGTGTCTCCATACATTGTATATAAAATACATAGCTTTGCGTACTGCTGTATATCCATTGGGCTTCCATTTTTTAATCTGTTATACAAATCATTAATATTTTCAACTGTATCTGAAATAACAGATGAGCCTTCTTCATAGGTATAATCATTGCTTTCTATGAGATTTTTAATTGTTCTATTAGTCTTTATAATACTATTTTCATTTTGAACTGCCTTTTCCTGAGCCATTTCAAGCGATAGAACAATTGGCTCTGTTTTTACTTCTTTTGCTTCTGCAAATAATGGGTTAAACAAATTTGCTACTACAGATAATATTAATAACAGTCCTGCAAGCTTCTTTTTTTGCATATACCTAACATTCCTCCTTTAGTCATAAACATTATTACAAATCATAATACCAATTTAGTTTTTGATATTTATTTTAATTTTTCCATTGCATTTTTTACTCTTAGCCGATAGAAATTGACTATTTAGCTCAAATAGTCAATTTCTATCGGCTAAATATCTCAAAAAAGCGTTATGCTCGTACAAAGTTGTTTTCCGAGCTAGCCTCCTAAGAGTCATAAAATAAATTTAAACCCTAACTGCGTTAATAGAATAAATTCGTTTTAAGAGTGAAGCCTTTAAACAGTAATTGCATTTAGTAACTTTTTTCACTTACCATATGTGCAATTATAGCACTAAAATGCTATATACAGGAAAGCTAAGTTATTAAGAAGGGGCTATTGCAAAACAACTCTTAACTACATTATATACCTATAGTTTAAAAAAACATGTACAAGATATAATTGTTAAAAATGTATTTTACAGCAGCCCCTTCCATTTCATTTTATGCTTATTATAGAAACTAATTATCTAGTCACTAATTCAATTGACGGCTCTATTTTTATTATAGCATCAATAGTAATTTATATATTTACTACATTATTGCCCTTTTATTATTTCCACTTTATCCTTGTCACTACCTACTATTATGTTACCTGCATAGTCCCTTATTACTCCATAAGAGAATATATATCCAATACTTTGATCCATATTATCAAATCGAAAAACTAAAGTCTTATCATCAAAATATGTAATAGCAATAGGCATCTTTTTATAGAACTTGCCTTGCTCTATATACTCTATGCTATAATTTTGAGGCTTTAGATTTGCCAGCTCATTAGAAATTTCCTTATTGAAAGTAACCTTAACAGTATCCTTTCCAACTATTTTTGCCTCAGTTATTTTTATATAATTGTTAACTGACTCATCAACAAATACTGCTCGACTAATTGAACTTTTAATACTATTTCCTGTATAATCCTTCATGCTACCAAATACCTCAATATCAAAAGGAGTATTGTCCACCAAGTAATCATTCTCTCTTAAAAATAACTGTACACTGGTTTGATCCGCACTGATAAATTTGACTTTTCCTGGAATAGCTATTCTATCACTTGCCATATTCTTAACTTGGTAGTTAAATACACTTAATCCAGAGTCATAATCTAATGCTTTATTAAAGGTTACACTTACAGAGCCAGAATCAACTACTTTAACTGATTCAATAGATAGATTTTCAGGCATAGTGTAATAGCCGCTAAAAGTATATGACTTTTCTTCAATTGAGAATTGCTTAGTTGAGTCCTGGATACAATTAATCATAATATTATAAGTAGCGTTAACATCAAATGCAGTTTTTAAAGTTAATACAACACTCTTGCTGTTTGTTATATTATCACTAATTAATTCAGCCTTTTCAACCTCTATAGGATTATTCTTGATATTTGTAACACTATAGCTATATACCTGCTCAGCTCTTAATGGATGTATTTGCCTATTAAAATCAAGTTGTATACTCTTTCCAGTGATTGCCGTAATTTTCTCTAATGTAAGCGAAGAAGCCAACATATCCTTTCCAATAAATGAAAAACTGTCTCCTTCTCCATCACCTAAATATGTTCCATAAGCGCCTACTAGTTGTCCTGATATTTTGAGTGTATATTCCTGATTTGCCGAAAAGCTTTTGCCCTTCAATATAATAGATGCTACATTTTTTTCACCAGCGAAGCTTATAGTAAGTAAATCGCCATTTATATAAAGCTCACCATTCTGATATATCTCATAATATGGAGCAACCTCTGCGTTTTCGTTTATTGGCTGTGTAAAATGTACATAAATCTCATTCTTTCCTATTTGTTCGACCTTGCTTATTTTAAATAAATCAGACTCAACAGCAACTACAGTATATCCAATAAATGTTCCTGTTAATGTACCTGAAATATTTCCCTCAAGATCTTCAGCGTTTACAATTTCCACTTTATATACTTTATCAGGTAGTTGAGTATTAGTTTCTATTTCAAGCTGAGTACCTGATTGTGAAACAATAGATACTTCTAAATTATTATTTACATTATTATCCTCATATATCTTAATATTGTTTGCATCAATAGTATTAATTGTTTCATTAAACTTAACTATTATTTTTCTACCATTTACTGGTGAAATTTCTTGAATCTTTGTTTCAACTGTATCTACAAGTATACCCGATGCTAGTGCAACATCTCTTTTAATTGCTCCGCTATCAATTAATGATTGCAAAAGTGTCATTTTTTGCTCTTTTAATTTTATATTTAATGCTCTATACATTACGGTAGTTGCCTGTCCTCTGGTATATACTGAACCATCATCCCTCTTTTTAGTTAAATATGATTGTTCAGTTACAAGCCCCACCTCGTAAGCGGTCATAAAAACATTGTCATTCCATTTAATATCCTCTGCTCCTGTGTATTTCAATAGCTTTAGAATCATTACAAGAAATGCCTGTTCTGTAAGGTTATCCTTTGCTCCAAACTTTCCGTCATATCCATCAATGATATCATTTATGTAGCAGAAACCAACATATGGTGCAAACCAGTCTGTTTTCTTAACATCACTAAACACAGTCTTTGATAAACTATCTTTATTTTCTTTAACATATGTATCCTTACCCATCAGCTTAGTTATAAAGGTTGATGCTTCAGTTCTTTTCAAGCTACCATCAAGATTATAATTGCCTTTTCCGTCTCCTGCAATTACACCTATCTTATTCAGCTTATCTGCTGTCAGCTGTAAATCAGAAGTATCCTGAGAAAATATTGCAGTTGTACTTGATAATATAATCCCAACTGAAACTATTATTGCCGCTATTTTTCTTATGTACATTATTGAACCCTCCTCTAATTATATACGTAAGTTTTTATCATTTGTTTTAATAATACCATAATTTTTTAAAATTATATACTTAAACTTCACACGTTAAAAAGTACTTATAATTACTGGTATTAGCAGTTTTCCGCTAAATAGAGTATTGTTATTTATAATATTACTTTTATATTTCATTGAAAATGTGTTATTTTAGTGATTAAAATGCTACTTATTTTTGATAAAAATATTGCTTTAATGACTACACTAATTGCTTGAACGCTTTAGAACGCCTAGATTCAAAATGAAATTTATCAATTGTAGAAATATTTCATTACATCAGCGATGTGTAAGCGAGGCGGGAGATATTCTCACTGCCTGAAAACCAAAGCGGTACCCGCCACTTATAGAAGTGGGGGACATTTTCTTGCCTCGTTATATTAAAAGGCTTTAGGCAGTATACTCAACTATAAAGTTTGAGTAATATATATAAAAAGGCTGAGACATAAGTCTCAGCCTTTTAAAGTTAGTATCTAACTATTTTTGTAAAGGAGCTCTTGTTGTCCAAGTAGAACCTGAAGCAAGTACATTACCTTTTATATCTGTGATATTGTATACCTGAGTTACAGTTGGGTATGTAGTTACAGTATCATCAGCTTTAACTTCCAATACTACTACATTATTATTATCACCAACTACACCTATACCAATTACACTATATCCTTTAACAGTAAATGAAAGTACTGAAAGTGAAGCAAAATCGATTTCTTCAGAACATTCGATAAAGATGAAGCCTTCATTATCTTTTTGTTGCTTATTACCAGTCATTGATGTTATAACGCTTGCTACTTCATCTGTTGAAGTATCACTGTCATGGTTGAATTTTACAACCTCTGGAGCAGTTTTATCTTCAATAACTACTGTTTTTCCTACTGCGAGCTTAGTACCTGAAACTGACTCTGAAGATGTTGTTGCAGCAGTTACAGCACCTATAGTACCATTCACCTTATTAGCATCAGTATAAGTAACATCAGTTACTAAGTCTTTATTAAGAACTAATACTACTTCTGTATTACCATCATCATTAACTACTTGTGATTCATAAGATGATGTACTAACTTCAGTCTGAGTAGCACCATCTAAAGTGAATAAGATATCACGATTATTGAATGCTTTTATTTGTGTATTAAATGTAACCTTAACCTTGTTTTTAGCAATTAACTTAGCACTTGAAACTAAAACTTCTTCACCTTTAATTCCTAAAACAGTCTTTGAATCAACTTTATCATACAATCTCTTTCCAGCTAAGTCCATGATTGGAGCGATTTTTACACTTGGTAGATACTCACTAGCAATGTCCTTATCTAAAGCAATACAAATCTTTCTATCAGATACCTTAACAACTTTATCGTCTTCACCTAATGCTTCAAAATCAATAGCAGCACCAGATGTAGTGTCAACATACTTAGCCATAACCATGTAGTTGTCTTTATCAAGCATCTGAGACTCATTCATAGCTTCAGTAAATGTGATATAAATTTTACCCTCTCCGTTTACTGCATAGCATTGATTTTGAGCTGTATCATCCTTCTCATCAGCATATACAGAGTCCTTTACCTTAGGAGATGTATTATCACCAGTAGTAAATGTGTAAGTATTTTCCTTAGTTGTTACATTTCCAACTTTATCTTCAGCCTTCTTAATAGTTACTAAGTACTCAGTATTATCGTCTAAATTATCTGAAGGCATTAATATAACGGTTTTTTCTTTCTTTTCTGCATTATCTGGAGTTTGCTCCCAATATGCTACAAAATCTAACTCATCAGTACCTGATGCCTTTTTAATTGTATAGTTTTCTTCGTCTTCTGCTTTTGATCCATCAAGTTCTTCATCAAAAGTCAAGAATATTTTTGTGTTCTTGTAGAAATCTCCACCAGTAAATGTAGGTGCAGTTTCATCAATCACTATCTCTGTTGTTAGCGTTTGATCTGGAACTTTAACTGAGAATCCATCTATCAATTTATTTGAATCACTAGCAGTATCATTTACCAAGAAAAGCTTAACATTTCCTTGAGGCAATGGATGATCAACAGCTGAACCCTCTGCTTTTCCATCGTCAAATACGAATTTTAGTTCACTTTCATATTTGCTGTTAGTATCTAATGTTGCAACATATATAGAATTCTTAACTGAGTGATATAACTTTACATTAGTACCTTTAACTGGTTTTGAGAATGCAAGTGTTACATAGCTAGTTTTAGCTTCTTTAACTGTTACAACTGGTACTGAAATATCCTTAACATAGTTATATGTTGAACTTGCCTTGAATGCTGGATATCCAGCATAATCTCTAACTGCATAATCCTTTTCTGAACCCTCATTGTTTACAGTAACAACTACTGGTCCTTCAATTAAGTTAGTTCCAATTGTCAAGTTAATAACATTACCTTTTAACTCAGTACTCTGAACAACATATTCAAATGTTCCACTTATAATTTTAAAATTTAAGGCATTAATATTATCATGATTATTTGCTAAAGTGCTATATACAGGTTCTGAGAATGTAACTTTTATGGTACGCTCGCCAGTAAATTCAACGCCTGTTACTGTAGGAAGCAATCCATCCTGTACTTCAACTTTTTCAAATGTAGCATTTTTAGCTAATTTAACACCACTCTTAGATTTAATATCTTTTTTAACTGTCACTTTTGCTTCACTTGAGTTTGTTAACTTGTCAGTAATAACTTTATTCAAGGTAATAGTAACAGTTTTTCCATCATCACCTAATGAAGCACTATCGTCACCTAATTCAATCTTTGTTGAACCTTTGTCCTGTACTTCGTAGAAACTCTCAGTTTGAACTGAATCTTTATCCATTTCCTGATTGAATACTACTTCTAATTGCTTAGTGTTTATAGCCTTAACTGATTCAACAACTACATCAGTAGTTACTACTTCAGCTGCTATCAAACCTAACTTTTCAGCTTTTGCTTTTAAATCAGCATTGTCACCAACGATATCAACGATAACTGTTTTTCCACTAGCTTTTTCAGCAGTAAGAGCAGCATACATAATGCCTACTGCAGCATCTCTAGTTAAGTCACCAGTTACAGTTGCATCAACCTTGCTTCCTTTAGTTTCTGCAAGCTTAGCAACAGCAAGCTTATAATCTGCAAGTTCATAACCCATTTGTTTTAGCATGAATGTAGCAAATCTTGCAGCTGTAACAGTATCATTAGCACCTACAGATAATTTGTCACCATCTTCAATACCTTTTATAATTTCTTTAGATGCTGAATATGCAACTACTTTCTTTGCATAATTTGAAATGCTTGCAGCATCATCAAATTTAGCTAATTCTTCTGCTACTTTGTCATCTGTTAAAGCACTAGCAGTTTCAAAGTATCCGAATAACTTCGCTAAAAATATTAATGAATCCTGTGTAGTTAATGCATTTTCTAGTCCTACTTTAGGATCATTTGCGTCTTGACCTGAATAGAGACCAAGATCTTTCAATGTTACAGCCTTGTCAGCGTTTGCTAATGTAGCTGCGTCAGCTGCGAATACAGCAGTCATTGAAGTAAGCACTAATGCTACTGCTAAAACAGCTGCGGTTAATTTTCTGAGATTTCTCATGTTCTCAAATCCTCCTTGTGTATTTTGTATCGGGTGGGCTATGTAAATCTAGAGTTGGCTACGCCTCATCCCACGTATATAGCCCAACTCATAAAACCAAATTTTCAAGATTCAGTATCTCTGGCACGACTTTGGCTAAATTTACCTATCTTGATTCATAAGTTATTATATCACCCGTATTTTTTTCAGTCAACAAGCCCTTTTTAAGTGTAAAGAATTTGTAACAGAACTGCAACAAAGCAGGTCGTGATAAACACGCCTGCTTTG
>JAEWST010000119.1 GCA_023398105.1 Bacillota bacterium | reverse complement strand
CACCTCACCCTTATATTATAACACAGTGCGATAAAGTGCGATATAGTAAAATAATAAATTTGACAAAAAAATAAGCCTATATCAAGGCTTCTAGAGATTTTTTTGTTATTCAACTGTCAAAGATCCGGAGTTTTATTGACAAAAATAATACAAAATGTTAATATTAATTGAATTAATTGGTTTTATGTTATAATGTGGCAATAATTGTACTTATAATACATATAATACATATTGTAACACGTTTTCAGAATGGAAGTATACAAAAACATTTAGATAAACTTTGGTTAAGTCAACTTAGATAAATAAAAATAGTAAGAAAAAAATTATTCGAAAAGGAGATGATACATAATGGAAAATATATTTGATGTTGAAAAATTTTCAATTATGGAGCTTGAAACTATTGAGGCTCCATTAACAGATTATCAAGCAGGTGCAATTGTAGGAGGCGTTCTTGCAATTGAAGTTGCAGCACTTATAGCTGTTGCTGCTTGTTAAGTAAATATAAGTAAATTATTATTGATTTTACCCTATCAGTAATAATATAATAAGTTTATCTAAATGTTTTGTATTTTACATTTAAATGAAAGGAAATGCTGTGGCAGAGAGATATCCATATATAAGTTCTTCTTTAGACATAAATATTATTGATTCTAATATAAATATTTTTAACAAGAAGACAAAAAAGAGTTATTTGCTTGGTGAAAATGAGTATAGTGTGTTAATTAATGCTGATGGTACAAGGTCAGTAGAGGATTTGAGTCGAATTAGTAAGAAGTTTTCTGTAGAACAGATTAGTAGCTTGCTACGACAATACGAAAGTATGGGCTTAATAAATGATGTCAATATAAAAGAGAAGAGAAGATTTTTTAATCATAGCTTTAGCTTATGCAATGGAAATGTTTTATTCAAATCAGATGGGATTATAACTAAACTTCTTTACTTTATATTGGTATACTTATCATTAATTATATTTGTAATAGGATTTTTTGTTTTTATGAGTAAAATCGGAGAATTTCATATAATTAATGAAAATTATCCACCGTGGTTTCAAATTATAACTAATTTACTTAGTTTTATTATTATTGCTGCTATACATGAATTATCTCATGCAGTTGTTGCAAGGAAATTAAATGTTAATGTTCCAGAAATTGGTGTAAAAATTTACTATTTTTTGCCTCTTGTTTATACAAATTTGAGCTTTATCAGATTGCTAAAGAGTAAGTCACAACGCATAATATGTTTATGGGCAGGACTTTTTTCTAACTTTTTTTTATCAGGTGTAGCATTTTTGATAACTAGTGCAACACAAGGAAATGTTTCGTTGTTTTTTGAGAGAATAGCAATATTGAATTTGGCTTTAGTAGTTGCTAATCTAATGGTATTCTTCAAATTGGACGGCTATTTTATATTTCAAGAGTTGATTGAGGAATCCAATCTTAGAGAAAAAGCTATATTACATGTAAGAAATGTTTTATTACATTTTATAGGGGCTATAAGAAGTAAAAAGAAAAAAACTAACATTAGATATCAATATAATTTAGAAGAAAGGGAGAACAAGGTTTTTTATTTTATATTTGGTGTATTGTGTATATTTTATGTTCCTATTTTGATTTTATCGACAGTATGGGGATTAATTAGCTATATTGTATAGGAGTTGCTATATGAAGTATTACTTAAATTTATTTTTGTCTGTTTTAAAGGGCAAAGACGGATATGAATTCGGAGAAATTAATTCAAAGAATCCGCAAAATAGGCGAGTATTTAAATTCGATGAGCATCAAGAATCAGTTTTTCAAAAAATGCTTGTTGGTGAAGGTTTTGAACAAAGTTTATTAGAAGAAATATTTAGTGATGAAATTGTGAAGTATTGGATAGATAATAAAATATTGATTAAGGTTCTCATAGATAATAAAAATATTTATTCAAGATCTATGTCATATTACTGGCACAATAATATGGGGAATGTGCAGGGTATTCTTTCCCAAAAGTCAGTTTTAATTCTTGGCTGTGGAGGGATTGGAAGTCATGTTGCATGGAATCTTACCTCATTAGGTGTTGGCAGAATTATTATTTTAGATTTTGATGTTGTTGAGAAAAGTAATCTTAATCGCCAAATTTTATATGATATGAATGATTTAGGTAGATTTAAAGTTGAGGTTTTAAAAGAGAAGCTTCAAAAAATAAATCCAATTATCAAGATAGAAGCGCTAAATCAGAAAATATCTTCTGAAGAGGAATTAGACAAATTAATAAAGGAATACCCTGTAGATTGTATTGTTAAAGCTTTAGATACTCCGCTGTATTTTTGTGAATGGTTAGATAAGGTATGTAAGGAGAACAACAAAAAGTATGTGGCTGCTATTATGATTGGCTCTGCACAAGCTGTTGGTCCTACTTATATTCCAAATGAATCAGCTGGATTTTCGGAATTGTTCCACATGGATAGCACTATAGACAGAGTTTCTGGAATTGCACCTTCTTTGGGCTTCGTTATGTACAAGATGTCTGGAATGCTTTCAGAAGAAGTTTTTAAAGTTCTAACTGGTAAAGGGAAGCTACAGTATGTAGATAAAATTGTTCTTGAGGAAGTAGCTAAAAGTGACTCTGCTATAATTACTACCAAGAATGCTAAAAAAAAATTGAATATAAAAGATTATCAGTGGAATAGCTTGATAAATTTTGTAGTAATACTTTTAATATTTTACTTTGGAATGTGTATAGTGAACAATATAGCTGTTGCACGAGTTGTTGCAGTAGTATTTGCTATTGTAGGAACTGTAATTATATATCCTAAAAAAAATGAGGCTCTTATATATGGAGTTACTAATTTTATTTATATAGCTATATTAAACTTAATTTCAATGTCTTCAGATGTATATGAGGCAGTTTTTGGTAATATGTCAGTACTAGCATCAATTTCACTTATAATGTCTTTTATGAGTGTATTAATTATTTTAATATGTATGGTACAAACTTTGCTTTTTGATTTGAAAAACCTTATTTTGCGTAGAGGAAGTAAGATATGATAGAGGTTCAAAATCTTAAGAAAACTTATAACAATGGTACAGTAGCTTTGAATAACATCAATTTAAAAATAAACAAAGGTGAGATTGTTGGTGTTATAGGACGTAACGGAGCTGGAAAGAGTACTTTATTTAAGATTATTTGTGGATTGATTACTGATTATTCTGGCGAAAGTAAAGTGTTTTCGCATAAAAGCAGTATTGAGTTTGCTGACAGGGTTAGTTATCTGCCTGAGGTTAGAGGCTTAGATACAAGGATGTATGTTCTTGAACATATTGTCGATTTGTTACTATATAAAGGGCTAAACAAAAAGCAAGCAGAAAACAATGTTATTAAATGGTTAAAAGAGTTTCAGCTATACAATTACAGATATAATAAAATAAGTGATCTTTCTAAAGGAAACCAGCAGAAGCTACAGTTGATTGTTGCTATTGCCAGTGAACCTGAGATTTTAATTCTTGATGAGCCATTTAGTGGTTTAGATTTAATTACTATAGATTTGTTTTGGGATGTAATTACAAACCTAAGAGATAATGGATGTACAATTTTGTTTTCGACCCATGATTTAAATGACAACTTGAATAAATGCAATAGTTTTATTTTTTTAAATCATGGAGAGCTTCGTGAAAAAGGAACATTGCAAGAAATTCAAGATCATTTTGAAATGGTTTTGGAAATTAAAAATAAAAGTTTGAATTTAAAAGCAATAGAAAATATAGTACAGGCTACTAACGTAAAAGAAATGCAGCAAGAGTACTATATAAGGATAAAAAATGAAAATATTGCACGAGAGATATTTGAAAGCTTAGATGATAAATATTGTGAAAAATTCTATGTAAGAAAGTTGTCTTTGCAAGAAATTTTTAGGGAAGTATGCAGGTGATACAGGTGAAACTAAATCAAAGATTTAAAAACTCAATACGAATTAATTTTTTTGCTTTAATAAATTCTGTAGGAGTAAGATTAACAATTGCTATAGTTTTTCTTTTATCAGCTATAGTTAGTTTTTGGCCAGGAATATCGTATGCATTATTTAATTACAAAATTAGTAACGACAACAATAGTAGTAGTAAATTTTATTTTTTAATTGCGTTAGGTCTTATAGTACTGCTTTATATGGTTTTGCTGATTACTAGGGTAGGTGCTCAGATTGGTTTTGAAAAGGGAAATAAAGTAACAGAAATTATATTAACCTCTATAACTAGGTCGCAGCTATATACAGCTCATGTTATTTCTAGCTTTGAGGTATTATTGGTTTCGTTTAGTATTATTTTTTCACCTATGATTGCCGCCTTTTTTATAAAGAACAATAGTATATCAATAAATATGGATTTTTTGACATTACCTGTTTTGATATTTGTTTCGATACATACCATACTAATCTCTGTTATTTTTGTGATACTTGCTGTTGCGATAACAAGTATAGTTAAGAGAAGTGAAGATACAGGACCATGTATGATAATTGTATTATTACCAGTATTTATATCAAACACATATTTTCTTTTTACTAATAGCATATATACAGGGTTTTTTTTACCATTAAATTACATACCTCTATTTTCATTGATTACAGCTATTGGGGCATGTATTAATGGTGATTTATCCTTATGGATGCAGATAACTATGTTATTGTCAGATGTGATATTTATAGTTATTGCGTATGTGGTTGGCAAAAGAATTTTTAATAAAAACATTGCAGTTTGTTAAATTCAATAATTAATATAGGAGGGATTTATTATGTTAGCAGGAATGCTTACAGCATTTGGTGTAGTTGCAGTAATTCTTGTTTTATTTTTAGTTGTTTTTAGTAAACAATTAAGAGCTATGAGGGAAAAAGAAGGCTCAGTTTATAAGAAATTGTTTAAAAAGTAAAACAAAAATTATTACTTAAAAAGATTTTTAAAGAGAATAAAAAAGTTTTAAATATTGGAATTTGTGTTTTTCAGCATAGCTTTATTTAATGCTCATAAAAGAGAAAAAATGCTAGAGTGAAATTCATAAACAAATTCCTATATACAGACTTGTTGAAAAAAGTCATGTTTCAAGCAGACTTTATATTTTTATACTCTAGGCTTTGAACTAAAATTGATACATTCTGTTTATATTTTGTTATATAGACGAATAAGATACATTTTCTAAATCAGATTGTTCTAACAATGTGGACTTGTGAATTTATTCTATATGATGAGATAAAGGTACAAAGATATTTTTTTATACATTAATATATGAGCACAAGTGAAGGGAAGAAAATATTTATGGTTACAATAGCATCAGATATTCAGAAACAAAAATATAAAGATGTATCTCCTAAAGAGACAGTAAATAAATTAGCTGACATATTAAAGGATATGCAGGTTGAGGTTGTTGAGGAATGGGCAAAAAAAAGCAATATCGGTACTTATTCCTTAAGACTTAATATTAAAGGTTCTGGCATTGGAAGCAACGGTAAAGGTATGAACGAGGATTATGCTAGAGCAAGTGCATATGCAGAATTTTTAGAAAGATATCAGAATTTAAAATTTACTGGAAATGCTTTAATGAGTACAGTTATTATGAATAACAACTTTGAGTTTCAGTTTTTTCCTGATGAAAAATTTCTAAGTGCAGAACAACTCATACAGGAAGATAATGCATTTATTCAGATGTATTTGAAGAATAGAAATCTAACAGTTAGTGATTTGAAGAATTCTGTTGCGGCTTTCACAAATGTTCAGAAAATGGATTTCAATGTGTTTCAGAAGAAAGATAGTTACCTTTGCATTCCATTTTACAGTTTAAATCAAGAGAAGGTAACCTACTTGCCGTATTTTTGTCTCAATTCACATTATGGCAGTAATGGTATGTGTGCAGGCAATACTCCACATGAAGCACTGGTACAGGGATTGTCTGAGATTATTGAGAGGATTGTGCTTAAGAAAATAGTGATGGAGAGAGTAAAACTACCTGACATACCAGAGAGTTTTCTAGAAAAATACCCTGAGATTTATAAAATGTATGAAGCTACAAAGCGACTTAAAGACTATACTGTATTGATAAAAGATTGTTCTTTGGGTGGAAAATATCAGGCTGTAGCTCTTGTAGTAGTTGAAAAAAATACTGGGAGATTTGGTATTAAAGCAGGAAGCCATCCTGATTATGCTATAGCTATTGAACGCCTATTTACTGAAGCAACTCAAGGCACAAGTATAGAGAATTTTGCAAAGAAAACAGTTTTAGATTTTAACAATGAAAATGTTAGTAACATGATAAATTTGGTAAACGGGTTTAAAACTTCTGATGCCAATTATCCATATGAGCTTCTTGCTCCAGACAGTGAGTATAAGTTTGTTGAACCAAAAGATGTATCAATGCTCAGTAACAAAGATATTCTTAAAGCTATGATAAATATATTTAAAGATGATGGATACGATATATTAATTCATGATGTTTCATATTTAGGTTTTCCGTCTTATCATATCCTTGTACCAGGCTTATCTGAGATGAACAATGCAGATGATAGGACCTTTGAGGCTGAGAATACAAGATTTCACGTACAGAAACTTCTTAATAGACCAGAATATATTGATAAGAACAATTGCAAGTATGTAATTAGTGTAATCAACTATTACAAAACTTCTCTATTAGAGAATTCTATGCGAGATTTAACTGGTAGATTATCTACATTCAATTACCCTGCAAAGGAAGTAGCTCTCGATCATATTTATTTTTTATCAATGTGCTACTTTTTGATGGGTAATTATATTGAAGCATCAAAAGCAATTAGATTAATAATAAATATTACTGAAAAGCGTCAAAAAAAGATTAATCACAAATATACTGCTATATATTATTATTTATCAGCAATGGCAGTTTTAAAAGATCACACTATAGTGATAGAGTACATAAAAAAAATGTTTGATGAAGAAATATGTAAAGAGATCCATGACTTGTTTGCTGATCCCAATAAAATACTTGTTAAGCAATACCCTTCAGTAAATTTGTGCAGTATTCAAAATTCTGAAGAAGGGTATAAGAAAGAAGAAGAAAGAGAATATTTGATATTTGTTGATTTTATAAAGAAATATAAGACTAAACAAGCTGAGAACAATATTGATCAAATGGCTTTAAGGGAATTATTTCTTTAGCCTTTGATTTTATATATTATTGATTTATAAATTTATTATAAAGGAGTGACATATATGAAGTTTGGTAAATATTTTTTGCCGATAGTTAGTGCTGTAACTCTAATTTCATTAATTTTTGTATTAAAAGGAAGTTTGAAAACAGGACAGAAGGATGCAATTATTATACAGACTATCGGTATTATTGCAGCTACTCTTCTAATGATAGTTTACACAATAAGAGCAATAAAGAAGTAATTACAAAACATACTACTATTTTTTGAGTGTATCTAAGAATAAGTGTCAAACTTATCAATGGAAAGTTGAGTAAATAACAGTATGTGTTCAGCAAGTTCTAAGTTTTTTTGTCGTCAAATTTTATGAACCATTGATGGTGAATTTGTCGGACGGCTTAAAATGCTGAGAGAACTATTTACTAATGAATCAGTATTTTGGTAGCAAGCCATTGATGAGTTTGAGTACCGATAACTTTTTGTGACATTTTTAATCATACTTTTAATTACAGGTTGTAAACTAATCATAAGCAAAAAAATAAAGGGAGGGGAAAGATATGGAGAAATTTGAATTAAAATTTGAAGAACTCGAAGCAGTTGAAGAAATGATTACTGATGAGCAGCTTGGAGATGTATTTCGTGTTATAGGAGTAGTTGGTACTATAGCTGGATTTATTGGTGCTTTTACTTGATTATATTAATTTCACATAATTGCTAATTAAGGTGATTGAGTTAGTAAAAACCTTATTGAGAAGGAGGCGTGTATAATGGACAACAAGTTAGAACTCAGATTTGAAGAATTAGAAGTTCAGGAAGAAATGTTCAGCGATTTTGTTAATGGAGTTTGTGATGGCTTCATTGCAACAGGCACAGTAATTTGTATTGGTGCTTTAATATTTACATAATAGTATTTAAATTGTAGATGATTATTTACAACCTGTAATTAAAGGCATGAATAATATAGGAGAAATATTAAAAGAAAATATATGATTAAGAAAATAGTTGACCATTTAGAGATAGTAAATAATAGTGAAGACACATATATTGTAAATAATACTATTACTAACAGGTATGTTAAATTAGGAGAAAGGGAGATAAACTACTTATTACAGTTAAAGGGTCTGGAAAAGTGGGATGACAATAAGTCTACCGAACAACTAAGTACTGAACAACAGGAATTATTGTACAGTAAATTTGAAGAATGGGGTTATTTTAATTTACAAAATGTAAATAAGAAGAAAAAAATAGATGCATCTAATATTATATTAGTTACTCTTGATACTAATAAAAGATTCAGTGGTATCATGGAAAGATTTAAAGTGTTAATATCGCCAATAGGTTTTGCTTTGTTAATACTTTCGATGGCAATTACTCTATATGCCTTTATATTTGAGTCAAATGCTATTTTATTAATTATTAGTAATGTTCAAATAGGTGTAAAAGAAATAATTGGTATTTACATACTTATGTTTTTTACTATAATGATACATGAATTGTGCCATGCAACTGCTTGCTATAAGTATAGCGGTAAGACAGGGGGAGTTGGGATAAAGCTTTTTTACCTATTACCAGCTTTTTACTGTGATGTAAGTAATATTTATATGACTGGAAGCAGAAAAAAATCATTTATTGTATCAATTGTTGGTTTAGCTTCTAATGCAATTATATCATCTATAGCACTATTAATTTACATAGTATTATACCATTATCAAATATATTGTATGACATTAATATATTTTTTCGTTTTGAATACTGTATTAATAGTATACAACTTATTTCCATTTGCCAAGTTTGATGGCTATTGGATTTTAAAATCAATCTTGGGAATTGATAATCTCTATGATAAAGGTATAGTTTTATTTTATAAGTGTATATTAAATTTTAGAAATTTTATCAAGGATAATATGTCGCTGAAAAGAAAATTATTTCTTACGGCTTACGGTGCGTGTTCTTTTATATTTCATTGGTTGATTTGGTTTTATAGTATTGTTGGATTAAATTTAACATTTCAAAAATATATTAATGCACCTGAATATATAAGGATAACTGTGCTATCAGTTATTGCTATTGTTGGTATTATCAATTGTGTTATTTTTTCAAAGAAATATTACGTTATATACAAGAATAGAATAAATTTACTATATTAACTGAATTTTGAATTTTGAGGATATATATGAAAGAATTATTAATGATTAATATGGCAACAAGAGAAGATTTTTCACTAGGACAAGCATATATTTAAACAATCATAATTTTGAGGTTGATAATGAAATAATTAATAAATCAACTTTCGCAGTTTAAAAACACTAGCTTTCCCTTGATATGATTGGGTAAGCAGCTTACAAAGTAGTCTATAAATTCATTTAGAGTCTCTTTTGTAAGGAATAGTTTTTCCTGCAAAGC
>JAEWST010000095.1 GCA_023398105.1 Bacillota bacterium | reverse complement strand
AAAAGCAGTTGCAGCATGTGAAGCGGCTAAAGGATCTTATCACGTAATGGCTCTATCTACTGAAGATCAGTCTGCAAAGGGAATGTTTAATGAAATGAGTAATGATTTAGAAAAACACCTTAGTTACTTAAACAGCAGATTAAACTATATTAACCAGTCAAACAGCTTAAATCAAAAATAATAATCTAATTTTGGGGGCGATGCTTTTTTACTAGAGTCAATTACGGTTTAAAGCCTTCGCCCGATAAGCTCTCGTTTTTTTTACGAATTATGCTTTTTACGCAGTTTGGGTTTAAATTTTAATAACAAAATGAAGTAACCTTTAGGTTATATTACCATATGGTCACTTCATTTGTTATTTAGCAACATTATTTTGGCAACAAACCATTGATAAGTCACTCGCACCGATAGACTTTCTATGTGGAAAGGTTTAGGTTTCAATCAATAAAAGTAAATTCAAATGCCATGGAATAGTCATCATTAATATATATTTTTCTAACAATTTTTTTTACAATTTCTTCTTTAATTTCATAGTTGAGATTACTGAAATTGTCTATTAGTTCATTCACTTTTTCTTTAATTATAGTGTATTTTGCTTCAGCGGAATTTAGTTTATTATCTATGTTCAGCTTATTATTAAGGGTTTCAAGTTTTTTAGTATAATTCTGCTTTTGTTCTCGAAGCTGGTTCATCCTGCACTTATATTCATCCAAAGTTATTATATCAGCTTCAAATGCCATCTGCTGTTTTATTATAGCTGCACTGATAGCCACTATCTTATCTCTTGCTCCTTCACATTCTTTTCTTTCCAATTTATTGTTATATATATATTGTTTATTGCGAATCAAATCATCAAGCAGATTATTTGATTTGATTTGTTTTTTTATTTCATCTATAACCCGCTCTTCCACTACATCCATTTTATAGTAGGAAAGCTTACTGCCGCATTTACCATCTGACTTTTTATCAAAATAATAGTAATAGTAGTCCTTCTCATTTCTGTCTTTTTTATTTATTTTCTTTGCATATTGCTTAGGAAGTTTTATTCCGTATATCTTACAGCCACAGCAAGCACAATATAACAATCCCGAAAGTAGATACTTCTTTGTACAGCTCCATTCCTTGATATCGCATTCTTTTCTCATTTGAATAATCTGCTGAATTCTTTTAAACTTATCTTTTGTAATAAGAGCAGGATGCGTATTTTCCTTTACAATCCAATCCTCCCTCGGCCTAACCATTCGTTTAGCCTTTCCACTACTGTCTCTCATCCTAATTGTTGCATTATATATTGTTACACCTAAATAGACAGGGTTGGTCAAGATAGCTCCAATTGAATTTGTACACCATTTGCCGCCGTTTTTTGTTTTTATTCCATTTGAATTTAGATATTTACATATTTTAAGTCTCCCCCAGCCCTGTAGAAACTTATCAACTATTATCTTATATGTATTAGCAGTATCAGGATTAATTACAAGATACTGCTTATCCTCTGATAACATATACCCCAGTGCAGGACATGGCACATTAGTTTTCCCTTCTTTTGCCTTAATAAGCTGAGTTATCTTTACCCTTGAACTGGTAACTTTTCTCTCCTTTTGTGCTAAGCCTGCATGAATAATTAGAAGAAACTCATCATCATCTGTCCTACTATCATACCCTTCTTTTATTGATATAAAAAAAGCACCCTTGTCAGCAAGATTTCTTTTCAGCTCAATTATGTCCATAATATCTCGGGAAGTTCTTGATATTTCTTTAGAAACAATACCCTGTATTTTTCCCAAAGTAATATCATTTTTTAACCTTATCATCTCATTTCTTATATAGCTATAAGCACCAGTTTTAATGTCAACATAGAAGTCCACAATGTTATATCCATTTATTTGAGCCCACTCGATAATATACTTTTTCTGGTTATCTATAGAGGTTTTCTGACTGTCCTTGGCTGTAGATATACGTATATAACCTCCAATATTTAAGCCTGTTTCACCTATCGTGTCCCTAAAATCAGTATATTTCTCAAGCCTATTTCCGATAACAATTGGAGGAGTATATTCCATAACTCTAGCACCCCTTACTATAAGTATACATCTAAGTTATAACGCCTAGATTCAAAATGAAATTTTTCGATTGTAGAAAAATTTCATCACATCAGCGGCGTTTCATCGAGGCGGGAGATATCCTCACCGCCTAAAAACCAAAGCGGTACCCACCACTTATAGAAGTGGGGGACATTTTCTTGCCTCATTATATTTCACATGCTATTTTTCATACAGTTTAAGCTTTAAGCCTATATTTATTAACTTTTTCCTTTTGCTTAAACAATGAAGAATTACTTTCCATAGCTTCTTTTATTAATATTTCAATAACCTCTTCAAGTACATCTTTTTTAGTCATACTAACCTCCACATTCTTTTAAAGCTAACCTCCCACGCCTAATATGGTCATAAAATATACTGAAACTATCAGTGTTGAAACCCAGCGTCACAGAGTTTTGGGCTCGAAAACGCACCATGTTCGTACTAACTATATTTTCGAGCTTTTCCCAAACACTATATTATATGATCTTTTTTGCCTGTATGTTCCTTTAATACATATATAAGCACCAACTACGTATTTGATTTAACTCAAACTTCTCTTAAAAACCAAAGCGGTACCCGCCACTTATAGAAGTGGGGGACATTTTCTTGCCTCGTTATAGTCCGAAGGCTTTGAATAGTAATTGAATTTAGTAATACAATTAATTACAAATTTAACTAAATACTAGAATTAGCTTTAAATATGCATCCTAGTATTATCAGAATCACCTACACCAATATCCAATCCAAGTATTAGTATTTGATATCTCACAATATACAGTTTAAAATGATAAGTAACAACTCAAATTTCTAAGTTGAAAATGGTACACAAATTATCGATGAAAAGAATAAAACTGAATGATTTAGCATACCTACGTTTTTTGTCAAGAAACAGCTAATCCGCTGAGATATAACATTACTAATTTCTGCACTTATTTTGGCAAAAAACATTGATAATTTGTATACCGATAGTATTTTATGACGGAATTTGGAGTAAATGCATATTAGCCCTAATCTATTTATGTAAAAATTAAGTGATTATTATATATCTTATTATCTAATACAAGAAGTCAACATATTGTTGTATACGCACATACTTTGCAATTTTTTGTTGTATTCCGATATTAGAAATGACATATAGTTGTATAATAATCTATGTAGGAGAATTTATATGCAAAAAAGTAAGAATAAGCTTTCAATTAGATTAAGAGAACTTAGAGAAGAAAGAAATTTACTTCAAAAAGACATAGCAAATTTGTTAAATATTACAACTAGTGCCTATGGTTACTATGAGCAGGGTAAGAGGGAGCCAGATACACACGTTGTTAATTCTCTTGCTGATTTTTATGATGTAAGTTCTGATTATTTACTAGGAAGAACTAATTGCAAAAGCACAGAAAATAATATATCTCATATTCAGTATTCTCTTATTACAGCTATTGATAGTCTTAGTCCTGAAAGCTTGAAGGATCTTGAAAAATATGTACAATTGCTTAAGCTAAAGGATTTAACAGATAATAATAAAGGCGGAATAATAACAGCTTCAAAGCAAAACACGTCATAGGTATAATATTAAATTTATATCAGAAAACTTGTTCTTATAACGCCTAAATTCAAAATGAAATTTTCTGATTGTAGAAAAGTTTCATTACATCTGCGACGTTTAAGCGTTTCAGGAAATATTCTTACCGCATGAAAACCAAAGCGGTACCCGCCACTTGTAGAAGTGGGAGACATTTTCTTGCCTCGTTATAAATATATTACAATATAGATAGAACCTAAATATTAAGTTATATTTAGGCATGGAGGGAACTTTAGTGCCATTATTAATAGGTCAAATTTTAGGTAATACAATCTTTGCAATTATTACTGCTTACCTGACTTACTTATTTCTAAAAACAAATTTTAGTATTAAACTAAAACCAATTTATTTATTATTATTTACTATTTCAAACGGTGTGATAAATGGAGTGCTTTCTTCTCTTTGGGTCAGTGTACTTAACATACCAGATAACTTGCAATTTATTAGACCTTTACTGTTGTTTATATTAAATATTATAATGATAAAATACTTTTTACGTGTGGAATGGATTAAATCTATACTGTCATTTTGTATTATAGTGCTTTTTATGGGAATTGCAAATTTTGTAGTCCCTTTTCTTGTTTATCCTTTTGGAATAAATATAACATATGAATTGGTAGAGAAAGATCTTCTCTTATACTTTATAATTAATACATTAATTTATGCTATCACTTTTGCTCTGGTTAAATTGTCTTCATTTGTTAAAATTTTTAAAAACACCAAAAATCTCACCCCTATTGGATTTTTATTAATTTTAACAATTGTTATAACGGCATCTTATTTTGGTGTTGGTTATATTGTTGAATTTGACATAGTTACAATTCTAGTTTTATTTATTGCTTCTCTCATTTACGTTATATCCTCTGTGTGGTATATCAGTATATACCATAAATATGAAATTCAAAAGGAAGAGCAGCATCAGCAAATATTCTATAATGAGTCTCTAGCCAATACACTCCAAGACTTAAAGCGAATAAAGCATGATCAGGTAAATCATCTATCTGTTTTACATGCCATGCATCAAATGAAAAAGTATGATGCAGCTGAATCATATCTTAAGGAAATGCTAAATATAAATGAAAACATAGGAAGCATGTCAATATATGATATTAAAAACGCTGGTCTTTTTGGTATAATTTCTACAAAAGTTAGTTCTGCAAAGAATCAAGGTATAGAGTTTGATTTAAAGGTTTTTGATGTAGTTGATTCAATCCCAAATGTGAAAATCTCAGACTTATGCGAGGTTATTGGTATTTATTTAGACAATGCTTTAGAAGAAGTATTTAATAACGGAAAATTAAAAATTGAAATGCAAATAGAGACTACTGACAAAAATATCATTATTAAAATTTTTAATGAATGTATTGATGTCCCAAATATTAGAAAATCAAAAAAAGGAGCAGACCGAGGAAATGGACTTTTAATAGCAAATAAAATTCTTAGTTCATATAAAAATATTATACACTCAACCTCCTTTGATAAGGAAAAAATGATATTCTCTCAAGTTCTGAGCATAAAAAAAGAGGCTTAAAAGCCTCTTTTTTTTGTATTACTTAAGTAAAGATTTGGGACATTCCCTCTGGTAAAAAGCCCAGAACCAACATGCATTTGCAGATGCAGTTGCGGCAAACATCCCTAATAACGATAGAGCAGTCAAGACCATCAGCTTAATTTTAAACCTCATACTATCCCACCTCTCTTATTCTTTGTTATTTTATACATTATGGGTGTAACATTAATAGTTGAAATTAGTGTGATTAAAGAAATAATATTTGCGTAAATATTTGGAACAAAAAATGTAGTAACAAAACAAATCAATAGAGAAATGCCTCCCTTAATCCTTAATTCTTGCTTCCTCTTTTTAGTTATTATAGGTTTTGATACCAAGTCTGCAGGAGCATATAATGCTGCCAAAACAAATGCTACAATGAATAAAATAATATTAAAATATTCGATTTTTATTACTTCTGCTAAATAAATACAACTAAAAATAATTATAAAATGAGTGATTATACATCCAATCTGTGTTTTGGCATGAATCCCACCTAAATAAGACTTATTTATTGCAAATACAATAACGGCAACAAAAGCATACTCTAATTTACCCAGAATTAATGCAGCAAGTAAAACTGCGAACAATTTTAAAACATCAGAAAACGCTGTGTATAATCCATACTCAATTTGCTCAGCTTTTTCTTCAGTCATACCAGGAACATTTAAAACAATCTGATCAGTTATTTTTTTTACAATTTTAGACATCATATTATCACCGTATACTACATTTTACACCATTATATCCTATTTTGCATCATTTGTCGATATTTATAATAAATTTATTTCATATATTATATTTTTTAAATTCCAATATTCTATAGTCATTATGAAAGCCTTTGATGAAACTGGACTTGTTTCCAAATTCGCTCCATTGAACGAAAAAAGAGAAACTTTCATTTCCTAGAATACATAAATTTACTTGTCTAAGATTTTCTTTTTGTACACATTTTTGCTCAAAAAAAATGCTCTGTAATACATCTAAGAATATAATTTACTCAACTTTCCCAAGAAAAAAATCTATCGGTGTTCAAACTTATTAATGGTTTTTGCCGAAATAGTTGCAAGAAATTAGTAATGACTTATCTCAGCATTTTAGCTGCCTTTCCACATTCACCATCCATGGTTCATAGTTTGCTAAAACCGACATCGTGTCGGTTTTTCAGCAAAAAAAACTTCGATTTGCCAACTAATTCATTCAATTATTTCTAACCCAACTTTCCATTGATAAGTTTAGCACCTGGGATTTTTAACTGGGAAAGTTGAGTAAATTATTTAAAGTTAAAGACAAACTTATTTCTTTATAACGCCGCTGATAACCAAAGTGGTCCCCGCCACTAATAGAAGTGGGGGACATCTTCTTTCCTCGTTATAATCTATTCCTATTAGCCAAAAAATATGGTTAATATATTTTTAATAGATAAATTTATATCCTCAAGATTTTTATGTGCGAAGTTTAAGTTTATATATTCATAAAAATATGAAATTCAGCCCACCATATTGAGTTATAATTATCTTTGCAAGAGCGGCATTAGGAGTTTTTATTTTTACAGGATACTGTAGCTTTTTTTCATAAATCCACATATACTAAACCTCACTTTCAATTTCCCAAGGCCATGGGCTATCAATCCATTTCCAGGTTGATAAATCAAAATTATAATTGTCAATGGTAACTGGACCATACTTTTTTGTAAAATCTGCTTCTGCCTGCTTTTTCAAATCACGATATTGTTTAAAGTATGACAATGCTATTTGGTCATTTGGATGAGTATCCAAAAAAAGTCCAACCTCATCCATAGCAAAATCATATGCCTGCATTTTCCACATTAGCATTTCTCTCTCACTCATCTTCATATAGTTCTGCCTCCTCCCAAGAATGGCTTATCAAGATTTGGGAATAAAGTTCCTCTTTTTAATCCTTCATTTACTTCATAAGGTGTTTCCCATTTTTGATCTATAACATATGCCATTGCTAATACCATCTGGGGACAATTGTTTTTTCCCTTGTCGTAGGCATCCTTATATAGCTTCTCATTATTTTGTCTTAAATTATCAATATCCATTTCACTCATATCCTTATGTGGGCAGCCATATGGAATTTTCATATCATTCATTGCACTTCTCCTTTCTTATAGTTGGTATAAACACAACTCTATTTACATAATATGAAATAATTGCATCTTAGGTTACATAATATACATGTTATATACTAAATTTCTCAACTTTGCAGTTGTTAATTAGTAGGTATATAAACTTATCAAATGAAAAGCTGAATAATTGCTAAAATAGGTTGGTCTACTAGAGCCAATTAATTTATGGTTCAAAGTCTTTGCCTTTTAGGCTAATGATGCTTTGAATGCAATTTGGGTTTGATTTATAGAAGCGGGGGACATTTTATTGCCTCGTTATATTAAAGCATTGAAAGGTTATTGTCTTTTTACATAAAAAAATTAGAAAAAACCGCAAATTATAATAAATTGCGGTTTTTTCTATTTGGTTAATTTTTAAATTGGTTTTACTAAATCATACAATTTCATCACATCAGCGGCGTTTCATCGAGGCGGGAAATATCCTCACCGCCTAAAAACCAAAGCGGTACCCGCCACTTATAGAAGTGGGGGACATTTTCTTGCCTCGTTATAAATTATTTTTGGCTATCTTTTAACTCTTTCATACATTCTTTACAGATGTTTTTGCCTTTATAATTAGTAATATTTCTTGCATCAGCACAAAAAATACATACTGGTTCATACTTCTTTAATATGATAGTTGCTTCATCAACATATATCTCTAAAGCATCCTTCTGTTCAATATCAAAAGTTCTCCTCAATTCTATCGGCAATACAATCCTACCAAGTTCATCTACTTTTCTTACAATTCCTGTTGATTTCATTATTTATTCTCTCCCTTACAATATATCATATGTTTTTACATTATATTACACCTCATTTATACAATTGTCAATGTTTGGAATAATTTTGTCGCACAATTGTCCTGCTTTTTCTAATGATTCCATTATATTGCTCAATATTACTTGCTTTTTTATACATTTTTTTTAATAAATCCAAAACAAACCAATACAACCCATAATACTCGCTTTTTTTTAAACGTTTAAATAGCGACTCAACTTTCGCAGTTAAATATGCTGCTTAAAGTCTAATAATATTGCGAAAGTTGATATAATAAGCTAAAATAATTCAACAATTTTCCATATAAGAACAACCTCAGCAAAGCTGAGGTTGTTCTTATATGGATTAGATAAATACACATAGAACTAATTTGTATCAAAAAACTCTACACCTATATATACTCTGCTACTTAGCTTTATAATCATTTTTTTGTTTTTCTGTGTTCTTTAAGATATTCAGTTAATACTTTATGTTCATGGTGTGTTGATTCATTGAGTTTTGATATTGACAAGTTTAATATCTCATCAGCACCTTTTTTATCCATATTGTTATATAGCATATCGAAAAATATAGAATACGCTCTATCATCTAGCATAGTAGGATAGCGGAGTGGAATTTTATTTATAAGCTCTTCATATAGCAACATTGATTTCTGCCCTCCGAGAAACTCACTTATTTGTTCTCTTTGAGCAGTAATAGAATTATAGTCATTTAACATATATCTTTTGAGTATATCCCATGCTTCTTTTTTATGTTTACTTGATGACACTATTGACGCATAGCTAGAGCTCTGAAATCCATAAATATTTAAAGGTAATCTTGTAGCTCTCCATTTCCCTGCTTGTTCAGGTACTATACTCTTTAAGTAGTTTTCACCCCATTTATTAGTATACATCATAGCAATCTCACCATCTTTGATGGCTTTTTGACCATCTGAACCCCATACATTATATCTACCAGCTAACCCTCTCTTACTTATTTCTAAAGTAAGCTTAAGAGAATCTCTCACTTTTTCATTATTAACAATCAAATTCATATTATCATCATAAAATGCATAGCCTCTCAATGCTCTTTGAAAAAGCTCTTCTTTCCACTGTATAGCATACATGCCATGTTTTTTTAGCTCTGTAGCTATCTTCAGCCAACCATCTACAGTTGACATATAATCCCCTAGTTCCTCAGGTTCTGTAGGAAACCCATACTTCTCTAATATATCAGCACGATAAAAAGTTACCATAGGAAACTCAGGAAACGGTAATGCTAAAAGCTTACTATCATCGAAAGACTTACAGTGTTCCAATTCACGCTCATTATATATTGACTTTATGCTCTGAAAATCATATGTAGGATCTAAAAAATCCTCTATTCCGTCTAGAGAATTTAAATTACCAAAACCTTCTCTAGCATATGTAATTAAATCAATGGGTTCATTTGATGCTATTGCTTTAATTAATTTCTCTGAATCAGGTACATCATAATTAACTATTTTTAAATTGGCTTTGGGATATTTTGCACTAACTGCATCTTCAATATAAATATTATCTAAGGAGTTATTCCATACAATAAAATCAAATGCTTCAGTTTCGTTATTTTCCTTCTTCTCAATAACGGCTAAACTAGTACTGGCTTCAGTTGGCTTAATAATTTTGTCAACATCAATGTTTTTTTCAGTAGTACTACAGGAAGTGAGAGAAATACAAGCAATTACAACGGATAATATTATAGCCTTATTCTTTTTCATACTGTCACAGCTCCTTAATGATTTATATTTTAGAATAAAAGAAAAATTTATTACCACCAGAGTTTTTAGCCTTATACATTGACGAATCAGACTTTAAGAAAATACTATCAATATCCTCTCCATCATCTGGAAATACACATATTCCAATACTGATAGCAGGAGTCAATACAATATTATCTATTTGCTTAGGCATATTTATGGCACTAATTAATGCCTCAGCCAAAACTGCTATGTCATGCCTATTGTCGTAAATAAACTCAATAACAAACTCATCCCCACCTATTCGTGCTATAAAAGAACTTGTACTGTCATAGTCCTTTAGTACACTATCCATATTATCAGCCACTTGCTTTAACAGCTTATCTCCTGCAGAATGTCCATAAGTATCATTAACTGCTTTAAACTTATCTAAATCAATAAAAAAGAATGCTATTCCTTGTTTATTAGCAAACTGCTCATCTGTATAAAAGTTAGTTATATCACTCTCTACTTTTTTAATAAAATAAGGTCTATTTGGTAATCCAGTTAAAGAATCAAAGTGTGCTTGATCATACAGCAAGCGTTCAGATTCTAGAAGTTTTTTATTAGTTGCTTCAACATTTTTTATCATGCTACTCAAATTGTCTACCATTATTTTGAAATTAGATGTTAATGAATCAATTTCATATATATTACTCTTTAAAAACTCAACTGTTTCATTGTTTTTCAGCTTTTGAGGCAATCCACTAGTTATACTTATCAGTTCAAAAATAGAATTCAAAATAAATCTTTTCAAAATTATAAAGAAAACACCAACAAATAAAGATATAGGGAATATTAATTTCATTAAATTCAAATAAAAATTTATTGCTTTGTCACCATATGCAGTTTCTGACACAGTAACAATCACTTTAAATTTATCTATTGAAGTTACATAGAAAAAAGCTTTGTCTCTGGTATAATCCTTAATAATAAATCTGCTATCTCTATGTGCTACCCATCTAAAAATATCTGGTTCTATCATCTTAATAGTACCTTCTTCTATCCATTCCAATCCGTCTTTCATATAATCTGCAGTGTTTTGACTAGATATCACCTTATTTCCTAAGTCTACTAAATGAAAATTAACAGAATTGTCCGCTCTCGAAACATATATTTGCACAGCATCAATCAAGTCATACACCTGTATCGGTTTTAACAATTTTAAATCTCTTATATCTTGCTCACTCCAAGTATTAAGTTTCTTGTTTATATATTCAGAAGCACTTTTTAAATCATTAACAGCAGTTTCTGAAATTTGCTCTTGGTTACTTGAATTGGTTGCTATAGAAAACAAAAGAATCGGAACAACAACACTAGCTATACTAACTTGAATAACTAGACTTGATAATGTAAAAGCTTTTTGGCGATCATATACGAAACCTGTTATCTTTTCTAAAGGCATATAATCTAATATCATTTTACTAATCAAAGCATTGAATACTCTATTAAATAATATCATTACAATACTAAATATTGATTCTACACTAATACTGTCGCTATTGTAGCTGGTTACAAAAATCACTGGTAAATAAATGCATAATCCAAAAATTATAACCTCTAATAATATATTTTTTTTGTTGTTTTTATATAGAGCCCATACATAATATATCTCTATTGTATGGATAAGAGTTATGATATTGAAACCATTTATGGCAAATAATACACAATTCACTATTGTTATTATCATAAGACTAAGATTACTTCTTGATACACCAATTATTACAAAAATAAAAATGCTACTAAGTGTTAAGTAAAAATTCATATTTAGCTCTTGTATTACGAAATCACTAATCACTGAACAAAACGCAATAATGAAAAGAAGAATATATGTAAATGAATTGCCAATCTTATTTTTGTGTTTTTGTTTTATCATTTTGTAGTTCCCTCCAGGTAAGGGTTAAGTAACATATTTGAGCATTTAAAATTTATACCACATAACACTTTCTCGCTTTTTTGACATGTTCAGTCAAAATAATCTTAACTATATTAACATTGTACCATATTTTTATTAATTGAACACCCTCTTATTTCATCAAAATAAATATTCTCCTTGAATAAAAATCTTCTATTTAGAAATCATATTTATTAGAATTTACTATATAACTATTAATTACAAGTCAATTATTAATCGTCAGTTCAATTGTAGTTGGCTTCATGAAAGGAGTTAATTTCACTGGGTAAACAAAAAAAGAACAAAACAACATCAAAACCAAATTCTCAAAATAAGGCTGAGCAAGCAATAACTCAGAATCCTTCCAATCCAAACTATAATAATAAAAGTAAGGGTGAACCAAGCAATTAAATAAAATAATTTTAATCTAGAAATGCCATTAACATAATCTTAAATGTCTAATGGCATTTCTATGTTGCAAAGAGACATTTATATATACAAGAAAAGCAATAAAGGTTTCGTCTTTCAGCAAATTCCTTTATTGCTTTTTCTTGTACACATAACATTGAATTTTGGAAAGTTATTTTATTTATTTTAATTAAATTGTTGCTTAATTAATTCTTTACTTCTACTGCAAACAAATTGCTTTTTCATTTTTGAATTCTGAATGTGAATATTTGCCTATAAATTCATCAAAACTCCTAAAGGTATTAAACATTGACATTATTTTGCTGCAGTCCCAATCCCACCATTTCAATTTTTCTATCTCAGAAATTATTTCATCAGAAAACCTCATTCTTACTTTTCTAGCAGGTTCTCCACATACTATGCTATAGCTTTCGACATCATCTGTAACAATGCTTCCAGACTGTATAATTGCACCATTTCCAATTTTTACTCCTGACATGATTAAAACATTTAATCCAATTTTTACATCATGTCCAATCTCCACACGGTCATCACCAGGATTTATGTTGACAAAGGGTGAAATTGAACAGTGTTTACCAATACTTGTATTATATATATTGCTATATTGTGCTGCTTGAGAAAAGTCACCAATTTCAACTTCCTCCAAAACAGAATTACTCTTAATCTTCACAAAATTACCCATGTTAACGTTTTTAAGCAAAACATCTTTATCAATTTGTCTTGTAAGCTTGTTCACTTAAATCCACCTCCAACCACACTAAATAAATAACTATAAACTTACTATACGTCTTTAATACTAAGTCTCTATGCAGTTTTAGTTAAATTTATGTAAAGAACTTTTTATAAGGATAAACTCAAATAGCAAAAGCTGTGACACAAAGTTGCCACAGCTAAATAAACGTATATACGTTTTATATTTTGGCAACCTGACGATCATGGTGCATTCACACTTTAGACTCATGGCTTTGTGTCCTTACTTTTCAGTAAGTTTACCTTTTCATATATTATATTTTGTTTTACAAATACTACTTCTTTTAACTATTTATACTATACACCATTTCGACAAAATTTGCAATACTTTTTTTAAAATTTGTCAATAGAAATTTTTTCTTGTTAAAAAGGACTATACAATATATAGCACAGAGCATATTTATCTAAACAATATAATGACTTTTTTCTAAAAATAATTTAATTTCACAAAATATAGCTTGTAATTTTTTTGATGATATATGTACTTTATCTAAACCCTAAATACACAATATAAGTGGCTAAATAGTTACTTTTTTATTGCTTTACCCCTTTATCATCAATATCATTCTCTGGCACATAACTATGATCTACCATTATTATGGAGCGGTAAGTTTCATCTATATCCTGAATTTTACCTGAAATAAGCTTCTTTAATTCTTCATCATTTAATCTTGAATTATATGGAGCTACAATGTCAAAAATTAAGTTTGAGTGACTAATTCCCCATACTACCCGAAAATCATGAATACTAATTTCTGGTGATATTTCTTTAACAATTTCTTTTACCAAGTCTTTAATTTCATTAGTTTTTACATTATTTGTTACTATTGGATCAAGATGAATTACCATGTGAATACCTTCATCTTCTAAAAAGTCACGTTCAATATTGTCGATAATATCGTGGCTAACCATAATATCCTGCTCAGCCGATACTTCACAATGTACAGATGCAAAACATTTATACTCACCATAACTGTGTACTGTCAAATCGTGCAGTCCAATAATATTGTCATAGCTCAAAACCTTTTTGTATATTTTATCCACCAGTTCTTTTTTTGGTGCCATACCTAACAATGGGCTAATGGTATCTGAAACCAGCTTAATACCGCTTATTATAATTAGAATTGCTACTATAGCCCCCATATATCCATCTAGATTGAAACCAGTCAAGCGTGTTATTATTGCTGCTGTTAAAACAGCCGATGTTGAAAGAATATCATTTCGACTGTCAACTGATGTTGCTAGTAGTGTCATTGAATTAATTTTTTTGCCCATATTACGATAAAAAACACACTGCCAAAGTTTTATTAAAATAGCAATAATGAGTATAGCTACTGATAGTAAACTGAATTCCGCCGTTAGGGGATCTTTAATTTTGTCAACAGAGCTTATTATAAGCTGTAAACCTAAAAATATGATAATAAAGGATACAATCAATCCAGAAATATATTCCATTCGTGCATGTCCATATGGGTGCTTTTCATCTGCAGGCTTTCCAGAAATTTTAAAACCAACCAGTGTTACTACAGATGAAGCTGAATCTGAAAGATTGTTTACAGCATCCGCTACAATTGATATGCTGTTGAAAAGCAATCCAGCTATTATCTTAATAATAAAAAGCAATAAATTAGTTGCAATACCTACAATGCTTGCAAATTTACCGTAATTCTCTCTTACTTGAGGATTATCTATATTTTCATAGCCCTTAATAAAAAATCGTATCAATACATTAGTCAAACTCAACCCTACTTTCTCTTTTAATTTTATTAACTCAACTTTCGCAGTTGAATATACCGCTTAAAGTCTATACTATCGTTTTAGTAATTAAACTCATACAAATTATTCTCTTTTATTGCTCTTACTATGCTTTGTGGTTATGTTCACTTATAGAAGTGGGGGACATTTTTTGCCTCGTTATAATATTTATTAATGTGAATTTATTTTAATACATCAAAAAAACCAAGTTAATAATTAATTTCAAATTATTACATAAATACTATATCCAGATGCTAGAGTTAGTCAAGTGAAATCATATCAATATACAGATTAAATCTGTATATTTGGAGCTATTCATCTTCAGCTATAGGCAATACAATATAGCACAGAACTTGCTATTAATATTAAGCGGCTGAATAACAACTTATACTTTCTGTATAAAAATAATTAATAAGCAAATTATAAGTTTACGCAGTTCATATTTTTCACAATTTCAAATTCCATGTCCTTCAATATTATTATTTAAAAGCATAGACATGGAATTATTAAGAGAGGAGTTAATTTATATGGCAAAGGGAAGTAAAGGACACAAGATATCGTCAAAATCTAATTCTCAGAACAAGTCTGAAAAAAATTTAACTAATGGCAAAACCAACTCACAGTTCAATAATAAAAACAATGCTAAAGTTGATGACTAATTTTAAAAAAAATTTTATTTTCATGTATATTAAATTTGAAATATGACCATAATATTTACTGGATACAGAAATGTGTCCAATAGCTAAGGTTTAATGATAATAGTTGGGGGGATGGTTCCATTGGACAACTCTATTTCTCGAATATTATAGTTTTGCAAAACTGTGTGATGTTATTGGATATCCTAGAAATGGGATGAATTTTGACATTATAGGACGCAGGCAAGGATGTAAAATATCGAGTTTTGGGAGATGATAATTTTGATTAATTCAAACTATTTTTCTCGCATACCCGTAATGGATAACTTCTTGTGTCTAATTAATGTCCGAAGGACTGTTTTCGCCCCAAATGGGTGGCCACAGTTGATTAGGGCAGTAATTGGAAACTATTGTTAGAGAATTGTTGAACAAAAATTGTTTCTAAAATTAAAATTGTTAAATCATAGCTATTTAAGGGCAGGGATTCGAAAGAATCCCTGCTTTTTATTCTTATAAATATACTCTTATTATTTACTCAACTTTCCTAGATAAAAAGTCTATCGGTGCTTAAACTTATAAATGGAAGGTCGTGATATAGTATTTATATTGATTTTACCCTCTTACCTTTAAATATCAGCTTGAACATTGCTGTTGAAAACATTATACCAACTCCAATGCTACCTGCAACAGCTAGAGTTAGTATTCCTTTATCGAGAGCTTCAGATAAATTATTTTCTACAATATGTCTTAGTGTGGTATACGCCTTAAAGCCAGGTACAAGAGGAAAAATGCCAGGTATCAAGAAACCAAATGCAGGAGTTTTTATTATTCTAGCTAAGGACTCACTGTAAACTCCTATAGCAATTGCTCCAAAAAATGAAGCTATAATCGGACTTTGGGTAAAATAAAACAAAAATTGATAAACAGTCCATCCAATAGCTCCGCATAATCCAGCCAGAATTATTTTTCGCCTATCTATATTAAAAAGTATTGCTGGAAATATACTTCCAAAAAACGCTAATATTATTTTAATTACCATTATTATGCCCATTCCCAACATTTCGCACAAAAACCCATCTATATTCAAACTTATCAATGGTTTGTTGCCGAAATAGTTGCTTTTATCCTTTCAAATCCATTTCATTAATAGTGATAGTGCCGTTGCAATTCCGACACCCATTGCAACAATAATAAGAATTGCCTCACTCAGTTTAGCAGATCCAGAAACATAATCCCCATAAAGTATGTCCTTAATACCATTTGTAAATGCTACTCCAGGAAGAAGTACTATGATTGACCCAGTAATAACATTGTCCTTATTGATTTCAGGTATCAATAATTGTAAAACTAAACTTGCTACTCCTATTATAAGACCAGAAAGATAATATGCTAAAAATTGAAACATTCCATCTTTTGATAGCTTGTCAAGGGCATAGTATACTCCAATGCTAATAATGGCTGAAACCACAGCATCTAATACAGTTCCATTAAAAAAAAGTGTATAGACAAATGCTGTCATACTTGCAGCTAATAACCTCACACCCAGTGAAAAGTTAGGTGCATTATATATTTCCTTCAATACTTTTGTTGCGTCTTCATAGGATAAGGGATTATTTATCAAGTCCCTAGAAAAAGAGTTAATCCTCTCAATTCTATAAAGATCAACATCTCTTTGCTTTATTCTCTTTACTGAAGTAACCATTTGCCCATCAGGAGTAATAACAGAGATAAAAATGCCTGTTGAATTAGAAATACATTCACCCTCATATCCATAGGAATTGCATATCTTTTTTATTGTCTCTTCAACACGATATGCTTCAGCTCCATTACGCAATAGTATTTCTCCTGCGGCTGTAGCAATTTCTGCAACTTCTTTAATCTCCATAAATATGTCCATGCCTAACATTTCTCACAAGAACATCAAAAAAATGTACTTCCCTTACAGAAATGGCATGGCTCAGTACCTCCCATTCTAATTTTTAATTTCTCTCAACATTCAGCTCAATAAAATAATTATAACATTTAATATACCCTGCTTTTACAGGTTAACACATGATGTATCTTTTAAAAGCAACTTTCCAAAAATCTATGAATGAGTTGTGCTAATCGTTAACTTTAAATTGTTTTTAAACGTCAATAATACTTCTATTATAGAATGTTTGAAAAATTTCGTATATATTATTTCAAACCAATAAACTTATTGTCAAGAAGCATCAAAATTGTATCGCCTTTATTAAACTATACTTTTACTTTACTGGAATACTAGACATATACCCCAAATATATACAACAAAAGTGCAAGCCACCAAAACAGATTATTATCGGTGGCTTACACATTTATATTGTACTTTCGGGTTTAAGTATTGACTTGTTATATTATACTATTATACAAAGGCTATCTCTTTAGTTTTACCTTCACCAAGGTCTAATACAAGCTTATACGTATCATTTTTTGTATCAGATTGTATTTTAAGTGTGTATACATTACCATCTGATTTTATACCAATTCCATCGCTTACAGTCAGCGTACTGATAGTAGTAGTTCCTAAAGTTGTGGTTCCATTGGATACTAAATCTCCACTTGTAGTTATATTTTTTACAGTTAATGTTTCACTGATATCACCATTTGTAGTAGTTAGCTTTCCACTTACTTTTGCATCACCAGATACATCTAAATTTGCTTTATTAGAAGCTGATCCGATTTCGATATTGTCAATTTCCTCGTCATCAGCAGTAACTATAAGAACATCCTTTGTAGGATCAGTAGTGCTTTGTAAAGCAGAGTGTGTATGCCCCTCTAATGAAATATTCTTAAAATCTTCCTTAATCTCCTCAGTGGTATCAGTTTTCTCAACACCCATAGTACCAGCCTGCCAACCTTGACCTTCAACCCACTTAATCTGTGATTTTGGTAGTACTCCACGGTGTACAATAAGTCCACCATTTACAGTAAGTTCATTGATAGTAGTAGTTCCTAAAGTTGTTTTTCCAGCTAAGAAAACCAAATTTCCACTTGCAGTTATATTTTTTACCGTTAATGTTCCACTGATATCACTATTTGTAGCAGTTAACTTTCCATTTACTTTTGCATCACCAGCTACATATAATTTGTTAGTAGCATCAGCTTCTGCACCAATTCCTATGTTCCCATTTTTTACTTTTAGTGCGTTGGATATATCAGAAACTCCAGATAGTTCAGGGTGTGTATGACCCTCTAATGAAATATTCTTAAAATCTTCCTTAATCTCCTCAGTGGTATCAGTTTTCGCAACACCCATAGTACCAGCCTGCCAACCTTGACCATCAACCCACCTTATTTGTGATTTTGGTAGTACTCCACGGTGTACCATAAGTCCACCATTTACAGTCAGCATATTAATAGTAGTAGTTCCTAACGTTGTTTTCCCAGTTATAGATGCATTTTTTCCGCTTATTGTTTCAGCAAACGTTATATCTCCTGTTACTTCAACACCTTTCGCATTAATTATCCCATCTGCTTTAACGGTAACATTTTTACCTACTTTAACCTGACCATCTTCTAATATAGCAATATTAGTGGTTTCATTACTTAGTTCACTATGAGTATGGTTTCCAAGTACTATGGTATGAAGGTTACCTTCTTCTCCAGCCTGCCATTTCTTTAGCGATTCATCCCATTGCAACATTGCTGGTTTTTCTTTACCAAATCTTAAGGATGTAAATGCCGTAGCTGTCACTTTATTACTAATTATATTTTCTTCAGCATTTAGCGATTTAACTTCTATATTTCCCCGGACTTTTGCATCTCCTTTAACATCCAAGTTCTTAGTTGGTGTTACTCCTATTCCAACAAATCCTGTCGAATTGGTCTCTATTGCAACTGCAGATTTGTCTTTTGTCCAAAGTTCAGAAGGAAAATTCTGAGCATCTTTACCAGTAACTGAGAGTTCAACAAAACTTTCCCCCGATCCAAATTTCCAACACTGTGTTTTTTCATCCCATAATATCTTTGCAGGTGCCTTTGGATTAGAACTATCAGGATTGTATTCTCGGTTTATTTCAATACCATTTGATGTAAATGTAAGATTATTGCCAATCGTAAGACTTTTGACACTTGCACTGCCTTCCACCGATACATTTTTTTTCACGGTTGCATCTTCATTTACAGTAGCTTTTCCAGTCACATTTATGTTTCCAGTTACAGATACATCCTTTTGAACTGTCATAAATCCATTTATATTTGCATTTCCAGTCACATCAAGTTCTACCTTAGGATCACTATTCGCAATTCCTACAAATCCGTCTGCTTTAACACATAATCCAGGATTTGACTTAGAACCAATTTTCCAACGATCAGAGCCATATACTATACCTATACCATATCCTGTTCCAATATTAGAAAATATACCTTCACTATCAATGATTAAAGTATCTTGTACCTTATAGGTATGACTGTTAACTATGCCGTCATTTTCTACTTTAAAGGACTTTTGTGCACCAGCCAGCCCTATTTTCCAACAGAGCTCTTTTTCGCTCCAAACTAAAGCTGCACTTGCAGGACTATTCTCTTGATTTCCACGAAAAACAGTAATACCACTATCTTCAGAATATTCAGCCAATGTTCCTTCATCGAATCTGTTAAGAGTAATATTATTACTTAAAATCTCAATATTTGAGCTATCAATTCTTGTTAACGGTCCTCTTACGTCCAGTGCTCCCATAATTGTGAGATCCTGCCCTACCAGCAAGTCATGTGCCACATCAACATTTCCAGAAGTACGGACACTTAGTGCCAATGTATCGCCTCTATCATTGTAAAGCTGTACAGGATTAATTTCTCTTAGATTTTCTCCAATACCTACTTTCCATACCTTTGAATTTTCATCCCAAATAAAACGTGCCTTTGGTTTGTCTCCACGGGAAATTTCAATACCGCCTTTATCTGTTATTATGTCTGTGTTATTATTTAGACTTATAATAGATTCATTAGTTGTAATGGTATTCTTATTCACATATTCTGTTACGCCATCAACAATGAGTTTTCCATTTACTTTCAATGCACCGTCTACTAAAAGTGCACCATTTACATATGCATCATTATTTATATCCACATTACCGTTTTGATTTATGGAAATAGCAGAATAGCCCTTTGTATCATACAGTATACTGTGCTTATGCATTCCATCCGCCAAATAATTTTCTGTTAAAGTATCCCATACCTCTCCGCAGGGAAAGGTTTTAAGATCCTCACCTATACCAATCTTCCATAGCTTTTCGATCTCATTCCATACAAGTCTTGCATTTGGAACGTTACCTCCGCGATATACTTCTAGTCCACCTTCATTTTCTATAGGAGTTGATTGGCTCTTATACTGATTAACTAAAATAGAGCTGTTATTCACTTTTACAATTTCTTTGTCAATTATAGTTTCCTTACCAATTACAGTTATATCTCCATTAAGGATTACCGAACCATCTACTGTCAATGCACCCTTAATTTGAGCATCGTTAGCTACTGAAAGTCCATTGCTCGCAGAAATATTTCCATCTATTTTTACATTCTTATTTCTATCAATAGAAATTACTGACACGCCATCTTCAGAATAGAGAGCTCTGTGACTATGTAAGTTGTCAGCAACTCCTCCTCCTGTAAGTCGTTCCCATTTATCGCCACTAGGTAATTCTGTGAGAACATCTCCTGTTCCTAGCTTCCACTTTTTGCTTCCTTCATCCCATATTAGCTTAGCATTTTCCAGTCCATCTCCACGGAAAACTTCCAGTCCACCTTCTGCTGCTAGTTCTTTACCATCCTCAGGTTTATTTACAATAATAGTCTTTTCTGTAACTACCTGCTCCATTTTTATGCTCTGTAGGCCTTCACCTTTTATATTAATGTTTCCGTCTACTATAAGGTTCTTTTTGACGGTAAGATCATTACTTACCTCAATATTTCCAGCTTCATTTGTATTTAAAGTTACATTTCCATCTTTTGCACACATTACTGCATGGTGATGAAGTAAGTCAGCATTATTATGTTTAGACAAATCTTTCCAATCACTTCCATATGCTAAATCATATGTTTTACCTGCATTATCAGTTATTTGCCATTGTCCAATTTCAGCAGCTTCAGTTGGTTCTCTATTCCAAAACAACCTAGATACAGGTTCATCAACACCCTCTATTGTTTTATTTGCTGTTTCAATTCCACTTCCAGTCTTAACACTACCCGTCACAATAACAGACTTGGGAATAACAACCTGTGATTCTAAGTTTACTTCTAAACATTTATTCGTTCCACTTGGGTCATAAATAACATTATGCTTATGATAGGTATCAGCAATTGCTCCACTCTTCATTGCCTCCCAATCACTACCATATAAGAGCTTATACAAACCAGTAGTTTCAGTAGTTTCAGTAGTTCCAGTCGTTGAATCCTTATCTCTTGACTCTGTACCCGCTTTCCAGACACTCTCCTTCTCATCCCATACAAGCATTGCCTGAGGCTTCAATACATCATTGTCATCTTTTCCTCTATAAACAGATACACCACTATTATCATGTATCACATCAGCATTACTGTTAATGTTGAGCATATTTCCTTTAAAAGAAACTTCAGGTGTCTCAATCTTAGTACTGCCTCCAGTTACAATCATTCCTCCTGTTGCAGAAAGAGTCCCCGATACTGCAGCATTTGTTCCAATCATCACATTACCTTCAGAACTTACTTGTAATGCCTTTTTGTTATTTGCATTTACTGACAAAGTTCCATTTACAACTGCTTCTCCCGTTGTTGATAATCCATCGCTTGTAACTTTTCCTGTAAAATTAGCAAATGGTGAATTAATCTCTAATCCATCTTTATTATTCTCAATCTTTCCGTCAATATGAGGTAAATTAATCCTATCTTTGTTTCCAATTCTTATTTGTCCAAACTCCTTCATATTTCCATCAGTAACAGCATAAGTGCGAATTGTAACCTTTTGACTATTTTCATACACAATGTAATCGTACTTAATACTCTCTGTATCTACTATCTTGTTACCCTCACTATCATCTTTTAACTGTACACAAGCAATTATAATGTTTTCTTGTGGATTTTCAGGTATCTTATTGGAATGATTAATTTCACCAATTTCCCTTTTATGTATTTCAACATTTCCGCCCTTTCTGCTATCTATATCAACTAAATCTTCTTTATATTTGACAGAAATAAAAATATTTTCACCTACTTCATAACCCGATAAGTCTATTGGCTCTTTACCATGTTCTTCAGATATCCAAATTTCCTGACCAATCATCATGTTTGTATTTGGATCAATTACTTTATTGATTGCAAGTCCTTGCTTGACTATTATGCTTGCAAGCTTTGGAACCTCTTCTATATCCAAACCCTCTACAATCCCCCATTCATGGAATGCTCCATTATGTAGACGCTGATGATGTATGTGATAATTTTGATCAAGAGTCAGGTCTTCTTCTTTCAGCAATAGTCCATTGAAATAATTCATCCTCTTGGTTTCATTTGACATTTTACCTATCCTCCGTATTCTCAAATTTGTGTTAATGCACATTTATACTAAGTATTCTCAGTCTCATTTTCTTTTGGCATTAATTCCTCTAAAGCTTGTATAGCTCCACTAATTCGTAGTATCGTTTGTTCTAAGCCTGCACGTTTCATATCAAGCTCCTCTAACATTTTGTTTCCTTCTTCAAACTCCAGTTTTAACTCATTAATACGTGCCTCAATTTGTTCTTTCATTTTCTAATCCTCCTATATAATTTGTTTTTATTTTAATTTTGTCTTCGTTTCAATGAACTTATCTTTTTCTGCAATGATTTTAATTCATTCTCCTGAGATTTTACTTCTCCAACCAAAACAGCAATAATTTCCATTGGATCAATTGCCTTCTTGTCAAATGCAGTCAGACTATTTGATATTTCTTCTGCAATAAAGCCTAACGTGACTTGTGAATCGCCCTTAAAATTGTATTCAACTGGCTCAAGTGAATTAAATGCCTCTGTTGCTTTTGATTTGCTAAGTTTAGTAATATTCTCTTTGTATTCTCTTGAAGATGTTATGTAAAAATTACCATCAACAAAAACTCCTCCACTGGCATGTAAACGCAGTCTATCTCCGCCATTTCCCACAAAGGTACGATAATAATGATTCCAATATCCGCATCCGTTTGTAACTCCATATGGGCAGGTTGAAATCCATTCACTTATCAATCTAGTCTCTATATTAGAATCATTAGCTATTCCTATCTCAAGAGTCATATTTCCACCGCCGCCACGGATTGTATCAGAATAATACCTTATCCAAGCTTCATCTCCGCTTCCACCTCCTGGATTCTTTGGAAACATAATTCCCTTAACCGGACAATTTCCGATACCAGGTATTATTGCACCTTTTATTTGTAAATTACTTTTTACTTCTAATGTACCGTTAACATTCAAATCATCATATACCTTTACTTTTCTTTGATTTCCACCTGACCTATTTCCAGCAATCATTAATGATTTGTAGTTAACAATATCATTGCTGATTTCTGAATTATTTGGTGAGCTAAAGGTAAAGGAGCTCCAATTATCTGTGAAACGCAAAGGATTTTTTTCTCCCAATATACGTACTTTACCAATAGCATCAAATTTTTCTTTAGGTGCTTTGGTTCCTATCCCAACTCCTCCAGAAGCATTAAAGACGATATTGTCATCTCTGTCATTGGATGTTCCTATTTCAAGTGTACAGGCTTCAATATCTTTAGCTTTTGGATAGTATTTAATCCATGCTCTATCTCCTGAGCCTCCTCCTGGATCATAAGGGAAAATTATTCCATTGTTTTCAGTGCCTGCAGTTAAATTGAGAACTTTTGACATTTCCATACTTCCGTTAACATACAATAAACCTGATACATCCAACCTGTCCCATATTGCAACCTTTCTCCCCTGTCCAGCAGATTGGTTTCCAACTATCATCAGAGCTTTATGATATGTAGTGTCATTGCATATTTCTGCCTGATTTTTAGTTTTATCTGGAAAAGCAGTCCATGATGATGTTATTCTAATAGGATTTGTATCTGCTAGCACTCTAAAGCTACCCGCTATATCGAGGTCATCATCTGTACGACTAAGATTAATTGATCCTATACCTACTTTTCCAAATTTTCCTTTACAGTTCCAGGAAAGGGCGATTTTTTCACCCCCTGAAGTTGTCCCCAACGCCCCTGAGCTATCCCCAACAAATAATGGTCCATCTATAGAAATTTGTGCAAAGGGTGCATTAATGTTATTCCATGCCAATTCTGATTCTTTACTATTTGAAGAAAATATTATTCTTTTACTATTAATTAGCAAATTAGCATAGGATGATAATGACCCGTCTGAGTTAACAGCTACCAACTTCCTTTTGGGGGAAGATAAACTGCTGTGCTTGTGCATTTTATCACAATTAAAAACATTGCTGATAAGCTCTTCACATTCAGGACCGTAAAGTATTGTACCAAGACTATTTTCAAATCCAGCCTTCCAGACTTTCTCTTTTTCAGACCATGTTATTCTGGCATCAGGTGCAACTCCTGCCCCTCCTCTACAAACATCAATGCCTCCATTTTTTAGTTTAAAATCTTTTGGAATTGATTCTTTCTCAAATTTATTTAACTCTAAAAAACTATTATCCAATTTCATTTCATCATTTATACTTCCATCTTTGTTGAGGCAAATTAACACTCCTTCAAAGCTAAAATCCTTTTGTGTATTTACTATTCCAGTAAAACTTGAAAACTTAGAATCAATATCCAAAACTAACTCTTCAGCAGAATTTTCTGCTACCACCTTTGAAGTATTTATTGCTGGTACAACAGAGTCATCTTCTCCCAATTTAAAATTAATCTTATTCATTCCAAGTATCCTAGACTGAGAGCCTGCCATTTGTCGTAGCTGTGTCCCATCAACATCAATATAGTAAATACATTGATTATCAATTACAGTCTCTTTATTACCTTCACTATCAATAATTTCTTTGGGCCTTACTCTCGCTAACAGAATATTTTTTTGTGTGTCTTCTGGCTTCTTTATACTATGGTTAATCTTTCCAAGCTCCCAAATATGGATTTCTTGTCCTTGACCCTTTTCACTATCCCAGTCTGCATTATTCTCAAGGTAGGTAATATAAATATATATATCCTCACCTGCAGTATATTCAGAAAGGTCTAAGGGATTGTCAGGATGACCCTCATATATTACAATCTGTCTGCTTGTGCTTTCTTCTATATTTGTTCCATCCAACCCCTTGTCCGTGCTATCAAGTGCAGCCCCTTCTGTAACATAGACCCCCATATTGCTTCCAACAACTGGTTTCACCTCTAACCCTTCGGTAATTCCAGGAGAATGGAGATAACGATTGTGTAAACCAAGAAGTCTTCTTTGATACTCTTTATCCAAATTGTAGTCTTCTGATTTTAGCAAGAGACCGTCTAAATAATTCATTCTCTTAATTTCATTTCCCATTTGCCTCTTCCTCCGAATACTCAAAATACTGCTAATTCATAACAGTAAAAGTCAATTTTGGTTGATAGCTTTTTCCCAGCACAATCCTAAATAATTGACTCTTGTGATACTAATTTTCATACAAACAGTAGTCAGCATACTTTATGCTTCGTTAGGTAGCTCTGTTTCTGCTTGCTTTTGAATAAGTTCCTCAAGAACCTGTATAGCTCCGTTTATTCTAAGAAGTGTGTACATTAAATTTGTACGTTTTACTTCTAAATCAGCAATCATTTTATTTCCTTCCTCTAACTGTCCTTTAAGTTCATTAATACGTGCTTCTATTTGTTCTTTCATTATTAAATCCTCCTATTTTAAATAATTGTGAATAATTGATTGTTACACCTTGAAAATTCAAGGTCTTATAACTCTCCGCTTCCCTTCATTGCAAGGTGTACAATCACTTGCTTAAAGTTGAATTTTCCTTTTGATTTTTTATGACATTGCTTCAACTTGCTCCTTCAGTTCTGATATTACTTTTCTTTGTTCCTTCACAACACTTGTAAGAACAGCAACTATTTCCACAGGGCTTATGGCTTTTTGGTCAACTGCTGCAACTTCTTCTGGAACTTCTTCCGATATAAAGCCTAGTGTTGTTTTTTGTGTATCTCCTTTAAAATTAAATGTAACTGGGTTTAGTCCATTCAGTATTCTCTTTGCCTTATCGGTAGATAATTCTGTAATATTCTCCTTTAGTTCCCGGGAGGAACTGTAATAAAAATAACCATCTACATATACTCCACCGCTTGCATATAGACGAATACGGTCTCCACCACCGTAATATCTTCCGTCTCCAGGGTCATTTCCAATACCTATTTCAAGCGTCATATTTTCTCTGCCGCCTCGCCTTGGATCTGAATAATATCTAATCCAAGCAGCATCACCTTTATCGCCGTTATATTCTCTCGGAAAGGATATTCCGTTATTTATTCCATTGCCTGCACTTGGCACAATTGCACATACAGTTTTCAAATCTCCCTTTAATGTAAGTGAACCATTTACATCTAAATCATCCCACACAGACACTTTTCTTCTACCACTTGATTTATTTCCAACTAAAATTAAAGACTTGTACCTTGTAACATCATTACATATTTCAGCTTGATTACTTATTAAGCTGGTAGCCCCATCCCAATCAGAGGTAAAACGTATTGGATTAGTGCCACTCAAAACTCTCATATTGCCATTTACATCTAGTTTATCAGCAGGAGTTAGTGTTCCAATTCCTACATTTCCCGATGGTAGTAAAGCTATGTTATCGTTAGCGTCATTGGAGGTTCCAATTTCTAAATTACAAGCTTCTCCAATATTGGCGTAATATTTCAACCATGCACTATCTCCAGAACCTCCTCCAGGATCTTTAGGAAATATAATTCCATTATTACCGCTTCCTGAACTTGGTTTTATTGCATTTGTCGCCTGCATGTCCCCATTTACATAAAGACATCCATTAACATCTAGCCTATCCCATATTGCAACTCTTCTTTCCTTTCCTGCTGAGCTATTTCCAACTATTACTAGAGCTTTACAATTAGTAGTGTCATTGCTTATTTCTGCATTTTTAATATACTTATCATTAAGTGCTGTCCAAACTGGTGTAAACCTGATAGGATTTGTATCACTAAGAACACGCAAAGTCCCACCTAATTCCAATTTATCATCTATAGGGTTTTTAACACCAATACCCACATTTCCAGTACTATTCCATGTAATAACAGCTTTTTGTTCATTTTCAGTAGTACCTAATATTCCTCCATTAAGCCCAAATAATACTGGTCCATCCACTGCTATATTTGCAAAAGTCTTTCCCGTTCCAAACCAACCTATACCATGATTTGTATTACTATTTGAACGAAGCCACACTGTCTTATCACTCAGACTGAGGTTTCCATTCATCAACAGATCTCCTGATTTAGTAACTTCTAGAGCTACTTCATTAGAACTGTTATAAAGCTTTGAATGCTTATGTAAATCATCCACAATACTTAGATTTATAAGTCTTTCCCATTTATCTCCATATGCTATATCATAGAAATCCTTGTCTATTGAAATTCCGTTCTTATCTGTATACTTGTATCCTACCTGCCACCTCATTCGATCTTCTGACCACAAAAGACAAGCATCTGGATTTTCTTCAGATTCTCCACGATATACTTGTAACCCGCCATCTCTTTTTTCCCAATCCTTACCTTCTGTTTTGCTATTAACTTGAACATAGCTACTTGCAACTGAAAGTTCATTATCAGAAGAATTTCCGCCAGTATCAATCAATTTTCCTTTAATAATCAAATCACCCTTTACACTAACAGAGCCTGTAAAATTAGTATTTGGTGAATCAACTTCAAGACCAATTTTTTTGTCTTCCTCATAAACTCTAATAAATGGCATTCCCGAATTTTGATTATTCATTTTAAATATCATTTTACCGATTGTAAGTTCATTCCCACCTGGTCCAGAATACTTTCTGATAGAATCACCATTTGAATCAAGGCAGGAAACTTCTTGAATATACCTAATCATTTGACTTGAATATGTACATTTTATTGTTCCAAAATTTTTGTTTCCTGCATCGCCCTCTAAATCTTTTTCTATTACAGTTTCTGTTGTAAGTTCAATTGGAGTTTTTATATCATTTATTTTGTCTAATTTTACACCACTTGTATTAACTGTAGTTGTTATTGTAACTATGCCTAAATTTACCTCTACTTTTCTGACTATGGTTTTTATTTCAGTAGTAGTTCTTTTTTCATCTGAAGATTCTTCTGTAGTTACTGTAGTAATTTGGGTTGTACCATTATTTTCAATTTTGGTCTCTTCAATTCTGACGGTAATTGATTTAGATACTGGCTCAGTTTCAGTTTGATTCTCGGTTTCGATAGTACCTTCACTAGCCTCAGTTGAACTCTGAGTTTCATCTGTTCCTTCACTAATTTCACTTGGACTTTGAGTTTCATCTGTGCCTTCATTAATCTCAATTTGATTTTTAGATTTAACTGTAGTTATAATTGTATTTGTACCTTCTGTAATACTATTATAAATGCCACTTTGTTCATCTAATTCCTCAGTTATTTTGTGGTCTATCTTTGTTTCTGTAATAATTTCCTTTGTTTCAACTATTTCACCTGTTTGCTCATCTTTAATCTCAAGCGGTTGTGTAACTGTAGTTGTACCTTTTATTGTACCTGCTTTTTTAACTATAGTTTTTTCTGATGTTTTACCTGCTGTTTCACCTGTTGTTTTACCTGCTGTTTCACCTGTTGTTTCACCTGCTGTTTCACCTGTTGTTTCACCTGTTGTTTCACCTGCTGTTTCACCTGTTGTTTTACCTGCTGTTTCACCT
>JAEWST010000025.1 GCA_023398105.1 Bacillota bacterium | reverse complement strand
ACCTACGCCTTAGAAGGGCGTTGCTCTATCCAGCTGAGCTATTGGCACATATGGAGCGGGTAGTGGGAATCGAACCCACGCAATCAGCTTGGAAGGCTGATGTTCTACCATTGAACTACACCCGCATTTATAACTTAGTGTCAGCCTTTAAAGTGTTTCGCCAGCCGACTTTTAATATTATAAAGGACATACTATACTTTGTCAACATGTTTTTAAAACTTTTCGAAAATTTTATTTATAAAAACTTAAACCCCTTCTAAATCAAGTCTTTCAAAAAATAATTTCTTTTAAAAATAACATATATCCGTTTTAATACTGTTTTTAGTAATGTCTAAAACTGCATACGATTCAGAGTAATTGCTTCTTGATTGGGATATGCTTCCAGGATTTATCAATAGTATATTATCAATTTTATCAATAGCCGCTATATGGGTATGTCCAAACAAAACAAGCTTTGCATTTTCAGACTTGGCACGTTCTAGTATAGTTTTGTAATTCCATTTAACAGAGTAATTGTGCCCATGTGTAATATAAATTATATTACTTTCTATCTCAAGGACTTTCTCGGAACTAATAGGCTTATTTCCGTCACAATTGCCACTAACGAATTCAAACCTGTTATTAGGATACAATTCACTTAATAGAATAGCATCTTTATAGTAATCCCCAAGATGTATTATAATCTCAACTTCAGGATTCTTTTCTATTGCTAGTCTTGCATTAGAAATATATCCATGAGAATCACTCATTACAAGTACTTTCATTTGACCCTTCCCCCATAAAACAAGTTTAAATTATTCGTTTGTTTCCTAAACTGCTAAAAGATATGCTATTTATCCCCTTCCTAAATATATTTTGGCTTTAGAGGTGGTCGCTATCTCCTAAATACTCTCTTATTTTATCAGCCATTTTATTTAAAGCCTTTGCACGGTGACTTATTTTATTCTTAATATCTATGTCTAATTGAGCCATAGTTTTGTCATATTGAGATACATAGAAAATCGGATCATATCCAAATCCATTGCTGCCTTTACATTCAAAGTCTATAAACCCCTCACAAGTATCACGAACAACAAAAGATTTTCCATCAGGAAATGCAATAGCTATTGCACAAACAAATCTAGCTGTTCTTTTTTCAAAGGGTACATCTTTCAACATGCCTAAAAGTTTTTGGTTTTTATCACTGTCAGTAGCTTCAGCCCCTCCAAACCTAGCTGAATATATTCCCGGAGCACCATCTAGGAAATCTACCTCAAGCCCTGAATCATCGGCAATAACTATCTTATTTGATATCTTGCAAATCTCTAGAGCCTTCTTCATCGAATTCTCTTCAAATGTGGTACCATCTTCTTCAACATCAATATTCACTCCAATATCACCCATTGAAACTACTTCAAAAGACATATCCGACAAAACTTTTTTTATCTCAGAAATCTTCCCTTTATTCTTTGTAGCAGCGACCAATACTCTCATTCTTTTTCTCCCACAAATCAATTATTTTAATTAATTTTTACAAATTATTTTAATACTTCCCTTTGAATTTGAATCAGTTTTTCTATACCTGATTGTGCTAAATCCAGCAACCCATCTAATTGTTTTTTGCTAAAGCTGGTTTTTTCCCCTGTAGCTTGAATTTCAATAAACTCGCCTTTGTCAGACATGATTACATTCATATCTACCCCTGCATTACTATCCTCGGTATAGCAGAGATCTAACATTTCTTTACCATTTACTATTCCAACACTTGTTGCAGCAACAAAACCCAAAACAGGCATTTTTGAAATTAACCCATTATTCTTAAGCCTCTTACACGCATCCACCAATGCTACATAGCTTCCAGTAATAGAAGCCGTCCTAGTTCCTCCATCTGCTTGAATTACATCACAATCAATAGTAATAGTTCTCTCACCTAAAAGCTTTAAATCCACAATTGTTCGGAGTGATCTGCCTATTAAGCGTTGAATCTCCTGACTTCTGCCATTTAGCTTTAGCTTTGATATGTCTCTTGAATTCCTTACACCTGTTGCTCTAGGTAGCATTGCATATTCAGCTGTAACCCATCCCTCTCCTGAATCCTTTTTGAACGGTGGAACTCTTTCTTCTACCGAAGCTGTGCAAATAACCTTTGTATCTCCCACCTCAATAAGAACAGATCCCTCTGCGTGTTTTATATAATTCCTTGTAATTTTTACAGGTCTTAACTGCCCATTTTCTCTTCCGTCTTGTCTTACCATATTTCCTCCAAATCAATTATTAACAATATTTTATATAAGAAACAATCAAAGTCAAAAATGACAGATAATTTTCTAATCATTTTTGACTCTATTAATAATACCTTAATTCTTTGCAAAAATCACCTATATTTTTAAACTAGTAAATTTAAGTTGAGTTATTTATCAATAACCTTATTGATGGTACTAGATAAAATCTTTGCCGCTGCCACCTCAGTACCTTCTGGCAAAGTAGTTTCCTTTCCGTCAATTAGCATTTTTACCTTTTTAATTCCTTTTAGTTGGCTTACTGTATAGTAAATCTGGTTCAATAAGCTCTGTTCCTTCTCTGACCCTCCATAATTGCCTATTTGAGAAGAAAAATCCAAAGTTACCAAACCATTTTGTTCATCATACGAAAGTAACTTAGTTCCTTCTGGGAAGGATGTATAATATTTTGTTACGCTTGGTTTTTTTACAAGCTCAGAAAACATAACTACTGGAAGTTGATTGTTCTCTGTTTTTTCAATTTGTTTTGATACTGGTACTAGATAATTAAGCTCTTTATTACCATATACCATATAATATAAATCGCATTTTACACATCCATCTTTAAGTTCTGTTTCTTCAGTATTGATAAAGGTATTTTGTCTATTAAAAACTTGTGATAAATCTGTGCCGTTAACAAGTCTATTCAGTGTTTTTCCTTGAACTCTTATTTCAACATTTGAAATTGTTTTAAACCCTGTTAAAGTATATATAACAGAGGAAAGAATCATTTGTTCATCATTTTTATTTGCAGAATTCAGGAATTCTTTTGAAAAATCTATAATGGCATTTCCATTTTTAATGCTCAGCCCCTTTATAGTTGTACCCTTTGGCAATACAGGATACAAGCCATAATAAGCAAGCTGTTCCCTCGTTAATGCTTGATCTACCAAACCGTTTATTGCTGCCTTTGCTAAGCCTTCTTGCTTTGATACCTTTCTGGTAACAGGTACAAGCAAACCTTCTTTGTTTCTGTAGTAAAGTGTTATCAATACGCTTTCTTTATTATCTGAATCATTTACAACGCCCTTTCCTGCTCCATTTTCCACAAAAGTCTCTGTGTCCATGACTTCGCTAGAAATACCGCTTGCTGCTCCACTAGCCATATATGCGTTATCATTAGTCGAATCTGGCACTACAGTACCTGTAGTAGTATTGTTGCTATTTTGTGCTTGTTCATTAATCATAAAGGCATTTGCTGCTGAATTGTCATCCGTGCCTGTCTGCATAGCTGCAGGAATAATTTGTTCTGAGTCACTTTGTTTCTTTCCTATAAATGAACATCCTGTAATCATAAAAATAACTACTAGCATGATACTAATAATTTTTTTCATCTTTTAGTCCTCCTTATTGTTTGAAAAAATTTCCATATAATAATTATAGACTAAATTTTTACTTTTTATTATTTCCCAGAGTTAATTACTATCGAATGAAAAAGATGATCCTTCGATATTGGGGTTAGAAATAATTGCATGAATTAGTTGTATGAGAAAAGCTTGCGTTTTTTGAGACTCGAAAGTATACCATGTAAGCATCAGCTATACTTTCGAGTTATTTTGACAACAATCAATTGATAATTCTACCACGCCAATAGATTTTTATGTGCGAAGTTTGAGTTAGTTAATTGATTTCTGTACTAAGTTCGGAGTTCTCTTTTTCTAATTTTAGCTGCTCCAAAGACTTAACTATAGCATCGCATAAAGCTTCTGCAGTCTTTTGCTGAAATGCCTCACTTTTTAAGTTCTTTAAATCAGTAGAATTAGTTAAAAACCCTATTTCAGAAAGTGCCGCAGGCATTTTTGTATATTTTAATACAACAAGATTTGGTCTTTCAACTGTTTTCCTATTTACTGTTTTTAACTTATTAATTAATGAGTCCTGAATTAATTTTGCAAATTTTTCTCCTGTAAAAGACGTATCACCTTCATTTTCAGGAAAATACAAAGTTTCTGTTCCACTTACCTTTGTACTATCAATAGCATTATTATGAATACTTATAAAAAGTGTTGCATTTAAGGCATTTGCAATATAGGGTCTGTCATATAAACCTACAAAAGTGTCATCCTGACGAAGCATATATGTATTAATATTCTTAGCCTTAAGAAGCTTTTCCAGTTTTAATGCAATGGCAAGATTTAAGTCTTTTTCATATGTAGTACCTTTACAAGCACCAGGGTCAATACCACCATGGCCTGCATCAATAACAACCAGCATTTCATCAGTTTTTGCTGGTGTTAATAAATTTATTTCAGATTGATTCAGTTTTTCGTTATTTGAAATGTAAAACTTGAATTCTTTTTTTGTATTAAATATTATATGTGTATCTCTTGTTTCCTTATCTCTTATAATTTCAATTGTACTAACCCGTGAATCATTAATATCAAAAACCTCTTCGGAAAGGAAAATATTTGAGTTTGCAGGTAAAGTTATTGTATATGTCTTCTTATCAGAATCGTAGGTCTCTGCGAAGTAATTTGTTACAGTAGAGCCAACACTAGCAAGCTTAATACCTTTTAATGAGAAATATACTCTGTCGTATTTATTTGCATATGATAGTTCCGCCTTTATAGGTGTTGATAAATTTATTTTAGTCACATTTAATTCTTCGTTATAGGATATGTAAAACCTAACCTCTGCTTTTGTATTGAAAATTATATAAGTATCGCTTGTTTCCTCATCTTTTTTTATTTCAACCGTACTCACCAATGAATCATTAATGTTAAGTACCTCTTGAGAAATGGAAACACCTAAGCTAGCAGGTATTGTAATAGTATATGTACCATTTTCCACATCATATACTTCTGTAATGTTGTTACCAACGCTAGTGCTAATAAGGTTAATATCCTTTAAAAAATAACAAGCTTTGTTTTCTTCATTCCCATATGTTAATGCCGTATGTATTGGCTCATGAGCACTTACAGGCGTTTCAGCAACTGTATTCTCCTTTCCAGTGTCTAGCTCTTGTGATACTGTATTGTTTGTACTATCCTTAATGCCTGTGTTATCTGTGGCACTAGTGTTTCCTTTAGTGTCTGCAATGTCTTTTGTTACTGTATCTTTTGTTACTGTATCTTTTGTAACTGTATTTTGTGTGACAATATTTTTTGTACTAACATAAACTGTTCTCTTCACAGAGTTCCAACTAACATCAGCACCAAAGGCTTCAGCTACATATCTGGCTGGCACATAAGTTCTGCCATCCTTTAGCAAAGCAGTTGTGTCCATCTGCTTTAACTTATCATTTATTGTATAATTTAGATCATCAATATAAAGAACTAATGTTTTATCTCCTAATTTAAAGGTTGCCTTTTGCTCTTCACCGTTCCAAGCTACAGTAGCACCCAATTCTTCTGCAATAAATCTTGCAGGTGTTTGTGTCCTACTATTTGAATCAACAAATGGCTGTGCATCGGGAAACTTAATTTTTGTATCGTTAACTATTACACTTATTGGCTGCTGCTGTGCATATGTAAGTGTTGTAAATACTGTTAATAAGCTTAATATCAATAAAAAGTGTATTAGTATTTTTTTCATATGTAATTATCCTCCTAAATCAGTAGTATTATTTCAAAATCTATTATAGGACTTGATTTAATACTTTTTCTTTTGTAATATGGCATAGATTATGATATATAGTTTAAGTATACTATTTATTTATAAAAATTGAAAACTGATATCGGATTTTTAAAAATAATGTAACATTTTTGTAAAAGTAAACAGGAAGTTATTTGTTGTTTATCGACAATATACAGCCGCAATACTTTTGGCGATAAAGCCCCATATCTCTTGCCATTTGCTGACCCTGCCTAAACCCTGGTCTGAAATCCCTATATACAAATTCTACACCATACTTTTTTGCATAAAATTCACCAAGCTCTTTTATCAAATCATGTTTTTGATATGGACTGACTAAAAGAGTCGTGGTAAATGCATCACAACCATTTTCTGCAGTAAGCCTTGCAGTTTTTTCTAATCGTAAAGTATAGCACTTATGACACCTATCATCTCCTATGTCCTTCATGCTTTCCCATTCGTCCTGCCTAAATTCATCATCATAGTCTACAGGTATATTGGTTATGCTGCTAAGCTTTTCCACATTCTCTTTTCTTCTGGTGTGTTCCTCTATGGGATGAATATTAGGATTGTAATATAAACCCTGTATTTCAAAATTTTCTTTCAATAGCTCCTGTATAGGAAATGTGGAACATGGACCACAACACATGTGTAGTAGTAATTTCATTTTATGTTAATCCCTTCTCTATAAATAATCTCCAACAACCTAAGATATTATAATACAAAATATTTGATGTGTAAAAAAATAATTAATAGCAAGCTTCAAAATATATAAATTTAACTTTGCTATACAATTTATTAAATACTAATAAGAACAACAAATTTTCTATATTTTATAGTATAGAAAGTTTGTTGTTTTTTATTGACATATTTTTCAGGAAGATATTTGAGTTTTTTAATAGATTAAAGGTTATACTTTTAAGAATAGAACAGACGTTGTTCACTACATGCTATTGAATATATACAGGTGCAGATATGGCTTCATTTCCATCTGCCTGTGTCACCTTTGTGTAGTAGTAATCACCGCTTGTAGTGGTTAAGCTTTGGGTAATATTAGGGTTTGTGCTGTTTGGAGTCCATGTGTATAAGGTTGCTCCATTTTTAATGAGTTTAACTTCAGTAAACACCTCAGAATCACCATCTCCTGCATTAATAACAGCATTATAGGTTCCTGCACTAATAACAGCACCCATCTGTGCTTCATTTAATTCAAAGGACATAGTAATATTTTTGTCAAGTGTGCTGAAAAATCTTCTATTCTGTAAAGCTTCATAAATAGCTGCTTTTGTTTTTGCTTTAGCTAATACGGCAAGCCTATAATCATTGCTAGTGCCCCATGTAGCTGTATGGTTGTCATGCGCTCCAGCTGCTCCCACCTTCCATCCATTTGCGTTTGCTTCATCATAATAACCCTTGTTTCCATCATTTAAGTCATATCCATTGTTATAGTAATAATTATCGAATGCATCACTTCTATTCCATAATTCCATACCTACAAATTTTGAGCTTGGTGTTGTAGTAAAGTGGCTGAATTCTTCCCCTGTAAAATCCTGACGACCTGGATGATTGAAGAAGGCAACACCATTTCTAGAGGATAACCATGTTACCAATTCAGGAAAAGTATCAGTATTAGAGCTTGAACTATCACAATAATCAGTTGTATTAATTACTGCTACGTGCCCAATGTTTGAATGTGACCATTCGAATCCATAGAATACCACAAAAGAGCCATCTTTGTTATAACTGTTGGCTGTATTCTTCATATTTGTCCATTCTTTAGAGCTTATCAGTTCAGCATGGTCGGCAAGACCAAAAAAATCAAGCTGTGCTGTATCTCTAGCATAAGCATAAGCTTGACTTGGAGTTCCAGTTCCATCTGAAACATTACTGTGATTATGCAGAGAACCGTAATAAACATTATAGCCCATTTGCATTGTTGGAACATTATCACTCATTTGCATTGTTGGAACATCATCGCTCATTTGCTTTGTTGGAATACTAAAACATGACGCTCCAAAACATAATATTGGCATTGTAGTTGCTAAAACAGTGCCTATAGCCTTAATCATATGGTATTTAACATTTTTAATTGACATTTTATCTACCTCCTATTTCGTATTTATTTGTGTTTTAACTTAATAATGTAAATAGAAGATTAATACTCCGTAAAAATATGTTGTATTTTCATTATATTATTGTTAATTTTGACACCTACAATTTTCAGCTTGCATAGTTGATATTATTATCTTATTCCTCACTAAAGGGCAGTCCAAAATGCTCATAGGCATTTCTAGTTGCTATTCTGCCTCTTGGTGTCTTGTTTATATAGCCTAGCTGTATAAGAAAAGGCTCGTATACATCCTCTATAGTACCCGAATCTTCGCCAATTGACGCTGCTAAGGTATCAAGACCTACAGGACCTCCACTGAATTTGGTAATTATACTAAGTAACATATTTCTATCTACACCGTCAAGACCGATTTCATCAACCTCAAGGGCATCAAGGGCATGCTTTGCTACCTTTAAGTCTATTTTTCCGCTGCCTATTACCTGTGCAAAATCACGAACCCTTTTCAATAACCTGTTTGCAATTCTAGGCGTTCCTCTTGACCTTCTTGCAATTTCATAAGCTCCTTTTTCATCCAGTTCTATATTAAGTATTCCTGCAGAACGCTTAACTATATGCTTTAGCTCATCGGCAGTATACATTTCAAGCTTATTAATAACGCCAAATCTGTCCCTAAGCGGAGCAGTAAGCAGTCCCGCTCTTGTGGTAGCACCTATTAAAGTGAATTTGGGAAGATCAAGTCTTATAGAACGAGCACTTGGACCCTTACCTATAATTATATCTAGGGCATAGTCTTCCATGGCTGGATATAGTATTTCTTCTACACTCCTGTTAAGGCGATGAATTTCATCAATAAATAGCACATCATAAGTGCTTAAATTTGTTAGTATTGCAGCTAAATCCCCTGCCTTTTCAATTGCTGGTCCCGATGTTATTCTAAGGTTAACACCCATTTCAGATGAAATTATTCCTGCAAGTGTAGTCTTACCTAATCCTGGAGGGCCATAGAGTAAAACGTGATCCAAAGCTTCATTTCTTCTTTTAGCAGCTTCTATAAATATACTAAGATTGCTCTTTACCTTGGATTGCCCTATGTATTCATCAAGTTTTTTGGGTCTTAAACTTACCTCATCAATATCATCGGAATGAGTTTCTCTGTTAACAAGTCTTTCATCTTCCATTTTAACCTCCAAGTTATATCTAAAATCTACTACAGTGCCTGCCACATCCTGTTTATTTAGTAGTATGTACCCGTAAATTCATAATTATAAAAGTACTTTTAGAACTACATAATATAAACTTATTTCTTTGAAAGTGATTTAAGTGCGTTCATTATAATGTCCTCTACACCCATTCCCTCTGAATATACATTATTAACTGCCTTTGATGCTTCAAAGGAATTATATCCCAGCACCATAAGTGCACTGACTGCTTCAGTTAATGCACAGTCACCTTCAATTTTCCCATCTATTGCATTACAACCAAAAGCATTATCTGTAAGTTGTTCTTTAGATATTTTGTCCTTCAGCTCTAAAATAATTCTTTGAGCCACCTTTGCTCCCACACCCTGAGCTTTAGTCAAGGTTTTAATATCCTGTGAAACCACTGCAAGTGCAAATTTTGATGGGGAAAGTGTTGATATTAGTGAAATAGCAGCTTTAGGACCAACTCCCGATACTGATATCAGCATTTCAAACATGCCCAGCTCTTCCACGGTGTGAAAGCCATATAGAACTGCCAAGTCTTCTCTTACATGGTAATAAGTGTGTATTTTAACCTGTGCTCCAATTTGGCCTACACTGTTTATGGTTGATAAGGCAGTAAAAATTCTATATCCTATTCCGCCCGCTTCAACAATTATACTGCCACTTGTTTTGTCTTCTAAAGTTCCCTTTATATATGCAAACATTTTTCACTCTCCGTAATTCATTTTTGATATTTCATTTTTTTACATTGCATAAATTTGTGTTCATAACTATATAGCCGTTTTATTAATAAAATGTAAGCGTTTAAACACCGATAGACTTATTATGTATGGAAGTTGATTTACTTTATTAAAAACGCTAAAAATTACTGTTACCCAAAATAGCTCCCATTCTATGTGAATTTCCATGGCATATAGCAATTGCCAAAGCATCTGCAACATCATCTGGTTTAGGTACAGCACTCAGGTTCAAGATTGCCTTTACCATTTGCTGTATCTGTGCCTTCTCGGCTCTGCCGTATCCTACTACTGACTGTTTTACCTGCAAAGGTGTATATTCATATATATCAACACCTGATTTTGCTGCTGCAAGTACTGCTACCCCCCTGCCATGACCAACATTAAGTGCAGTTTTTATATTTTTATTAAAAAATAGCTCTTCTATTGCTATAGCCTCAGGCTTGAATCTTTCTATCAATGTTTCCAAATCATTATATAGCACCAAAAGCCTTTGTGACAGCTTCATTGATGCCTCTGTCATAACTGCTCCATAATCCAAAACCGAAAATTTGTTCCCTTCATATTTTACAACACCATAGCCTGTTATTGCAAATCCCGGGTCAATCCCCATTATTATCATTAGTTAGCCCCCATGTTTTCTATTGTTCAATTTTTTATAGATAACTCAACTTTCGCATACATCTATAATAACTTTTAACTCAATTATTATTGTATAAATATAAAATCATATTGAATATTTATACAATACATTGTATAATCATTGTTGTAAATTTATTATTTGGTAAAAACTTAATTTAATCAGGAAGTAGTCCTTCCTTCTAATTAAGAACTCGTTTATAATATATTTTAGCATAATTTTATAGTGTTGTTTTTTTATTTTAAATATTTAGTTTTTGCTGACATTTTTCAGCTGAAAGGATGGTAAATATGAGTAAGGAGAAAGTTTTATTAGCTTATTCAGGTGGACTTGACACCTCAATAATTATTCCATGGTTAAAAGAAAATTACGATTATGAAGTAATAGCAATGGCTGGTGACGTAGGACAAGGTGCTGAATTAGAGCCTTTACATGAGAAAGCAATCAAAACAGGTGCTTCTAAGCTTTATATAGAGGATTTAAGAGAAGAGTTTATAACAGACTTTATATATCCTACATTAAAGGCTGGTGCAGTATATGAAGGAAAATATCTATTAGGTACTTCCTTTGCTAGACCTATCATTGCAAAAAGAATGGTTGAGATCGCATTAAAAGAAGGTTGTACAGCGATCTGTCATGGCTGTACAGGAAAAGGAAATGACCAGGTTAGATTTGAATTAACAGTTAAAGCGTTAGCACCACAGCTTAAAATAATAGCACCTTGGAGAATTTGGGATATTAAGTCAAGAGAAGAAGAAATAGATTATGCTATAGCAAGAAATATTCCTGTTCCTGTTACAAAAGAAGATAACTACAGCATGGACAAAAATCTATGGCACTTAAGCCATGAAGGTATGGATTTAGAAGATCCTTGGAACGAGCCACAATATGATAAAATATTGCAACTAATGGTTTCACCTGAAAAAGCTCCTGATGTACCTTCATATGTTGAGATTTATTTCGAAAAAGGTGTGCCTAAGAAAGTTAATGGCGTTGAGTATAGCCCTATTGAGATGATGGAAGTATTAAACAAGGTTGCTGGGGAAAACGGAGTTGGTATAGCTGACATGGTTGAGAACAGACTTGTTGGTATGAAGTCCAGAGGCGTTTATGAGACTCCAGGCGGAACAGTTCTTTATGCTGCTCATAGAGAATTAGAATTGCTTTGCTTAGACAGAGACACAATCCACTACAAGGATATTATTGCTCAGAGATTTGCTGAATTAGTATACTTTGGACAATGGTTTACTCCTCTTCGTGAATCATTATCAGCATTTGTTGATAAAACACAGGAAACAGTTACAGGAACAGTTAGAATGAAGCTCTACAAAGGTAACTGCATGCCAGCTGGTGCTAAGTCCGAATACTCATTATATAGTGAGGAAATTGCTACATTTGAAAAGGATGAAGTTTATAACCAAAAGGATTCTGAAGGCTTTATCAATCTCTTTGGTCTTCCAATAAAGGTTAGAGCTCAAATGCTACAGGGTAAGGATATTAAATAATTAAGATAAGGCACCCTACAAACTGGCAAAAGCCACTTGTGGTTTTTGAAGTTCGAAGATGCAAAATGCTTACACTAAGTTTGTTTTCGGGCTTATCCATTTATGAATAATTTTTGATAACTTATCAATTATTAATGAGTATTTATGGGACAATCCGAAATGGGTTGTCCCATTATTGAAGTTTAAACTTTTAAAATTAGTGAATGTATAATACGACTATAACACTGAGGATGAACAATTGCTAGAGCTAGCAATTACTAATTTTTTGTAATCACGTACCGATAGAATTTTTGCGGTGCGAAAGTTGATTCATTAAGATGTGCTAATTATAAAATCGCAAGAATTAAGAACAATATAATCATGTATGTTGTCAAAAGATACAATGATTATAAAAATTTATATCCGCAATAGCGGCTTATGGAGGTAAATATGAAACTTTGGGGCGGAAGATTTGAAAAGGGAACTGATAAGCTGGTAGATGATTTTAACTCCTCTATTAGATTTGACTCAAGAATGTATAAGCATGATATATTGGGAAGTATCGCCCATGCAAATATGCTTGGCAAGTGTGGAATTATTTCTGCTCCGGAAAGTTCCCTTATTCAGAGTACCCTTAAAGACATTTTGAGTGATATTGAAGCTGGAAAAATAGAATTTGAAATTGATGCTGAAGATATTCACATGAATGTTGAAAAAATTCTCATTTCTAGAATTGGAGATACTGGAAAGAAGCTTCATACTGGAAGAAGCAGAAACGATCAGGTTGCTCTTGATATCAGAATGTATTTGAAAGATGAAATTAATGCTTTAAGTGATATGCTAATTAATCTTGAAAATACTATAATTAAAATTTCAGAGGACAATTTAGACACTATCCTGCCGGGATATACTCATTTACAGAGAGCTCAGCCTATAACCTTTGCTCATCATATGATGGCTTATTTTGAAATGTTCAAACGTGATATAGGACGATTGAGTGACTGCTATTCAAGAATGAACGTGCTTCCACTTGGTTCAGGAGCTTTAGCAGGAACAACCTACCCGCTTGACAGGTATTTGGTTGCAAATGAGCTTGGTTTTAATGATGTAACACAAAATAGTCTTGATGGCGTAAGTGACAGGGATTTTGCAATTGAATTGCTTTCATGTCTTTCAATGGTTATGATGCATATGAGTAGGCTCAGCGAAGAGATAATTCTTTGGTCATCACATGAGTTTGGTTTTGTTGAGCTGGACGATGCTTATAGCACAGGCAGCAGCATCATGCCACAAAAGAAAAATCCTGATGTAGCAGAGCTTGCACGTGGTAAGACAGGTCGTGTCTATGGAAGCCTTATGACTATGCTTACAGTCATGAAGTCCCTTCCTTTGGCATATAACAAGGATATGCAAGAAGATAAGGAAGCAATATTTGATGCGGTGGATACCGTTAAAATGTGTTTGCCTGTTTTTTCAAATATGCTTGCCACTATGAAGCTTCGAAAAGCTAATATGTACAAGGCAGCTCAAGGTGGTTTTACAAACGCTACCGATATTGCTGATTACCTTGTGAAAAAGGGTATTCCTTTTAGAAGTTCACATGAAATTATAGGTAAAATGGTGTTATATTGCATTGAAAATAACAAAGCCATTGATGATATGAGTATGGAAGAGTTCAAAGGCTTTTCCGAGAAGATTGAGGATGATGTTTACACTGAAATCAGTCTAGAAAAGTGTGTTTCAGGAAGAAAGCTTCCAGGTGGTCCAGCCCGTGAAACTGCACAAAAGGCAATTGACAACGCTAAAATGTTTATTGGCTCTTTAGGCTAATAAAAAGCTAAGTGTATTAAAAAACACAAATTTGTCAAGGTCGGAGCTTATCCATTACATATAACCTTGATGGATTTGTGTTTTTGAGCTAAGAATTTGCATTAAATTGTAACTGCCTTATTTTATGAGAAAAACACCGAATACTTATGTTAAGACATATTTTTTTAGAATTCATTTCTACATTTATTCTTGAAGTTGTTACTCCAATTTCATTTAGCTGGCTTTGTATATCGGTCTTGATGCTCTCTAGCAATATTCTATCACTAACCTCTACAGTCTCTTGATTCAAAAGCATTATGTACCTCCCATCTAAATATTTTAATCAATTAGCCTTTGCTTTTTTTTCTAACGCCTTGCCAAAACTTAGCCATGAATCTCTCAATTTAAATCTCATTTCTTCATCAAGCGTTCTCTCAATAATATCATTTAGACTTCTCCTAGCTTCAATGTAATCCTTAATTACAAATTCTTCGTTAGATATTATTTCCTCTATATGATTAATCCATTCCTTAAGATGTTCAATGCCCACATATTCTAGAGACGCCTTCTTTTTGATATGATATACCACCTGCTTTATTGCTTTTCGTTTTATATCGCTATCCGTTTGCATCTTCTTTCCCTGCTTCTGGCTCATAATTTCAAATCTCTCCCTTTTAATTATCATAAAAAATAGTACAACTCGCCATTTTGGCTTAAAAGAGTAATAAATAAGCTCTGAATAGCCTCTGCTTTGAGAGGTGTATGTTTTTTTAGCTGTATTTGGATTCTTTAAAGCCATAAATAAACTATTTGATTATATTTACTTAATTATAAAATATTTCCAGTATTTTTGCAAATACAATACCGAGTACTTTTTTCACAGGATATAACTCTATACTATAAAACTACTTACTTTTGTTAATAGTATATGCTAAATTGTATTTTTCAGAAGAGTAAACATAGGAACAAAAAAAGAATGTCTCTCAGACAGGTAAATCATCTGAAAAACATCCTGTAAAAATTTCAAAGACTTATGACAGGTTATTATCATACAATACGTTATTAACTGCCAATTATTGCAGTACAAACTACAACCTTCCCTCATCTCAGCAAGTCACAAAGCGTATACTCACCTTTTTTAACGTCAGATTTACTTTTGTACATCTTTATAGCTTTTATTAATTTATCTATATCTCCAAAATAAGCCTTTACAAAATCATAACTTTTTACATTTTTATACTTTAGCTTTCCTTTACAATAATCACTAGGTTTTACATTTTATAATTTATTAAAATCATTATACTTATTTTCATTCAAGATAATCAACTTCTCAATTTCAGGAGCAGTAATAATATTTATAACTTTTACTTGCACTTCATAAGCTTCACCTAGATTAAATTCTTCTCATCTCGAATCCAGTATTCTTAATACTGTTATTTTTTCTTCAAATCCCTTTCCTAAATACTTTCTTTCAAAACTTTCTGCTTTTCTATCTTTAATAATTTCATTATCAATTAAATTATCTCTATTAAAAATTAATTTATCCTCATCAAGTAGCAAGTCTAAAATTGCCCTCTCCGCTGCCCCTTCACATATACACGCCACATATCTACCTAAATCCATCGCTACACCTCTTTACTAACAATATTAATAATTGCTTTTTTCAAGTTGATGTATGCTTCATATGCTGGAACAGTTCCCTTGAGATACCCGCTTTGATAGACCTCACTTTTTTTAATGTCATTCCGAGTTAGCAATTTTGATAGATTTTCAACAGTTATTCCTCCATTATTTTTAACAATAAATATATCATCATTTCTTTCAAACTCGTCCAGCAATTCTGGATAATGAGTCGATAAAATTATTGAAGCGCCATTTTTATTTACTTTATGATTCATAAAAAACCTAACTAGCGTCGCAACAATTTCCTTATTAAAGTGATTTTCAAGCTCATCTATAATTAAATATCCTCCACTTGCTAATATCATTATTGCATTGATAAATACATTTATACCTTTAATTGTTCCAGATGATAAGTATTTTTCTAATTCAAACGGTGAATAGATAATTATTTCTTCTTTTCCTTTAAATTTCAGCCTTATTTCAACTTTTTTTTCTCCTTTTTCAACAGAAGTATTTAAATATTCAATGCTTGGATCCAAAAAAGTTATTAGTTCTTGTGGTAAATTCCCTAAAACTCTTATGCCGTTTATGTTTGTCCAATCTATTAAATCTTCAAATTCAATTTTTGTATTATTTCTTTTATTGTGAGCAATAACTATGCTAACATCTTCTGGTAAATATTCTTCATCACCTTTTCTAACTTGAATTGGACATAATTGTTCAAAGTCAAAGAGACTTTTTCTTGTTTTTATACTAATTATATCTTTACTCCAAATTTTTTCGTCTACTATAATATACTGATTTTCAGCTTCCTTACTTTTCGGATCTCTTTTAATGCTAGTAAATAATTTAAACACTGTATTTGAAGCAACCGAAAAATATGTTTCAATATCAATTTTCTCTTGTCCTGTAATTCCGTTTAATATCTCATTACCTTTAATCTTATTAATTGGCTCATTATTTAACATCTGAATTATGAATGAAATTACTTTTAATGTTGTCGTTTTTCCTGATGCATTAATACCAATAAAAGCAAGTACATTATTTTGATATATTTGAGGTGATATTTTATATAACATGTCACTCTTTTCATTTCTTACACGTTGATGTGTCACAAAATCTATTTCCAATTCATTTGAAAACAGTTTAAGTCCGTTAACTTTTATTTTTAATATCCGCATGTTTTACTCCTTTAAACGCATATTCCGTTTCTATATAAATAGAATACATTATTTCCAGTTATACTTCAATATATTTATAATATTTATAACGTATTTTCTGTTTTAAGCACAATACGTTGTCTTTTTATTTAAAGTTAACACTTGATAAAATTATATTCGAACTCAATACTTTTATCATAACTTTCTGCTTTTTTAATGATATCACTTCCCCACTCATAACTCGTTTCATAAATACATACGCTTGACTAAAGTCAATTATGGTTCAAGCCTCCACCCGATAAACTATCGTCCGATAGCATCGGATATTTAGCCGATAGTAATTGACTTTATTTATCCCCCTTTCAATACCAGATATTACGGTTAAAATCTATACTATTGAGTACTCTACCTTCATTATCACTATATACTCAAACAGTCATAACCAAACGAAAAACTTGTGGTATTCGTTACATAAAAAAGGATGTTCAACACCAAAGGCATTGAAAACATCCTGTATTTTTAATAATTACTTGTTAGTTAGCTTACCAACTCTACACCTTTTCATAACATTCCAGAACTTCAGAAGTCATTAGCTATGCAGCTTTGCACAATTGCACAAACGGTACAGACTATTCTTTAAATGTTTGAGAACTGTTCTAATATGTCACCAGCTGCTTTCCATTTAGCTTTGCCATATCAACATTCTGCTTTTTTTGCTGTGGTACAGTAACAGTATTAGCATCTCCATCACTAATATACTGTGAATTGCCTTTACTCAATGCCTCCAGCCACCATGCCAAGTCACATTCGACCTTGGTTATTCCTGTGGCTCTTACTCTTGGAATAGCTAGCGGATCAAATTTGATTGAAACAGGTGATGGTGCTGGGTTTGCCCCAACCAGCATAATTGCAGAGTGCTTGTACTCTGTTCCTTCATAATTTCCCTGTATAACATATTCCTTTAAATCCTTAGCTGCACTGCCAAAGGGAAGAGAAAAAGAATTAAAGGCATATCCCGGCACATATTCATTCATCAGCTTTTGATTGCCGCCAACCTCTTCAAGCATCTTATTTACAGTTTTAACGTCTGGTAACGATACATGTGTTTTTGTATGATTCCCAATTTCAAAGCCTTTATCAATGAGATATTTTAGTCTTTCCGACATTGTACCAGCACCTTTAAAGGTAGTTTTTATGCCTAAATTGACATAGAAAGTACCTTTTAATCCAAAATCAGGATGTTTTTTATTGAATGCTTCCATAATACCAACTGCTGAATTGGGATTAGCAATAAGAGTTACATCTTTTTCAATTAAATTGAATTCACCTACTGTTCCGTCATCAAATGTAAATACCATAGGTATACAGCCTGCTGGAATATCTATATTATTGTTAAACATATCTGTAAGACTAATTAGTCTGTATTTACTTTCATATAAATCCTGTAAAAGCTTTTCGAATTCTGAAAATGTGGTTGTGTATGCCTTATCTCCACCTTTATATTCTTCAACAAAGTTATGGAACATGACAACCATAATTTGTCCACTTTCATCTGGCTTAACAGTACTGTAATCAATAATATTAGTGTGCTGAGAGTTGTCAGATGTTATTGAGTTGTTAATAGCAGTGTCACTAGCAACCTCAGTCCTAATGCTATCACCATTATTATCAGTACTTTTACTAATATTATCTGAAGAAAGAGCTTCTTTTTGTTCTTGACTCTTTTCAAGCTTGTAAGTTTCCTCTAAATTAGTATTTTCAATATGTTTGATTTCTTTGTTTGAATACAAATTATTAGTGCACCCTGATATAAAAATCACTAAAAATATTAATAGCAGTAATGTATATTTTCTCATTTTTATCTCCAAGTATTATATGTCTTTAATTTAACATCAGTCCTCACACCATAATTAAAAACTCATAAGGTGCATGGGCTTGTATTCTTGTAAAACTTATTTTATCCAATATATAAAAACTAAAACTGTAATTTTTTATGTGAAATTTTAATTTTCACTTTCATAGTCAATTGCTACTGAAGATTCTTTCACAACTTTAATATACTCAAGAACCTTAAGATGTGCTGGATGCACCTGATATTCCTCCATGTCTTTTAATGAATCAAATTTTGTATATAGCCCAACGTCAAAAGATCTTTCTGAATGTACTATATCTGTTCCAACTTCTATAAACTTTAAACAAGGAATCTGTCCTTTAAGCCCCAGTAATTCTGACTTCATTTTCTGCAAACTTTCCTCGCTTTTATCCTTTAATCTGATTAATACAATATGTGTTAGCATTGCTGTTCCTCCATAATTTTATTATATATTTTACTTAATTTTATCTTTGTTATAGTTCATAGTCAAATAAATTTGTTGATAATTCTAGCGTACCAATAGATTTTTTATGTAGGAAAGTTGAGTTAATAATCTATATTAAGTTGTGATAGAGAAACAAACAACCTGTTAAATTATGCTAAATTAATAAAATTATAGTTGAATTTTCTATTTATGTAACGTATAATTATTCAGTGGCATGAGTATTCATTCATAATTTATTTTTCATGCTATATATAGTTCTTTATTTTATTTAATTCGCTTATATCTATTTTTTGATAAATCCCTATTATTTAGGGGACTGACAGTTTGCCAGTCCCCTACTTTTTTTAATTTTAAGCTACTTAGGGCTTGTTGAACGGATAAAGAATATGATTGGAAAAATATAAAAGTACAATTAAGATGCAAAGATATTTCACATATATATTTAAAAACCATACACGTGAATCACAAATATGTTAATCAAAAACAAGATCCATGCATGTTTACTATCGTTCAACAAGCCCTACTTATTTTTAAACTTTCCCAGCTTTATTTATTGCTCAAATAACTATAAATGCTCAAAAGTCCTTCAAGTCTAGTCATCTTATTCTTTGGATTAAAGTTTCCATTACTGCCATTCATCGCCTTCAAGCCTGATGCTATGCAAACATATCCTATCAAGTTAGGATTAATTTTATTAGCATCCTTAAAGTTTGATTTATATATACCCTTTATTTCTGCAACATTTTTATACCCAAGGAATCTGACAAAATACTTTGCAGCATCTTCTCTGCTTAGAGCTGACGTTGGGGCTTTTTCTTCCTTAGTAATTATTCCTGAATTTATCAAAGAATTATACATGTTTTCTACAGCTTCATCATCCATTTTGTTACCAAAATAAAACTGATTATTTAACTGGCTAAGTAAAACAAAATAATCCTTCTGAAGCAAGTTTTCTTTAGGCTTTAATTGTTCCTCAAAATATCTAATAGACATTTGAGTAAGTATCTTAATCTCATTTTCTGTTTTTAGTCCTTCAATATCAGTATAATCAATCACTTCATTTTCTTTATAGATTTCTCCTGAATAATCTAGAATATCTCCAGTTGTAGCACTAATTACAGCTGGTTTTTCTGTATTAATAAAATAACCTAAAACAGCATTATATGCTCCTTCAAACTCCCTCAAACTCTTTTCATTATCATCAGTCGCAAAATCTCTGACATATTTAATGTCATATCCTATTTTATCAAAGAGAATTTCATAAATTTTATCAATAGCTAGTGTATCTTTTGGAGCCTCAAAGCTCACATTCTTACTCCAATTACTATTTGCTCTGTTAACATTTCCTGTAACATTATCATAAGTTATTTCCACATAATTCTCAGGACATTCTATTCCATTTTCCATTCTTACAAATCTAAAGGTAAAATAATCCTGTGTTTTTTTCTCAAAAGCATCCGAATAGCTGTCATCATATTTTAATTTATCATACTTACTAGCCATCAGGCTTTTCAATACATCCTCACAGATAGCCTTTGCTTCTTCCTCAGTCTTTTTTGGCTTTGTGCTTTCTTCTTGTGAACCATTAAAGCCAAAGCTTTGGATTTCACCAGTCTTTGCATCAAGCTGTATATCTCTGTATAAGACTTTATCCTTACTTATTTCCTTTGTATAGCTAAAATGCCATATAAAGGATTCATTGTCTCTCCAGTCCTTATTTAGATATGAATTTGTAAGCTTGAAGCCGTCATCAAGACCAAAGAAGCTTATACTCCTTACCTTTTTATCAGCATTTTCTTTTGACATAACATCTGACATGCTCTTAACAGCATCAATCTCCTCAGGTGTTAAGCTTATATTTGCGCCTGCTGCTGATACTGCCATAGCCTTTTCATCAAAATTTATACCCATCTCACCATATAAGTAATACTCAGTTATATTCTCTACTTCGCCTGTCAATCCATCTATATATTTATTTGAATATTTAGGCACATATGCTAAATACGATGTCTGCTGCTTGTCTTTTGTCTTTATCATATATACCAGTTTAAGTCCTAGCTTATCAACAAAAGCTTTAGCTGCCTGCTCTATGCTTATAATCTTAGAAGCATCTTCAAAAGTTACTTTGCTTGAGTGGGTACAGTTATAGTTACTAACAACACCAGTAAACTTATTTATATTGATACTTATATTGTTAGAAAAGTATTTTATACCATTTTCCTCTCTTACATAGTTAAATACATACTCATTTTCTTCCCTATATGTACTGTTTTGTTCAATAAGCTTGTATTGCTTTAACAGTTTTGAATCAAGGTTATTTATAAACTTTTCTGCAATATCTAGACCTTGTTCTTCTGAATACTTAGGTATTTTTTTGTCATATGAATGTGTAGAACGATCAAAGTAATAATAACGTCGGATTAGATTATTCTCATCAATAGTAACATTAATGGTTTTTCCCTCCGCATCACTAGTCCATTCTAGGCTAAATGAAGTTAAGTCTCCTTCACTATTTATGTAGTAATTAAACTTATTACATTCCTCTGGTATTTCAATTTTTTCCTTTACTGCCTTAATTGCATTGGCTAATGCATTATCTGCTGTAGTTTCATCACTTGCCATAACAGGCACCATAAATGTAATCATCATAACAACTACAAGCACCATTGAAATAATTTTTTTCACACAAATTCCTCCTCGGTTTATAAATTTTTTACTAATTATTGCTAAAATAAACTATACATCTATAGACGATATTTTCTATTATATGTTCCATGCTATTATAATTTTTTTATTCTAATTTCAAAATATAGAAATGATATATATAAATAAAAATTAGTATAAAAGCAGCTCTATAATAAAAGCTGCTCTTCTGTACTAAATAAATATTTAATTCTAACTAATATTCAAAATCAATAACAATATTTAAACCCTTGAATTAACTAGACAATTATTAATTTAACTTTGGTATTTTCAGTTCTTGGTCAACAAACAAGCTATTAGCATCCTTCATATTGTTGAACTTTATAATAGCATCATATTTGTTGGAATCACCATAATACTTGTAGCTTATTGAGCTCAATGTTTCCCCTGACTGCACTACATGTTTATCATATTCGGTATTTTCACTATTATTACTATTACCTTCTGTATTTTCTTCATTAGACTCAGTATCATTATTTTTATTAGTCTGAGTTCCATTACTTTGCTTGTTGTCAGTTATATTGTTTTCCTTATCATTCTGTTTTACAGCATCAATTTCATTATTTTGCTTACTAGTATCAATTTCTTCTTGATTGTCCGAAAATTGTGACGTAGAATCTCTAGCTTCAGTATCACTTGGAAATTCATCTGTATTTGTGGCTATATTGCTAATATCTGCAGTAGTCGAACTTACGTGGGTAGTATCCGCTGCTTCTTTTTCAGATGCTAATATGTTACTGTTTTGAATGATTAAATATGCCATAAACAAAACACCTGATATAACAACCACACAAACAAATGCAAGTATGTAATTCACAATATTTCTTTCTTTATTAGGATGATCTTCTTCAATTTCATTGTTGTAATCTGTTTGGTTTAATCTTCTATAATTGCTGGACGAGTACTCAATATTTTTAATTTTTTCCACTTTAATGATCATAATAGTAATGCTATCTTCAACACCATTTTTCAAAGCCTCTTGATATAAAATACTAGCCATTTTAGAGCAATCAAGCCCCGAATTAACAACAGACTCTATTCTGCTTTTGCTAATATGATTTAATAATCCGTCACTACAGATTAGAAAAATGTCATCCTCTTCTATTTCAATAGCTGATGATGTTTTAATCTTTGTTTTAGACTCCTCTTCAGCCAACTTCAATATCTTTTCTGTATCATTATAAATATCTGCTACATTTGGAGTTATTCCCAACATCTTTAGTTTTTGATTTTTTCTGCTGTCATTCTTTGCAAACAACTCATTACTTACACCCTGTCTATACAAAAAGACTCCGTTATTGCCAAGGTTCATTATAACAGCCTTATTATTATCTATAATAATTGAAGAAAATCCAGTAAGAATTGAAGAGTTCTGACTATTTAATATTGCAGTTTTGCTGTATATCAGGTTACTTGTAAGCTGAACTGATTCTGATATTTTTTCTGCAATATACTCTAATGAAAACTGCTGTCTTTTTACATTCTCATGGTATTTTTTTATTTCTTTTATTGCAGAAATACCAGTCATATCGTCATCATCTATACCCATTGAGTCAGAAACAGCAAAAATAAAATTATTAGAATATGCTTCAAAAGAGCATTGAACACTCCCTGTATTGTGGCAATTAGAAAAATTGCCATTGAAGTAAAAATCATCTTTATCTGAGTCTTTGCCGACACAATTAATTACTGCAGCACTCAGTTTAATGTTTCCATCCACAGCAGCTCACCCCATATCGTATTTTAATTTCTCTTGTATCTTTTGTAAAAAAAATATAACTAATTAATAACACATCACAAAGTACTTTTATTTAATTAATTTACATAGATTGTAAACCTACTATACAAAGCTAGTATAGCATACCGTATAAAAAAACGAAAGGATTAATTCCTTTCGTTTTATGTTTATGTTATCTTAGTCAATCAGTGTTGTTTTACTTTGATGAAGAAAAAAAACTTATTATTGATTTAATTACTGAACTTGCAATGTTAATTATGTTAAGAACATTTTCTGCATTAAATGAAAAAGAGTCTGTAACATTATCCTCAACTGAAGATACAATTGAATTAGCTTTATCTATTGTACCTTTTGCACTGACAGCAAGATTATCAACACTTTTAAGCGTTTCAGGCAATGCTGAAATAGTATTTGTAATGCTTTCAGAGTTGTTTTCTATTATATTATTTACCTTATCTACGACCTTTAGGCAATTTCTTAGGAGTATAATCAAAAAAACACCTACTGTAACAGCTATACAGAATAATATAAACCAAGCAACTGCACTAAGGTCTACTATAACTCTCATAAGCAACTTCCTTTCGTATATAGAGCTAACATTCTTTAGTTATAAATACTCTGTAAGCTTTTTAGTTAGCATCTTCAGCTTTTTCAGCTACGTTTTCTTCTGATACAGCTGCATCATTACAACAACAGCCTTCTTTTTTCACTAGTTCTTCAATCTTTTCTTTTGCAACATTTAGTCCCTCTTTTACATTTTCAAGAGTCTTTTTAGTTGTATTTGATATATCTTCTCTTGTTTCCTTACCTGACTTAGGAGCTAATAATACGCCAGCTGCAACACCAACTGCAGTACCAATTCCAGCACCTATTGCAACATTTTTAGCAGTTTCTTTTTTTGATGATTTCTTCTTCAATAAATTTTTAAAGTTCATTTTTACAACCTCCTCAAAATTAGTCCCAAATCAATAACTATCAGCTGAAAGTAATTGATTTACGAATTTATTTACAATATTTACTAAAGACATATACTATTATTATACGTCTTTTATTATAAAATTGATATATATTTAGAAACTTATTTCAAAATATATTAAAATTATCAATTTATTATATTATTAATAGTCTTTTGACACTAATATAAACAAAATTGTGCTTGTTACAACTGTATTGTGTGATTATACATATTCTGTTAAACTATAACTATTAGTTTGATTAGCAATACCTTTTTTTATAATTCTTAATTGTTATAATAGAATTTGGTTATAATTTAACTATAGTCTTTCAGCTGTTAGCAATGGGTTTTAATACATACTCTTATTAATTTTAGTTTTGTGCTAGATGTAAAGCACAAAACAATAATATATAAATCAATATTTAGGAGGTAATCAATTGAATAATACTATAAATGTTTTGTTTGCTTCTTCCGAAGTATTTCCTTTTGCAAAAACAGGAGGTCTTGGAGATGTAGCTGGTTCACTGCCAAAAGCAATTTCTAAGCTAGGCACTGACATAAGGGTATTAATGCCCAATTATGGCTGTATTGCTAAACACTTTAAGGAGTCAATGGAATATTTAGGATATATATATATTAATCTTTCATGGCGACATCAGTATTGTGGTGTTTATAAGCTTATTCATGATGATATTACTTACTATTTTTTAGACAATGAATACTATTTTAACAGGTCTGAGTTATATGGGGATTTTGACCAAGCAGAGCAATTCACATTTTTTAGCAAAGCTATTCTTGAAGTACTGCCTCTAATAGGTTTTAAACCTGATATTATTCACTGTAATGACTGGCAGACAGGAGTTGTAAGCCTACTATTAAAAGCAAACTACCGTTATATCCCCTTTTATAGCAACATCAAAACAGTATTTACAATTCACAATTTAAAGTATCAAGGCGTATTCCCCAACGAGGTAATTCCAAACTTGCTAGGAATAGGTTGGGAATACTTCACTCCTTACGGAATTGAGTTTTATAACCAAGTTAACTACATGAAGGCGGGTCTAGTTTATTCTGATTCAATTAGCACAGTTAGCCCAAGCTACGCACAGGAAATCAAAGATAGCTTTTATGGTGAAAATTTGAATTCTCTTTTAATACATCGTTCAAATGATTTATATGGCATTTTAAATGGGATAGACTACGAAAAAAATAATCCTGAAACTGATAAAAGACTTTATGCAAACTATTCTGCTGATAATTTATCAAATAAATATGAAAACAGACGTCAGCTACAAGAAGAACTTGGCTTACCTATGAGACCTGATGTGCCTATTATTGGTATCATATCGAGACTAACTGCTCAAAAGGGCTTTGATCTTATTGAGTGTGTACTTGAAGAAATTTTGCAAATGGACATTCAATTAATTGTGTTAGGAAAAGGCGAGGAGCATTATAAATGGTTTTTTGAAAATGCTGCATATTGGCATAAGGAAAAAGTTTCTGCCAACATAACCTTTAGTGATACTTTAGCTCAGAGAATTTATGCAGGTTCTGACATGTTTTTAATGCCCTCACTATTTGAACCCTGTGGTCTAGGTCAGATATTCAGTTTCAGATATGGTTGTGTTCCAATAGTTCGTGAGACTGGCGGCTTAAATGATACCGTTTTGTCTTACAATGAAAAAACCGGTGAGGGAAATGGTTTTACCTTTGCAAGCTACAATGCACATGATATGCTCAATACAATCAAGCGAGCTGTAGATTTCTATAATAACAGAAAAGATGTTTGGAATTTGCTGATTCAAAGAGGCATGAGAGCCGACTTCAGTTGGCATAAATCGGCACAAACATACTTGGATATGTACCGCAAAACATTGTTAAAAAAATAATAGTCTGTCAAATTTAGGAGCACGTCGCAAAAAGTTAAAAATGCGAGGTGCTCTTATTTTATTGCTTGTTGAAAGGGCAAGCAATATTGTTTTAAAAATGAAATCACAACTAAAGAGCTCAACTTCCCAAGCATAAAATTGTATATGCTCAACGGGAAGTAGCATATTTATACGGACAAACCTTGATGCAAACTCCACATACAGAACCTCTTCCGATATGCTTAAACTTTTGGTTCATATACTCTGAACAGGCTTTTGCATCAATTATATGACTACGCTCTGTACCAACTGTCCACTCCTTCCCTGTCAATGCAAGTGCCGGACATGAATTTACGCATCTATTGCAAACACCACATTGGCTCTCCATTATTGTATTATTACAAGCAACCTCTAAATTTGTTAACACTGTACCAAGCCTGACTCTTGGGCCATATTCCTTATGAATAAAAAGCCCATTCTTCCCAATCCATCCAAGCCCTGCTAAAACAGCTCCTGTTTTATGGGGAAATATTCCACTGTAGGAAACTTTTGAAGCGGGTATGCTTTGTGATGCAGCTATTGAGTAGGCATCATATCCCTTTTGATTTAATGCAAGCACAATCCTCAATGAAAGCTGGTCTATCATAGTATTCACAGAACGATAATGATTAAAGTAAGTAAAAGTAGGCTTATCCTCTATTTCATCAATTATTGCATCAGATAATCTTATTCCGAAGCTTATTGCATACTGATACTTTTTCAATTCATCTGGCAGGCAATTCACAACATTTGAAGTTCCAACAAATGTTGCACCAAGTCCTAATATAAATGCTTCAAGTTCATTGTTAAATCTAGCGTTCATGTCCAAGCTATCCTCCATTTCGCTGGTACCTCCAGTGACAAAAAAAATATTTAAAAAGTGTATATTCATTGCTTGATTGCTTATAGCTACAAAAAGCTGCTTGCAGGTTTTTGTAGCTCGAAAAAGTACCATGTTCGTACAAACTTTATTTTCGAGCTGTTCAAGCTAACCTCCATTTTAATAGTATCATTTTCCATATTCAGGCAATATGGAAATATTTTTTTTATTATGATATAATTATAATATTATAGCACAAAATAAGACTTATTTTTATTTTACAAAAGATATCAGGGAGGTTTTATGAATCCTATAGAAAGTAGAGAACTTGCTGAAAACAAGATAATATTATTGTATATCATTAATAGTTTAGAGGCTCCTGTTTCTAACTTGCTTCTAACTAAGATCGTACTGGAAAATAAGCTTATGAACTATATATTCCTGCAGCAATATCTTGATGAACTATGCGAAGGAAAATTATTAGAAAAAACAGATAGTGATGACAAACTTTCATATCGAATATCTCCAGCTGGTAAGCAGAGCTTAGATTACTTTGTTTCAATCATTGCTGCCGGTACAAAGTCAAGAATTGATGAAGCCCTTACAAATAATAAAAAACGTATGAAGCAAGAAAGTAGTATAATTTCAGATTTTGAGGCAATAAATGAAAATCAATATCTTATCAGTCTAAAGATACTTGAAGGCAATTTCACTTATATTGACTTAAAATTAACTGTAGGCAGTAAAAATGATGCCATAAAGATTTGTAATAACTGGACTCAAAATAATGAAAAATTATACAAAAAGATATTATCTGATATAACAGATGAAAAATTCTAAATAGTAAACATAACTTAATTAGAATAATTTCATTCTGAATTAAAGCAACAGCCATAATCTATTGTTCAAAATTGCTAAGGTTATGGTTGATTTGTCTTGCCCTACATTCCCTTATTAAAAGACTAAGTTGATGCTTAACAAATGCAAGCCTTAAGCTTGCAATTTTTTTCTTGCCATAATCTTCTTTTATGCTATTCAGATAGTTTTCACAAAACTTTAAAAACTTATAGGTGCTTTGAACTTTATCTATAAGAGTTTTATTACTTATTTTCTTTATGTCTGATGCTTGTATATATTCATACTCAATATTTGCATAACTAAATTTATCTCTCATACTCTCCTCCCACCATGCTTCAAAATAAAATACCACTATATATATTCTTATCATCATATTTTTATGCATAAAATATATAACTAAACTTTTTCATTTGAAAAATTGTAGGTGTGTAGAATAATTAATTAAAACTTAGGTTAAAAATAATTGCATTAATTGTTTTGTAAAAAAGAAAAAGAACTACCTAGGTAGCTCTATAACTGAATTCTTTTCAGACTGTTTATACAATACAAATTTACTTCCTATTACTTGGACAACATAAGACTGTGTCTGCTCTGCAATTTCTTCACATACTATTTTGGTGTCGCACTCAGCATTTTTTAGGACTGTTACCTTGATTAATTCTCTAGCTTCTAACGCATCAGAAAACTGTTTTACCATGTTATCATTTATTCCGCCCTTACCAACTTGGAAAATAGGCTGTATGTTATTTGCTAGTGATCTCAAATAGCTTCTCTGCTTTCCTGTAAGCATATATTTCCTCCTATATATTTCATTTACTCTCAATATTCTTTCTTAGTATAATAGTTCACAATTAGAAAAAAGTATTTACAAATTTAGAACATTACTATTGTCAAAATATTCGTATTGCATTTGACATAAGCACTTTAATTTTGTAATAACAATAATTTCGTCAATTATTTTGAATAATCAAACTCTGTATCATAGATTCTAACAGTATCCCCTTCTTTTATTCCCATTTGTTCAAGTGCTGATATAACTCCCTTTTTCTTCAAAGCTCTTTGGAAATACTGCAGGGATTCAAAATTAGTTATATTCGTTGAACCCAAAACTTTTCTAAGCCAATTGCCTTCAACAACATATACACCGTCTTCAATGTGAATTTCAAAAGGCTTTTCGTCCTTTGCAGTATATACAACCTCTTCATCTTTGTTTTCATCTATTAAAATAGTATCAGGCAAGGTGCTAAGAGTATTTGATACATAGTACATTAATTCCTTTAAACCTTTGTTAGTAGCTGCAGAAATGCCGAATACTTTGTAGCCTCTATTCTCAAGTTCAGCTTTAAAGGCTGTATATCTTTCGTCTGTTCCAGGAATATCCATTTTGTTTGCAACAACTATCTGAGGTCTAGAAGCTAGTAATTGGTTATATCTTAACAATTCATTATTAATGGTTTCAAAATCCTCAATAGCATTGCGGCCTTCAATTTCAGAGACATCAACAACATGTACAAGAAGTTTTGTTCTCTCTACATGCTTTAGAAATTCATGTCCAAGACCAACTCCCTCACTAGCACCTTCAATCAATCCTGGAATATCAGCTATTACAAAGCTTTTTCCTTGATCAATCTTAACTACTCCAAGATTAGGTACTAATGTTGTAAAATGATAATTAGCTATTTTAGGTTTTGCAGCAGAAACCATAGATAATATAGTTGATTTTCCTACATTGGGGAAACCAATAAGACCCACATCTGCTATTACTTTCATTTCAAGAAGCAAAGAATGCTCTTCACCGACATCACCGCTTTTTGCAAAATTTGGAATCTGTCTAGTCGGTGTAGCAAAATGCTGATTTCCCTTACCGCCTTTTCCCCCTTTTGCAATAACGCATCTTTGACCTTGTTTTATCATATCAACAAGTACCACTCCAGTGATTTCATCCTTTATTATCGTTCCCATCGGAACCTTAATAATTAAATCTCCACCGTTTTTTCCCGAACAATTGGAAGTACCTCCATCTTCTCCTGCTTGAGCCTTAAAATTCTTCTTATACTTAAAATCTATTAATGTATTTATGCCTTCATCAACTTCAAATATAACGTCTCCACCTTTTCCGCCATCACCGCCGTCTGGTCCACCTGCTGCCACATATTTTTCACGATGAAATGAAACACATCCATTTCCGCCATTTCCAGCCTTAACATTAATTTTTGCACTGTCCTTAAACATTTTTCTCTCCATTTCCAATTCGGATAAGTATCTGTTATCTTAATCATATCCAATAAGAAAATTCGCTTCGCTCAACTTTTATCATATTATATCATTATAGCGATACGAATCATCATTTTCGCTAGGGGGACTACTCCATCTTTTGACGAAATTGTTCGCATTTACTCCGCACCCCATCTAAACCTATCTCCGAATATAGAAATTTATTTATTTGGAGTTTTCAAGTGTAGACATTCAGGCTCGGATTTACCAAAGACTTTTTAACACTCGTAAACATATAATTCCTATATTCTAAAAAACAGTATAATACCGTATTGATATATATCCCAAAGGCTTTGAACAAGTTTGGGGTTGAATTCTTTTGATAATTCAAGTTCGCAGAGATAACTATAAATATCAAAAAGGTAGAAAATGCATACCACATTTTCTACCTCTTATTATGCGTTTAATGCGATAATAAAGTCATTTTGACTTTGTCAAAACGACTCAGTCAGCAGTTACAATCTTAACCTGCTTCTTGTCTCTGCCAAGTCTTGCAAACTTAACCTTTCCATCCTTTAATGCAAACAAGGTATCATCCTTACCAATACCTACGTTCTCGCCAGGATGAACTTTTGTACCTCTTTGACGAACAAGAATGTTTCCAGCTAGTACAAACTGACCATCAGCTCTTTTTACGCCAAGCCTTTGAGCCGCACTATCACGACCATTTCTAGAACTACCAACACCCTTTTTATGAGCAAAAAGTTGTAAATTAACCTTTATCATGAGACTACACCTCCTCATCCATTACCTTCACA
>JAEWST010000178.1 GCA_023398105.1 Bacillota bacterium | reverse complement strand
GTTATGTCCTTAAGAAATGAAGGGACCCATTTCCTCTTCTGCTCTTTGAAAATTTCATATCCGACAACATAAATAAATGATCCGTTCGGCTGTGATGAGCGTTTGTGACATTAACGAGCGTGTTAAGACTATCTGCGGATGAGTAGCAGATCCGTTGAACCAATAATATCAGACGAGGGGTAAGGCCTCGTAAAACAGTTTCTGTTGGGCTGTTTTGCTATGAAACGGACGGTGTTAAAGCTACTTTTTCTCAGCACTCAAGCAATTGGCAGCTCGGTGAGACCCACGGAGAGGTTAAATTCTAGGGCGTTTGTTTAACCGGCAAACCTTCACCTCGGAAATTTTTAAAGTATATGGCAATAACACTAGCTTTCTTGAAAATAGTGTGGTAATGTATGTTGCTGACAGGAGGAGTATCCCCGCGAGGTTCGGAAATTTGATGATAATCTGGTGCCAAGGAATCAATGAGGATATTCTTGAAACACAGTTCAAATCTAAAATTGTAATGAAGAAGAACATTTATTATTACAATTAAATCTTATGTACTAACAAAATAATTTGGATAAATTAAGAAAGGATGGATAAGAAGATGCTTTTGGAAAAGTTAGTGTTACATGAGCAGGAATGCGAAGGAAATTATTATTTTCCTAGTGAAGCTGTATGCACCAAAGGTTTTGTCGATAAATTTGGGGATGTTGTATCAGAATTAGTAGATGAGGCTTTATCATTAATTAATGATACATATAAAAATCCAGATTGGCTTCAGGTTTTTTATTATGGGAATAGGAAATTTTGGGTAATATCAGATTTAGAAAGAGGTGCGGAGGTTGAAGCTTATAACGTCCTCAAAAAATTATATGTAATATTTATGTTACCTGAAGAATATTAGAGAAAAAATAAAATTATAATAACTATATCAAAAATAAGATTGATTATGGATATTCATCTTATTCTTGATATAGTTATTATCCTTTTTATGAAATTTACTTCACTTATACCTTCTTGTGAAAATCTAAAAAATATGATATAATAGTACAAAAAGTGTACCGTATAAGATAAGAAAGTTTATGGTGAAGGTATGGAAAACTTATGTTTTTTTATTAATGAAAGAATGAAAGTATTGTTGGAGTTAGAGAAACATCAGATAGAAATAGCAGGTGTGAAAATATGTCCAATTAACCAACAAGAAATATCAGCTTTAGTAGAATGCAGTAAGGTAAAGGTTAATCAAGTTATAAGAGAGTTAATTGAACAAGGGTATGTAGAGGCATACCACACAAGGGGAAGATATGTTTTGACTGAGAAAGCGAACAGAGTTATAAAAATTATGTGTTCAAAGTCTTAAATGATTTTAGTTATTTATTGATACATAGGAAGGAATGGTGGATTTATGGATAGGAAGAAATTTAGTGAGGATTCCCGAGTAAAAATCCCTGCTGTATTACATTTTAAAAGACTAGGATATGTGTATCAGAGCAAAAAGGTCAAAGATGAAGTTATAGATAAAAGAAACAATATTTTTAAAGATGTATTTAAAAAATCTGTTGAGAAGATAAATAGTAAGGAGTTTTCAGATGCAAAGATTGAGGCGTTAATTAAAGAAATCTGGACATTAACAAATAATAGCTTGGATAAAGGCGAATCTATTTTTGAAAGATTAATTTTGGGGAATTCAATTAAATTGATTGATCTAGAGCAACCAGAAAATAATGATTTTAGAGTAGTTACTGAACTTCCTTATTATGGGGACAGAGTAAATTTCAGACCAGATATTACAATTTTGATTAATGGTATTCCTTTATCATTTATGGAAGTAAAGAAACCAAATAATAAAGGATATACTAATAAACATGGAATTACAAAATATGGTATTCAAGCGGAGTTCAATCGAATGAGTGATAGATTTGAAGAAGAAAGCTATAAGCCATATTTTAATCAGATGCAGTTATTAACATATAGTAACAATCAGGCATATGATGATGGAGCACAAGAACCATTTCAAGGAAGCTTTTATACAACTCCAAATTGGGAGAAAACAACTTATAATCATTTTAGGGAAGAGAGAGAAATTGCTATTTCAGAGTATCTCAACGATGATTTTATAGATGAAGTGTTAACAGATAATAATATTGCATCAATAAGAAGTGATGTAGAATTTAATGATAATTTAAGGACTGATACATATACAAACAAATTTATTACATCTTTATACTCTAAAGAAAGGATAATTTATTTTCTTCGATTTGGTATTGTATATGTAAATTCATTAAGAGATGGTTTAAACAAGCATATTATTAGATATCCTCAGTATTTTGCGTTACGGAATTTGACAGAGAAACTAGATATAGGGATGAAGAAAACAGTTCTTTGGCATACACAAGGCTCTGGAAAGACTGCTTTTGCTTACTTTGCAACAAATGTGATTAGAGATTACTATAGATCGCAAAGAATTATAACTAAATTTTATTTTGTTGTTGATAGATTAGATTTATTAAATCAAGCATCTATAGAATTTTCAGATAGGGGATTATCTATTGCTACTATTGATTCAAAGACTGACTTTGCAAAGAACTTGGCATCTCCGTCAATTACAGGAAACTCAAGCCAGACAGGTAAATATAAAGAAACTATGAATGTTGTTAATATTCAGAAGTTCTCAGAAGAATCAAAGGTAGATTTGAAATGTAGAAAAGGTATTCAAAGAATCTACATTATTGATGAAGTACATAGAGGGTATAAAGAAAAAGGCGTATTCTTAGCAAATATATTAGGAGCAGATCCAAATGGTATTTATATTGGTTTGACAGGGACACCACTTTTATCAAAGATGAAAGAGGATGAAAACGGAGAACAAGAAACTAAAAAACTTGGAACAACAGATATTTTTGAAGGATATCTTCACAAATATTACTACAACAAGTCTATCGCCGATGGTTATACTCTAAAAATTAAAAAGGAAAGTATTGCCACAAGATTTAAAAACGATGTTAAAAAACTGCTAAGCATTGAAGAAAATAAAGATGTTCCGACGACAAAGTGGAATGCCATAACCAGCTCAGATGAATTTGTAGAGCAATTGTGTAGTTATATTGATGAGGATTATAAGCTTTTTAGAACTATTCAAAAAAATGACAAATCGTTAGGTTTTATGATTGTTACATCTGGTTCAAATCAAGCTAAGAAGATACAAGTATGGTTTGAAACGAACAGTGATTTGAAAACTTGTCTTATATTAGAT
>JAEWST010000168.1 GCA_023398105.1 Bacillota bacterium | reverse complement strand
TACTCAATTTTTAAAGTCTTTTGACAGACTTTGGAATTTATTCGAGTTCCTTTACATGGTCTTTTGTTATAAAGACCGTCTTTCTTTCGAAAGACTTATCACTGTTTAGTTTTCAAAGTCCAATACCTCCGAAGCGTTCTTACATCTGCTTCTTAAGTTTTTTTGCCATTCGCTTGTCGCAAGCAGCTTGTTTATAATACCATCTCACTGTTTCATTGTCAACACTTTTTTATTTTTATTTTAAGTTTTTTTGAAACCCACAATATCAATAATACTTTGTGTTGCATCTCGGACAGCTAGGTTAGTATATACTTTTTACAAGACAATTTCAAACAACTATACACCTCTAAATCAACCATTTAATATGGTTATTATTAAATATTCTCAATTTTCTCCTCCTTTATTCATATTATGTTAAATTCCTTCCATTACCTCTAAATCCATTTAATATTTAGTTACTCAACTTTCCCATTTGAACTGTAAGTGTATGAGACTTATCAAATGAAAAGTTAGTTTACTTGGTAACAAACCGTTGATAAACTTTATCATAGGTAGACTTCTAAATAGGAAAGTTGCTTAGAAATAATTGCATGAATTAGTTGTGTAAAAAAAGATTTCTGAATCACATGTTTACTACATTAATTGAGTTATTATCTAAAAAAGCCTGTATATTTTTAATCAAAGTATCCATTAACCGTACTCTTGACTCCTTTGCAGCCCAGGCAAAATGCGGTGTTATTATGCAATTCTTAGCTTTCAACAATGGATTATCTTCTTTTATTGGCTCAATAGAAACCACATCTACGCCAACTCCTGCCAGCTTACCGCTGTTTAAAGCCTCTGCCACATCTTGTTCCACTAATACATCACCTCTCGAAGTATTAATGAGAAATGCACCGTCTTTCATTTTTGCAATTGTATGTTTATTTATTAACGCCTTTGTCTCGTTAGTCAATGGACAATGCAAGCTAATAAAATCTGATTTGCTAAGTACATCATCAAGTTCAGCAAATCTTATTATATCTGTTTCAAGTTCAGGCTTTCTCGTCCTATTAAAAAATAATATATTCATACCAAATGCAGCTGCAATTTTTGCCGTAGCTTGCCCAATAGCCCCAAAGCCTATTATACCTAATGTTTTACCTGCAAGCTCTACTAAAGGGTAATTCCAGAAAGAGAAATCTATACTTTTTGTCCATGCACCATTATGAACTTCTCTGCTATGCTCACCTACATGATGACATAACTCAAGAATAAATGCAAAAACCAGCTGTGCAACAGAAGCTGTGCTGTAAGCTGGAACATTTGTCACTATTATACCAAGTTCTTTGGCTATTTCTATATCAACAACATTATAACCAGTTGCAATAACTCCTATATATTTAACTGAAGGTGTTTGCATTAATATTTCCTTTGTTAACAGAACCTTATTTGTCAATATTATGTCAGCATCACCAATTCTCTCAATTGTTTTCTCAGAAGGTGTTCTATCATAAACAACTAATTCTCCAAGTTGCCTAATCCCATCCCATGATAAATCTCCTGGATTTAAAGTGTATCCATCTAAAACTACAATTTTCAAGCTAAACCTCCATTCTGCTGATACCTCCAGCGACACAAATAGTAATTAAAAAGTGTATAGTTATTGCTTGATTGCCCAAATTCACAAAAAGCTGCTTGCAGGTTTTTGTAACTCGAAAAAGCACCATGTATGTACATTTATCAATCCCACAAAAAGCTGCTTGTAGCTTTTTGCTATGCGAAGAGAACGATGAATGTGCGAAATGTGAACTTCGCATTTTTCAAGCTAAACCTCCATTTCCGCTGATACCTCCAGCAACACAATAGTAATTAAAAAGTGTATAGTATTACTTGATTGCTCAAAAATGAAACCTTCTTCTAAGCTCACTTTTAATTGTTTTATCTCCAAAAATTATCATTATAACTAATACCAAAAATGAAGTTGCAGTTGCTATTACAGTAGGAATGCGAACTGTAATAAGTCCACAAAGCCAAAGTACACCAGGTATTAATCCACATATAGCAATTACTATCTGGTTTATTACATAAGTATGCCAATACATACGATTTAAAAACACTAAAACTAATACTGCCACATTAGCTACTATCATTATTTCAGGTATGACATTGTTTACCGACCATCCACTATACCCAATAGAATTGTCCATTACTACAGTAAGAATTGATACACATGTTACCTGTACTAATATATGCGAGGCAATATTTCTATTTCGTCTAATTGAGTAACTCATTATTACCCAAAAATATACTATGACTGAAATAGTAATAGCTGACCACATCACACCATTATATGTCAAATAATTTGTAATAACTGACCCAACCGCAGATAGTATTGATACAAACAAAAACAATCTCCTTATGCTATTGTATTTATGAGAATTAACTTCTATCTCAGGATATGTTTTATCAGACCTCTCACCAGTTATATCAGTTAAAACTGTTCTGCACAACGGACAAATGTCTGTACCCTCTCCAACACTAACCTTGCATCTTTTACATGTTTTCATAATAAACACCATTACTTTCTATCTTAATGTCTATTCCCTCGTCGCTAAGATGCCGAAAAAAAGCCCTTTGTAAATATGGTTGTCTTAAAATCGAAGTAAATGAAAAAACGATCTTATCATCAAATGAGCATATAGCACATTTAGTTGGTTCAGCTTTCGACACACTAATAAGTACTTCAAAGCCATTTATATATTTTTTAAATTCTTCATGCACTTCAACTTTCCCAAGATTCGAGAGAACAACTGTGTTTGCTTTACTTGAACTAACATACGCTATTTTTACACCTAACTGCTTTAAAACTAACGGTGAAAATCGTACAAATATATTTTTTTCTGTAGATACATTGCCCGAAATAGTATGAGATAGATTATCTTTTGTCAGTTGTTCCTTAAATTGCTTAGATACTATATCCAGCATTTCATTAAAAGTATAATTACTTTTTGAGCTTGTGATTCCAACGTTAATATACGAGAAAAAATTCATTTCTGTTGTTGAATTAAAGAACTGGCGCAAGTTCACTGGTATATTCACTTGTATAGGTTTTCTATTAGTCTGCTCATTCAGATATTCTTTATAGATACACCAAATAATAAGTGTTGATATATATTGCGTTAGGCTTACATTCTTTTTCTTACATAATGCTAATAAAGGCTCAATGCTGACAACACCATGAATAACACCAATCGTAAATACTGGAAGCATGTCCCCTTTGAGCTTATACGCTTTCTTTGTTTTGTATTTTGGATAGGAATGCTTTCTGTAGTATTTATGATAGCTATCCTCAACATCTGATACAACATCAACCACTGGTATACTTAATGTTTTCTCTGGCACAGTATCCTTGTATGCAAGCTTTATGTAATTGTATGTTAAAGCCTGTAAAAATTTCAATGCTCCTGTTCCATCAGTAATAACATGAAAAACTTCAAGGTTTATACGTTTTGCAAAGTAAGTAACCTTAAATAGAAATTGATTGTTATTGTATGGATCAATAAAAGCACAGGGATACGCCTGTTCTTTTTCAACTTGAGGCTGTTTTTTGTTTGCTTCAAAATAGTGCCAAAAAACTCCACGCTTTAGCTTAACACTAAAAGAACTAAATAATGGCAAAGTTTTAATTAGCGCTTCTTGCAATATATCACCATTAATTTCATCTTTAAGACGAACTGCGACTCTAAATACACTACTATAAGTTTTATTTGATATTACTGGAAAAACATTTGCGGTATTATCAAGCTTTCTCCAATTTGTTTCAGTATTATTTTTGTCTTTCATATATATATGACTCCTTATACAACAAACATTACTTGAGTCTGAACTAAATTACTTAATGCTAATTTTACGTATATAGTACATCAATGTCAAGGCACTGCATATTTTTGATAAGTAAACAGGCATTATATATTATTAACTCGACTTTACGTAAAAGTCAAAATGTGTTCAAATTAATCCACCCTCCCTGGTTAGTAGTGTAGTTAAATCCTTGTATTCATTGTGCAGGCTTTTTTATCAACTAATTTATGCAATTATTTCTAACCTAACTTTCTATTAATAAGTATGTTTCCATTAAGCAATAGTTTCTTATTGGGCATAGACTTTATAGTAATATTTCTGAATGAATGCTCATATTATATGTAGTAATAAATTTACTGCTATAAAAATAATTATTTGTTAGGAGATGTAGCACATGGCTCTAGCATATGAAACCAGCATAGCATTCTCAAGTATTATTCAATCGCAGAAGCCTTATAATTCAATTATAATTAATTGCTATGCAAGCGCTGAGAGTGTATTTTCAAAATTTATTTCTGATAAAGAAGTTGCCGTCTTTGGAGAATACAATGTATTAGTTTTTTATAGGCAGCCAAATGCAACCAAAGAATCAAATTATAAATCATTTACTATAAGAAAAAATTTTTGTGAATTAGTTCTGTTTGAAACATCAGAAGATAGCAAAATAGAGTCTCAACTTATACTCCAGCCATCCTGCAAGTTTAACTATATTAACAAGAGTCGGATACGCTCCTTCTGGAACATTGAAGTTTCTGGAGAAATAAGAGTGTCTAGTATAAGTTGTGATACAGAAAATGTTATTGACACTGTTGATACAGTGAATAGTGATACTCCTACAGATTTCAAAAACACCCCAAACAGCATTAAATCTATTAAAATTGCAAACTCAGCAAATGATGTAGGCACAATAGATTTGCTACATATTGTTAATTCTGTTAAATGTAATACTGGTGCCTTAGATTCTGCCAGTGCCATAAACTCTGTAAATAGTATAGATGACGATAAAACTGCAAACAGTGCAGAACAAACAAATGAATTTGATGATACAGACTCAGCACAAAAAGATTTTACTGCAGACTCCCAAAAAAAATTTGAATATAATATTTCATCAAAAGTATGGCAGTTTGAGGATAGCGAAAGTACAAAAGTAGAAGAACTAATGTATATGAATTTTGAAGCCTTAAGAAAATTAGATAGCGACTAAAGAGCTACCAAGGTAGCTCTTTAGCTCAAATAGTCATAGTTTCCGAGTAAGATTGCGTTATTCTATTACTTAATGCTTTAATCTAGAAACTATATTTTATCAACCTCTATATACTTTGCTACATAAGTAACGTCTTAAAGTAAAAATTTCTACAGACTATTCCCTTCATCTCATATAGAGTTAGAAGAAATTTACTTCGTAATGCCATTAACTACCTCAAACATTCATTTAATTACTTGCAGCGTTATTATTCGCTAGGGGGAACTACTTCCCCCTTCGACGAACCCCAACTAAAACTGAAAGGGGTAGACTCTTAAACATATAACTTCCTATATTCTTAACAACTCTTCTAATTTAAACCAGTTTATTCTAGACAAGGTGGACATTCTGGTTTTACTGTTACATGCTCAATTCTAACAACTTTTGCAGTAATTCTAATCAACATTTTTTCAAGAAGTTTATTATAGGTTACAGCCCACTCTGGTGCACACTTATCTACTGGATTAGGATCTAATAGCTCCTCGTCCTCTCCTTCAACAATTGCACTTACTATTTCTGCTCTATCAGTTTCTTTAACTGGTTCTTTAGATTTAACTTCAATAAATGTTGAGAAATATACACGTGTCGTAATCTGATTTAATCCTCCCATAACATCATCTTTTGTATGACATGTGATTGTCTTATAAATAATGTTTTTATCAACATACCCATTAATAATAATTTTGCTCCAATACTCCTTAACAGGACTACAGGTTGGAATGTCAGATTCAATTCTTGGAACTAATTTTGTTTTTGTAATTACTACTTCTTTATCTACGTCTACAATTCTGAAAATAGCAGCAGGCAGACATGGCTCTGGACCATGACCTGGAACTGGGCTAGAACCTAGACCTATATCTGTTCTTGGTTTATCACCACATGCTTTACTCACAGTTATCTCTTTAACTACTAATTTTTGCTTCTCGCCCCAGCCTATTATTACTGGAACCTGTAATGTTTTTTTAGGTGGTGGTGGTGGCGGTGGCGGCGGAATAGGAGGGAAACCTCCCATAATTTCATTTGACATAATGATAAGTCACTCCTTTTTACTTTTCTAATCTATAATATGTGAGATAAACATTATGTGACACCTTTATGCAAACAAAGAGAATATAATCGAGATTTGCCAGCTTTCTATAGCATCAATGATAAGACTGAGTACTGATAGACTTTTTATATGTGAAAGTTGAGTAAAAAACTAAAAGCACACCCACATTCTCGGCAGGAAGTCAAAATAATTTACTTCTTAGCCTACTGTAATTGTAGGTATGCTTCTATAATACTTAATAATAAAATGCTCTACTAGCTTACTTTGTTACTTGTTTTAGAAATACCTTTTTAATTGCTTATTTTGTTTCATATATATATTGATTTAATAATGCTTCTAACATTTCCTGACGTCCTGACTTATTCTGTACTGTAAGATTCAATGCATATTTCTCTAATTCTTTTAATCCAACCTTACCATCAACTATATCTTTACCTATTCCTGTAGTATAGCTTGAATATCTGTCAGCAACAAATGCATCTAACTTGCCATCTTCTACAATCTTGTTAGCTATGATAAGTCCCTTTGCGAAAGTATCCATACCCGCAATGTGTCCATAGAATAAGTCTGATGGATCAAATGAACCTCTTCTTACTTTTGAGTCAAAGTTTAATCCACCCTTATTTAATCCACCTGCTTTTAGTACTTCAAGCATAGCAAGAGTTGAATCATAAATATTTGTTGGGAATTGATCAGTATCCCATCCTAACATTACATCACCTTGGTTTGCATCTATGCTTCCAAGCATATTGTTTATTCTGCAAGTTGCAAGCTCATGCTGGAAAGTGTGTCCTGCTAGAGTTGCATGGTTTGCTTCAATATTCATCTTGAAGTATGGATCTAAGCCGTAAGTCTTTAAGAAGCCTATAACTGTTGCTGTATCAAAATCATATTGGTGTTTTGTTGGTTCTTTTGGCTTAGGTTCAATTAAGAATTGTCCTTTGAAGCCAATCTCCTTAGCGTAATCTACTGCCATCTTTAAAAATCTTGCAAGGTTATCTAACTCAAGCTTCATATCTGTGTTTAATAAAGTTTCATAGCCTTCTCTACCGCCCCAGAATACGTAGTTTTCTCCACCAAGTTCATAAGTTATTTCCATTGCCTTTTTAACCTGAGCTGCAGCATACGCAAATACATCTGCATTTGGAGATGTTGAAGCACCATGCATAAATCTTGGATTACCAAAAGCATTAGTTGTTCCCCAAAGAAGCTTTACATCACTTGATTTCATTCTATCTTTTATCAAAGCTGTTATAATATCAAGGTTTTTATTAGTCTCTACTAAATTTGCTCCTTCTGGTGCGATATCTCTATCATGGAAGCAGAAGAATGGTGCTCCTAATTTTTCAACAAATTCAAAATTTGCTTCAACTTTGTATTTTGCCATTTCCAATGCATCTGAAATTGTATTCCAAGGTCTTTCATATGAGCCTGCTCCAAACATATCAGCTCCTGGTGCTGCAAAAGTATGCCAATACGCTACTGCAAATCTCAAATGATCTTTCATTGTTTTTCCACCGATAACTGCATTTTCGTCATAGTACTTAAATGCTAATGGATTATCTGACTTACTTCCTTCAAATTTGATTTTGTTTATTCCCTTGAATATTTCTGACATAATAAATTCCTCCGTTTTTTTATTTATTTGTTGAATCATCAAAAACCATTTATTTTTGCTTTAAACCTGATAGCCAAAGAGTTTCTGGAGTGGTATTATTGCTGCTCCAAGAGCCGACGTATCTTCACCTAATTCCGAAGTGACTATTTCAACCCTTGATGCTGGATATTTAAGAGCCTTAGCAAAAGCTATATTTTTTAAATGCTCCAAAATATCCTCAGGGAACTTATTCAATTCCTTGCCTAACACAATTTTTGAAGGGTTAATTGTATTAATTAAGTTAGCTACTGCCAACCCAAGATAACCCGAAGCCTCAACTAGAATTACACGTGTAGCCTCATTACCAGCCTTAGTTGAACTAATAATATCATCAATAGTAATTGAATCTATGTCTGTTAAATCCGCTATCAAGCCTTGCTTAATTTGTTTTTGTGCTTTTTCTACCATTGCTTTGGAAGACGCCAGCGTTTCTAAGCAGCCATAATTTCCGCATCCGCATTTGGGTCCATTGGGATCTACCATAATATGCCCTATCTCTCCTGCACTTCCAGAGCACCCTCTGTATAAATTACCGCCTGCAAATATACTTGATCCAATACCAGATTTCATGTTAATACAAACGAAATCTTTTTGATTAATACAGCATCCAATCCAGTTCTCACATATAGCAGAACATATGGCTTCGTTGTCAACATATATCGGGAAACTGCCTATACTTGCCATCATGTTCTCTAAATCTACTCTTTCCCATCCAAGGTTTGGGGCAAAAACAATTTCATGTGTTATATTGTCTATCATTCCTGGAATAGATATACCAACACCCAACAGCCTATCTTCTTTTATGTTGTACTTATTAATAATCTGGTGTATCTTATCCTCCACTAGTTCTATTGATGCCAACACAGAATAGCTTGATATGCTAGGAATTCTATCCCTATACTCTACCTGCCCTGTTATGTCCATTAATATAAATCGAATATAGTCAACATCAATATCTACACCTATAGAAAAATAGCTTCGTGGAATTAGTTCATACAAGATTGGTCTTCTTCCGCCAGTAGATACTCCAACGCCTGCTTCAGTAATATAGCCCTTTTCAAGCAAATTCATGACAATAATGCCACAAGCAGTTGGAGACAAACCAGTCAACTGTGCAAGATCGGCCTTTGAAATTTGCTTATTAGTTCTAATTAGCTCTAGTAAGTATGTCTCGTTTAATTCTTTTAAAAACTTATTGTTTCCTATTGTACCAATCTTCATGCATCTATTCTCCCTACTGAATATTAGAACTCTGTTAAATCATACACCAAACTACAACCCGCCTACAATTTTATTGGTCAATAAACTTGTATAAGCTAGAGTATTTGTATTATGGATATATATTTGACAACCTCATAGACTCTTCATGCAGAGTTACAAAAGTCAATTACATTTCAAAGCCATCACAGAAAACATATCGAGACGGTATAGTATCTTTATTTTAGCCAATAGTAATTGACCTTTAACAATATTCAAATAGTGTTACTTTAATATAGAACTTAGTTGAGTAAAATCTCCTTTTAGTGATTTGTACAATTGAACATATAATTTGTAAAAATCATCATATTTCTTTATATTATCATTAATTGGAGGCAGGCTGTCTTTAACCTTTATAACATTGCTACATGCCTGTGGTACGTTATCGTAAATACCAGCTCCAACACCTGCTAGAATTGCTACACCTAGTGCAGGGCCTTCATCAGAAAAAATTCTGTTAATGCTAGTACCGAATACATCCGCCTGCATTTGTCTCCATATTCCACTTTTGCCTCCGCCACCAGAAGCCCTTACTTCTGAAATCTCAACACCCATTCCTTTTATAATTTCAAAGCAATCTCTAAGGCTGTATGTTACACCTTCCATTATTGAACGAACAAAATGAGGTTTTGTGTGTTTAGCAGTTAATCCGAAGAATACTCCTCTTGCATTTGGATCTAGATGAGGTGTTCTTTCTCCCATCAAATACGGCAAATAAAGAAGTCCGTCACTACAAGGCTTTATATTCTCTGCCTCAGCATCTAGTAACTTATAAACATCAATATTTGACAGCTCAGATGTCATAAGCTCTTCCATGCAGAAGGTATCTCTAAACCACTTTAAGGATAGTCCTGCACCTTGTGTAACACCCATAATATGATATGTGTTTGGTACAGCATGACAGAAAGTATGAACTCTTCCCAATGGATCAATAGTAAGTTTATCTGTATAAGCAAATACAACTCCTGATGTTCCAATTGTTGATGAAACTACACCTGGCTTAACAATTCCATTTCCAACTGCACCTGCAGCCTGATCTCCAGCTCCACCTACCACAATAGTACCTTCATTTAAACCTGTTATTGCTGCTGCAGAAGCTGTAACCTTACCTGTAACCTCTTGAGACTCATACATTTTTCCTAACATTGATTCAGAAATCTCAAGCTTACCTAAAACCTCACTGCTCCATTTCCTCTGTGCAATATTCATTAGCTGCATACCACTTGCATCAGAAACCTCTGTAGCATACTCTCCAGTAAGTCTAAGTCTGATGTAGTCTTTAGGTAATAGTATCTTTGCTATTTTTTCAAAAATCTGTGGTTCATTGTTCTTTACCCACATTATTTTTGATGCAGTAAATCCTGTGAGTGCTGGATTTGCTGTGATTTCAATTAATCTTTCTTTCCCAATAAGCTGCGTAATCTGATCACACTCATCTGCACTTCTCTGGTCACACCAAATAATCGCATTTCTTAATACTTTGTCCTCTTTGTCTAATAAGACGGCTCCATGCATCTGTCCAGATAAGCCGATACCCTTTACCTCTCGCTTATCAACACCACTTTTTAACATGACATTATTTATACTCTCACATGTACCCTTCCACCAGTCCTCTGGATTCTGCTCTGCCCAACCTAAATTCGGTTGATATAGTGGGTACTCAACTGTAGAGCTTGCAATAGGTTTGCCACTTTCATCGAACAATACAGTTTTAACTCCTGAAGTTCCTAAATCAATACCAATAAGAAAAGACAATTGCTCACCACCCTCACGTCACTTTGTAATATTATATTATAAAGTATATCAAGCTATAGTATTTTTGTCAAAGTAAATTTTCAATAGTATTATCCTTTAACTTTTACAATTAAAATAAAGTATATACTGTTAAGCAATTAATTATTTACAAAAATACCATTAAAGATGTTCTTTATATTTTGCTTTACTTGTTTTTAATATGATATTTAGAATTTGTCTTTTAAATTTAATTATGCATGTCTTCTAATACTACATTCCTATATTTATTAGTATTCAAGACCTAAATTTCTTAAATCATGTTTTAAGCTTTTATTTTAGGGAATATCTTTTATATAGAGAATTGTCTTCGTTTTTCAATTAACAAATTACATTTTGTCGAAATATCTCGCAATAGCGTTATGCGACTAGAATTTTACGTCTTATATTTATCGGGAGGACTGTATAATGAGTATACGAAAAAAAATCACTATTTCTATGGCTATTATTATTTTTATTTCTATATTATTATCAAGCTTAGTTTCTTATTTTCAGATACGTTTAACAATGAATAACCAAACTAAGTCCGAAATGATCGATTTGGTAAGTTCTTCTAGCGGAATAATTTCGTTAATGATTGAAAAGGAGCAACTCTCACCAAAGTACTTGGCTTCATCTAAAGAAATAATTGATCTGCTAGCAAATCCCGAAGACGTAATTTTAAAAATGAAAGCCAATGAATCGCTTAACAATTACATTGCAACTACCGATAATTTAGAACATGTTTTTGTTGTTAGCGACAAAGGTATTATTGTTTCAGATACTGATATTAATTTAGTTGGACAAGATATTAATGACAGAGTATATGTTAAGAATACTCTAGAAAGTAAAAAGTCCGTGATTAGCGAAACATTGGTATCTAAATCCTCAGGCAAACTAATAGTAGTTGTCACAATCCCTGTATATGATAGTACTAGGGCAATATTTTCTGGATTTGTTGCAACTGCTGTTATTACAGAAAGCACCTCAAAATATCTATCAGACCTAAATTTGGCTAATTCCGCATCGAGTTATGCGTATCTAGTAGATGAAATCGGAAATATGATATACCATCCTACTAAGGATAAAATAGGAAAACCTGTTGAAAATGAGCAAATAAAAGCTGTTATAGAAAGAATTAATAAAGGTGAAGACGTAGAAACACAAACTGTAACATATTTTTTTAATGGAAAAGAAAAACTGGCAGCTTATACTATAATTCCAGAGACTAATTGGACATTAGTTCTAACAGGAGATATCGAAGAAATTGAAGCCCCTGCGAGAAACACCAGTTTATTTATAGCAATTATAGGTATAATAATATTGTTTTTAGCATTAGTAGGTAGCCTCATAATTGGCAAGCAGATATCAACTCCTATAATTAAAGTCACTGCTCTGATTAATAAAACTTCTCAACTAGATCTTGTATATGACAAGTCTTTTGAAATTCTTACAAAATCAAAAGATGAAACGGGCATTATGGCTAGAGCCATGATAGGAATGAGAAATACTCTAAGAGAAATGGTTGAATTACTGCAGCAGTCATCAAACAATATTACCGATAATGCTTTACTAGTAGAGTCACTAACAGAAAAAGTTCATACAAACTCAGCTGACAACTCTGCTACAACTGAGCAGTTATCGGCTGGAATGGAGGAAACTGCAGCATCAGCTGAAGAAATAACAGCATCTGTAGTAGATGTAGACAGTAATGCTGGTTCAATTGCTGAAAAGACCAAACAAGGCTCAATTTTATCAAAGGAAATTACTAAAAGAGCACTCCAGCTAAAGGGAGATGCCATAAATTCAAACGAAAATGCTCAGCGTATTTATAATGATGTTAAATTAAAGATGGAGGAAGCAATTGAGCAATCAAAAGCTGTAGAACAAATTAACTTCCTCACAGATACCATACTTGGCATAACAGACCAAACTAATTTGCTTGCACTAAATGCAGCTATAGAAGCAGCTAGAGCAGGGGATGCAGGAAAAGGTTTTGCTGTTGTTGCAGACGAAATCAGAAAGCTTGCAGAACAGTCCTCAAAAACTACTGCTGACATCCAGAAAATTGTCAAAGAAGTATATGCTTCCGTTGGTAATATGACATCAAGTTCATCAGAAATTCTTGAATTCCTTGATAAAGATGTAACTGCAGACTACCTTAAATTTATACAAGTAAGTGATCAATACAATAAGGATGCAGAATCTGTAAATTTAATGATGAATACAATTAGTGGAGTAACCGAAGAATTAACAAATACTATAAACAATGTAGCAACTGCTATTAACGAAGTAGCTATAACCGTTAATGAAAGTGCAAAGGGTGTTTCTGATATCGCTGAGAAAACAGTAGATACCGTATATATTACAGAAGAAGTTGATAAAATGACAAAGCAAAGTGTGGAATATGCAAATGCCCTAAATTCTATAGTAGCTAAATTTAAGGTTTAAAGAATCCACGTCAAAGTAACTATTTCCCCCTCTAGCTACACCATGAAGCTTAATAGTTTCATGGTGTAATTTGTTTTGTCAACGCACCTTTATATTAAAATCATTATGGCAGCAAGGACAACTAACTATATGATTACCTTTTTTGCGTGGTAAGCGAAGAACCTTTTTGCAACTTGGACATTTGTGAAAACAATGTGTTTTTCTTTCTTTAATTCTTCGAATTGTTAAAGAGAATGTTGATTTAATTGGATTCCATAGCTTTAAAAACTTTTCATTTTCAACACGTCTTTTATTCACATTCTTGGAAAAAGTTCTAAACACAATTAAAACCAGAATAATCCATGTTAAAACACTTATAATGAAGGAATTCACAAGCGTATTAATAATTAACAAAATCAAACATATGATAAGACAAGCATAATATAATTGATCCTGACCGTATCTGCCATACATAAAGCGGGATAATTTATCTCTAAAATTCCCCATTTAATTCACACTCCTTTTTTATTATCAGTTACTTTGAATTACTTGTAAAGCTTATACTAAAAACTGTAAACGTTCAGCTCTATTTCTAAGATTAAAAACTAAGTTCTTTACATGAAAATGACTAATCTGAATATAGTAATTCTAATCAATATCATCAGATTAGTCAGTCTTATATTAGGATAAGTTTTCATAAATGAAGATCAAATATCAATATAATAATATTTCAAGTCTATCAAAACTAATAACTTCTCCAAAGTGATTACTATCAAAGCTTGTTTTTCTATAAATACCAAATTCCTTTGAATTCTTTTTTAACCATAAAGGAACCTCAATATCAAGCTCTTTACAAACCAAGATAAGACATTCCTCTAATTGGTTTCTAAAGTCACTGGAAGAATCTTGTGGCTCCGCCCATGCTCCCTTAATTAGTTTCCCATGCTTGATTAATCTTCCATAAAGCTTCAATTGATATTCCCCTTATAATAATATAGTATTCCTATTACTACTATTATACAGGAATAATAAAAAAATGCATCCCATATATAAAATATTTTAGTTTGGCTCGTCAGAACCCTCCTCAATCACTTTCGCATTTTATTGCATTACTTATTTTGATTTCTTTATAAGTTTATGCTCCACTGAATCTACTAATGCTCTCCAGCTGGCTTCAATAATATCGGTTGATACTCCCACAGTTGTCCAAACATCCTCGCCATCAGTTGATTCTATTAATACTCTAACCTTTGAAGCCGTAGCATAGTTCGAATCTAGAACCCTAACCTTATAGTCTGTCAATTTTATTTCAGCTATCTCAGGATAGAATCTCTCCAATGCTTTTCTTAGAGCACCATCCAACGCATTTACTGGACCATCACCTTCTGCAGCAGTTATTTCAGTTTGTTCGCCAACTTTGATTTTTATCATTGCAGAGGAACTTACTGAACTTACGGTAGGCTCATCTACTATTACCTTAAATTCAACCAGCTCAAAAAACGATTCATATTTGCCAAGCATTTTACGTATTACCAACTCAAAGGAACTCTCTGCACCCTCATATTGATAGCCTTCATATTCCAGTTCCTTTAATCTTTCAATAATTTTCCTTGTCTCAGGTGAATCTTTTGTAATAGTACTGTCAACCATGTTTATCATACTCATAACAGCACTTCGTCCAGCCACTTCCGACATGAGAATATTCC
>JAEWST010000161.1 GCA_023398105.1 Bacillota bacterium | reverse complement strand
CTTTTGTGTTTACTTACTTTTTGTCTTTTGTGTTTACTTGCTTTTTGTCTTTTGTGTACTTGCCTTTTGTCTTTTGTGTTTACTTGCCTTTTGTCTTTTGTGTGGGTTACTTGTTATAATCCTTTATAGTACTTTATTATTTAAACCATAATTACCAAATTAAATCTTTTGTAAAACTCTAAGCTTTGCACTTCTTGCCCTTGGGTTATCCTCCAACTCTTTATCTGTTGAAACAATTGGTTTTCTATTTACTAGTACAGCTTCAGGTTTCTTTCCACATACACAAACAGGAAACGAAGGAGGACAAGTGCACGGATTTACGTACTTACCATATTGTACTTTTACAATTCTATCTTCTAGAGAATGAAATGTTATTATACAAAGCCTTCCTCCACTTTTCAGTAATGACACGCAATCCTCTATAGTATTACTTAATATATCCAACTCCTGGTTTACTGCAATTCTGATTGCCTGAAATGTTCTCTTTGCTGGATGTGGACCATCCCGCCTAGCAGCACTTGGTACTGCCCTTTTGATAACATTAACTAAATCAAAAGTTGTATCTATTGGTCTAACTGCCCTAGCTTCTACAATAAATTTTGCAATTCTTGATGCCCATTTTTCCTCACCAAAGTCTCTAATAATACAATATATTTCTTTTTCAGAGTATTCATTGACTATTTGATATGCAGATAATTCTGAACGCCTATCCATTCGCATATCTAATGGTGCATCATTCTGATAACTAAAGCCTCTAGACGCTTCGTCAAGCTGATGGGATGAAACTCCCAAATCAAGGAGTATCCCATTAACTCCAGTAATCCCTAGTTGCTCACATGTATTTTTTATATTCTTAAAATTGGTATTTACTATTTTATAACTTGCTTCTGTTTTTATTTCTTCAAGGCGTTTAGAAGAGGTTTCAACCGCAAAGCTATCTTGATCTAAACCAATCAAACAGCCCTTTGCATATAATCTTCTGTATATCTCAGATGAATGACCTGCCCCTCCTATAGTACCATCAATATAAACGCCCTCAGGATTTATACTTAAATATTCAATGCACTCATCTAATAAGACAGATTTATGTTTAAATTCCATTATACACCTCAAAGTTTTCTCTTTACTTACCTCCAAACCGTTTTCTACACAAAAAATAATAATGTGTAGAGCACTCTGCTTTGTGAGAACCTCTTTCTTCGTTGAGGCAAACGTCTTAATTTATTATCATTTATGCTATATACCTAGCATAGCCATTTTTTCTGCAATTTTATCAGCACTTATATTATCATCGCTATTATAATTTTGCCAATTTGTCTTATCCCATATCTCAACCCTTGAAGAAACACCAATTATAGCTATGTCCTTTTCAAGTGATGCATATTCACGTAAATTTTGTGGTATAAGAATTCTTCCCTGTTTATCCAACTCGCACTCGGCTGCACCAGAAAAGAAAAATCTAATAAAAGCACGTACATCCTTATCTGTAAATGGAAGTGTTTTTAGTTTGTTTTCAAGACTTGTCCACTCTTCTAATGAGTATGCAAATAAGCAACAGTCAAGTCCTTTTGTTATTATGAACTTGTCTCCCAAGCCCTCTCGAAATTTTGAGGGTACGATTGCTCTACCTTTTGGGTCAACTGTATGTTGATACTCACCATAAAACAAATTGTACACCCCTCACTTAGCAAATCCCTCCACTTTCCACCACTTCTTACCACTTATAAGGATATTTTATTTCAAAAACATAAATATTACAAGAGTTTTTATATAATTCATTAATAAAAAAATAAAGACAGGAATAATATCCTGTCTTTAATAGTCCAAAAGCACTAGTATTGGTTTGGTATTTGTTTAATAACTCTATTTGCTATTGCGTTGAACTAAAGCCGCTTTTTTTCGATCTGATAGATACACTTAGCACAATTCCAATCGCAATAAAATATGCTAACATTGCCGTACCTCCTTGACTTACAAAAGGTAGAGGCAATCCTGTTACTGGCAATATTCCAATACTCATACCGATATTTTCTATAAAATTAAATGAAATCATTGCTGTAATTCCAATTACTAAAAAAGAGCCATAAGTGTCTCCTGCATTTTTAGCAATATGAATACATCTTAGTATAATAAACAATCCCAATATTATTATTGTCATTCCGCCAATAAACCCAAGCTCCTCGCCAGCCACGGAAAATATAAAATCCGACTCGTTTACGGGAACACTGCCACTCTGAGTCTGAATACCCTTTCCATATCCTTGACCAAATAATTGCCCAGATCCAATTGCCATTTTTGACATACTAACATGATAACCAGCACCTAACGGATCTCTCTCAGGAGAAATAAATGATAAAATTCTTTCCTTTCTCTTATCATTTAGAACATAAACCCATATAAACGGCAGTGAAAGTGACAAGCATCCACACAGTATAAATATGTATCTATATGGTATTCCTACGATAAAAATAAAAATAAGAAATATAAAGACAAATACCAGAGCTGTTCCCAAATCTTTTTGCAAAAGGACAAAACCAATAGCTATACATGAATAAACAATAAACTTAATAATATCCGACTTATTTTTTTCCTGACTATCCTTTATTCTCTCCAAAAAAACTGAGGCTAAGATAATATATGCAATTTTTGCAAATTCTGAAGGCTGAACACTCATACCTGCTATTATAATCCAATTTTTATTACCAAGTTCCTCACCACTTCCAATAAGCAATGTTACAGCCATTAGTCCCATTGCACCAAAGAAAAATAATAAGCTTAGAAATTTGAGATTTTTATAGTCGATTGCACTTAGAATCAAGCATAAAGCTATACCCATAATAAAAGCTAGCACTTGAGACTTTAATATACTGGGTTTATCACTAGCAGCACTGTTTAAAACAAAAAGCCCTATAACAGATAATATCAGCACTACAAAAAAAAGTAAATAATCAAATCTTTTATATGGGTTTTGGGGTTTCAGCTTCTCAACAAAATACATTTCTCACCGTTCCTAAATACTAAAATTTATCATTCCTTGTGTTCTTTATTTTGACTTTCAATAGATTGCTCTGTATCTTCATTAACATCACAAACTATGTCCAATTCCCCATCAACCTCATTATGTTCATTTTTAACTGCACTACTTATTTTTTCTTGTCCTTCTAGGTTATCTTCTGCTTCAATTGCCTTAAGTATATTAGCATATGCACTTTGCCCTGAATAGTCTAGTTCAAGGCTATCATTTTTCAATTTTATTCTCTTATAAACAATATAAATACCAAATACAATTACAAGTAAAACTGATAAAAGCTGTGATACTCTTAAATTCCCAAGCATTAAACTATCTGTTCTAAGTCCTTCAATAAATGCTCGTCCCAGAGAATATGTTAAAAAGTAAAAGCAAAAAACCTCTCCATCAAACTTTTTCTTTCTTCTCATCCACATTAAGAAAGCAAATACAGCAAAATTTAAAATTGATTCATACAAAAAGGTAGGATGAACAGGCAAATCTGGATTTACTGTTATTCCATGCTTTTGCTGCAATTGATCCATATTGTTTTGTAAATAAGCTTTTGTGACAGAGCTGGTCATTCCCCATGGAAGTGACGTATTTGTACCAAAAGCCTCTTGATTAAAAAAGTTTCCCCAACGTCCTATTGCCTGTCCGAGTGCCACATATGGAATTGCAAAATCAAAAAATTTAAAAGTAGGTATTTTTTTATATCGTGCAACAAAATAAGCCGTAATAACTGCACCAATTATACCTCCATATATTGCAAGACCACCATTTCTAGTGTTAAAAATCTCCTTTAAATTAGAGCTGTAGTTCTCCCAGCTAAATATCACATAGTATATTCGAGCACAAATTATTGCTGCTGGTGCAGCAAACAGCATTAAATCAATTACCGTATCAGGTACTAAATCAAATTTTTTTGAATCTTTCATAGCCCAAATTACACATACAAAAAATGCAAAAGCTATAATAATCCCATACCAATATATTGGCATATTAAAAATTCTAAAAGCCTCACTTGAAATATTAAAGTCTAAATCCATATTTGGAAAACTTACAAGAATACTCTCCTTCATACTAACCTCCCAAGCCCTATTTAGGCACAAAACTATATATATGTAGGATATCAGCAGAGCTGACACCTAAAACAGTTCGAAATGCACCATGTTTGCACTAACTATCCTTTCGAGCTCCTCCCAAACTATATTCTAGCCCCTCAAATATTGATTGAAAAGCCGCTTGCGGGTTTTCTCAGCTCGAAAACGCACAATGTTAGCACAAATTATGTTTTCGAGCTTTTTACAACAGAAAGTGCCATTTTTTCAATATCAAAATGCTTGTAAAACACATCTGTAATATAATCAAAGCTTATTGTATCATAAACATTAAAATAATCAAACATTGTTACGCCCTTAAAATACAAATTTATGAAAGTTCTAGATATACTTTCTACAGAATTCATCTGTCTTAAAAACCTGCCTTTTGAAGCCTTTTGAAGTCTTTCAAAAACATGTGGTTCAAGCCCCTTATCCTGTAAGCTTCTTATTTCTTTAATTAATAAATCCCTGACCGCCTCAGGATTAACAGACTCTCCGCCCAACATAGAATATGCATAGCTTTTTTCTAAAGAAAAATCTGTTTCAAAGGTAGAATTTATAAGTCCCTTATCATAAAGCTTTGAGTATAATTCTGAGCTTCTACCAATTAGCATTGCTAATAATAGCTTTACTGCTACAGTATATTTCAATATTTCTGTCCCCTGAAGGTTGAAATTATTATCCTTAAAGCCAATATAAAATAAAGGTGTAGAGACAGGCATTATCTGCTCCACATATTTTTTGTTGAGACCATCCCCTTCAACAGGATATATTCTTTTTATCTCGGAAACTTTTTTTGCAGATTGGATATTCTTTTCTATCTGCTCAAATACCTGATTATGATCCACATCTCCTACTACTGTTACCACCATATTTGATGGGTGATAAAACGTCTCATAGCATTTATATAGTGTTTCTTTAGTAATTTCACTTATGCTATCAATAGAGCCTGCTATATCTAGCTTAACTGGGTGTTTTTCATACAAAGCTTCTAATAAATTGAAAGAAACCCTCCAACCAGGGTTATCACGGTACATGTTTATTTCCTGTCCAATTATACCCTTTTCTCTCTCAACGCTTTCCTCTGTAATGTATGGATTTTGTACAAAATTCAAAAGCAAATCAAAATTTTCTTTGAATAAATCTGTACAAGAAAAAAGATACACAGTCTGATTAAAGCTTGTATAAGCATTTGGTCTTGATCCTAATTCCGCAAACTTATCCATAACACTTCCATCTTTTTGTTCAAAAAGCTTATGCTCTAAAAAATGAGCAATTCCATCAGGTACTTTTGTTTTAGTCTTTTCACCTGGAATAATAAATTCATTGTCCACTGAGCCATATTGAGTTGAGAAGGTAGCATATTTTTTACTATAACCTTTCTTGGGAACTACAATGCATTTTAATCCACTGCTGTGCTCATATTTATATAATTTTTCATCATATTTGTTATACTCAATTGTTTCAAATTTCATAATAACCTCCCACGCCCCTTTGGGCATAAAAATTTGGTAAAGACTTAAGTAGAAAACCTCTGCTTCGTTGAGGTTCGCCTCATTTTGATGTTCGAAAATGCACCATGTTCGTACAAAGTTATTTTTCGAGTTCTTTAGCTGTAAGAAAATATTCAGTATCCAGCAGAATCTTTTTTGAAACCTTGACTACATCCTGTTTTGTTACACCTTTTGTCTTTTCAATCACATCTTCCATTGTATCATGGGTTCCTGCTATCAACTGACTTAAATAAAAGTCTACAATTTGTAACTGACTGTCCTTGAGTGAGTGAATACCCGTTTCTATAGACTTAATTGTAGCATTTAACTCATAATCAGATATCTTTCTCGCCTGAATATCATCTAGCTGCTTAAGAATAAGTTCTTTTGCATGATCTCTTTCTTTTATATCTATACCACTTTCAATAACCATTAAGCCTTTAAACTTTTCTAAGCTAGCAAATACAAAATAAGCCAAACCAGCCTTTTCTCTGACATTCTGGAACAGCTTTGAGTGCATGCCTCCGCCTAGTATGCCATTATAGACTAATAAAGAGTAGTACTCATCCTCTTTAGCTGTTATATTAGTTCTGAAGCCTAATGAAAGTTTTCCTTGATTAACGTCCATTTTGTCTTCAAAATAGCTGACCTTATCAACAAATTTCTTAACAATACTAGTGCTTAGTGCCTTCTGAGCAGTTCTTTTTATATTTTTTAAGCTACCCTTCATTATTTCTATATCTCTATCATTAAGTTCTCCTGTTATAAAAATATCTATTGGCAGAGAGCTGACTTTTTCTTTATAGTGCTTATATAAATCAGCTGAAGTTATACTCTCAATTTGTTCTACCGAACCGTATTCGTATAGTCCAAATGGTTCATCCTTGCACATTAATTCACGGCATCTTTCTTGTGCATATTGAACCTTGTCGTTAGTTCTCCCTTCAATAAGAATTTTCAAATTGCTTTTTTCCAGTTCTACATATTGCTCAATAAATACTCCATCTTGTAAAACAGGATTAAAGATTATATTTATAAGAAATTCAAAAGCCTTTTCAAAGTTGCTATTACCTTTTAAAGTGTATTTGTCAGATATATATTCAAAGTAAAATTGAATAATCTGCTTCTCACCTTTTTTTACAATATCGCAATCAAACACCGCACCATAAAGCTCTTCCAAGTATAAATTAATTTCCTTTGTTGTTGGATGACCCTTACAGCCTCTTCTTAAAATCGAAGGAAAAAGAGCATTAAGTGAAACAGAATTAATATTTAAATCATCTTGAAAAAAAATATTAATTGTATTAGTCTTAAACTTATTTGTCTTTATGTTGAAAACTCTTATCTCATTAATTTCTGCAATCTTATTTAACTTTTCTTCTGAATAATTCGTATTTGTCATACCTACCTCCCAAATAAATCATAATTGTTATTAAGTATCACATTAAACTCCACGCCCCATTATAACGCCTAGAAAAATTTCATTACATCAGCGGCGTTTCATCGAGGCGGGAGATATTCTCACCGCCTGATAACAAAAGTGGCACCCTCCACTTATAGAAGTGGGGGACATTTTCTTGCCTCGTTATAATAAAAATCATGGTAAGAACTACGGTGGAGAACCTCTGCTTTAAAAGAGGTATGTTGGTAATTTTAGAATTTATATCTAAAATCTTTAATTCTACCTAACATTACTATAATTATACATGTATATGTATAAAAAGTATTCATATATAGTATAATAAATTTTTTAGTATATATTCAATATTTGTCAATTCAATAATCTTGTTTAAATAAAGACTAAATTACAAATAATAAAGTTTGAAGTCACAATATTAATTAACTTAACTTTCGCAGATGAAAATTGTAGGTGTTTAAACTTATCAAATGAAAGGTTTAATAATTTCATACAATAAGTCTATTTACTTGGCAACAAGCCATTATTAGCTTTAGCACCAATAGTTTTTTTATGTACTGAGTTTACTAATTACATGCAATTATTTTGGCAACTAACCATTAACAATTTAGTATACCTATAAACTTTAATATACGAGAGTTGATTAATTGTATAAGTTGCCGATAATTTGCAATAAAAGTGCTCAAAGGTTTTAAAATTTTTGTACCCAAATCGGGTGTAGGAGGTTTTTATGAACAATAATAGAGATAGAAAATATGCTAGATGCATTAAAAAAAGATTAAACACTTCATCAAATGATTATTTTGATGAAGAGGAATTTTCACTTTCAAGTACTGCAGCTTTAGGTATTTTAGGAGGAACATTCATAGTTGGACTTATTTCAGGCAAACTGCTATGTCTGTTAATGAAATCAAGATAAGCACTTAGAATTCTTTACAAAGTATGCAAAAACGGGGCTGTTGCAAAACAAGAAAACCATATATACCAGTTAACTGCAAAATAGTGTTCCCCTACTATTTTAGCAATAAGTCATCGGTATACAAAAATAGTTGTTTTGCAACAGCCCCGTTTTTAGTTTTATTAAATATTGGTTTACAAATATAAATTTATATACTTTCTACTCGTACCTCAAAGACTCAATAGGGTCAAGGTCAGCAGCCTTTTTAGCAGGGTAAACCCCAAATAATAAGCCCAGAGCAATTGATCCTAAGAATGCTAGGACAATTACTTGAATATTTACTACAGGTGGAATTTGTATAAGTGAGGATATAATAAACCCTCCTAAAATACCAAAAACAATTCCTATCAAACCGCTTATTCCTGTTAACATTATTGACTCAGTGATAAACTGAATTACAATATCTCGCTTTCTCGCCCCTAGTGCTTTTCTAACACCTATTTCCCTAATACGCTCGGTAACAGAAACCAAAAGTATGTTTACAATACCAATTCCTCCTACTACAAGAGTAATTATTGCTACCACCAACAATACTGATGATACTATACTCAGCATTGAATTTAACATTTCCTGATAGTCAGATAAGAATTCAACCGCATATTTTTCTTTATTTCCATGCTTATTTTCAAGAACCCTTATTACTTTATCTCCAATCTTCTTTAATTTAGCACTATCAGTTTCTTCAACTGAAGCATAAATATAGCTTAATGAATTATCTCCATAATAGGATTGAAGCGTTGTCATAGGAATGGTTAAGGATACTGGTTGATTTTCATTAATCATCATACCGCTAAAGGGAGATTCTTCAACTTTAGTAACTCCTACCACTGTTAAATTCAATGAACTTCCTGAACTTAATGCTACTCTTAGCTTTTGTCCAATTGGATCTGCATCCTTGAAATAAGCCTTGGCAAAATCCTCAGCAATTACAACTACATTTGACCTTGTTGAGTTGTCAATATCATTTACCATTCTGCCCTGTGCCATATCAACAGGCATTATTTCCTTGTATTGGGATGAAACACCCGAAATATTTGCTCTTCTAGTTTTAGAGCCAACCCTTAATGAACCTGACCCAGATATGGCAGTTCCAACATTTTTAATATCCTCAACCGTGCTAATTGCTTTTAAATCATCATTTTTAAGTACATCATTAGAAGTTATTGTACCTGATCTATAATACACAACTAAAACATTAGCCCCAATTTTTGCAAACTCATTGTCCATATAGCTTTGAGTGGCATTTCCTATTGCAACAATTGTAATAACGGAAAACACACCCATTATTATACCAACCATAGTCAGAACGGAGCGGAGTTTATTGGCTCGGAGGCTTGACAATGCTTGCTTAAAACTCTCAATAATATTCATTTATTTAACCTCGCCTTTTACTTTTCACTAATTTTTACCCTTGCTCCATCCTCATATACTGCCTTAGGATTCATAATAATTATGTCACCCTCTTTAAGCTCACCACTTTTTACTTCGGCAGTCATATCTGAAGTACTGCCTAATTCAACAGGCTTTTTAAGCATTGTCTTTTTATCCTCACTTAATACGTAAACAAAGTTATTTTCATCCTTGTCTTGTGTGATCATATCAAGTTGAATTGTTAGAACGTTAGTAATATTAACTGTTTTTATATCACAATTTACAGTAATACCAGGCTTAATAGAAGACGTAACCTTATCAATACCTACTATAACTTGAATAACTGTTTCTGTGCCCGTACCTGTTGCACTTGAGCTTGCAACTGGCGAAACACTAGTTACTTTTCCAGTAATATTCTCAGTTTCAGGAATAGAATCCCCTGTTATATTAACACTTTGACCTACCTGTATCTGCTTGGCATTATACTCATTTACATTAACCTTAACTTCTAATTTATTAGGATCAATTATTACAAAAGCAGGTTGAGCACTAGGAGTAAAAGAACCTTCTGAAACATTTACTTTTGATACAACCCCATCCATCGTACACAACATAGAATCTTTTATCTTTTTTATTTTATTCTCAAGATTTTTAATTTTTAATGCACTGTTCTCTATTTCTACCTGCTGAGATTGAATATCAATTTGCTTTGAACTTTCTGATTGGTTGTTGGTTTTAGATGTATCATTTAATGCAGCTTTTTTAGACTCAAGGTCTATTTTTGCATTATTTAATGCAACTTCGGAATCCTTATATGAGTTTTCTGCACTTTCCAACTCACTTTTTGATTTATCACCAACTTCATAAAGCTTCTTGGTATCACTATAATTTTTAACAGCTATTTCATAGTTTCTTTGAGCTGAAACCACAGAATTTTCTGCTACCTTCAAGGAGTTCTGAGCAGATGTAACATTAACTTTAGTATCCTTAAGCTTTAATTTCTTCAAAGCAAGCTCTTGAGTTCTTATAGTCAATTTAGCCTGCTCTAGCTGCGATTCTAATTCGTCAAAATCAAAATCCACAAGCTTTTGTCCCTTTTTTACGGTATCGTTTTGCTTAATATATACCTTTGTAGCCTTTATTGGAGTATCTATGTATATTTCAGACTTATCAATCTCTGTAACAGTTCCATTTGCTGATATATATGAGCTAATATCACCTTTTTTTATTTCGTTTACCTCAACGGTATAAAGAGGTCCTGTTCCTGCACTACCTGCATTCTTATATATTCCCACTACAACTAATACAATAATTAGCGCCGCAACGCCAATCCCTATAAAAACCTTCTTCTTCATTTTAACCTCCAAGTTATCCCAAATATATAAACTATATTACATGCTTTTGTCAAAAACTTTATCTGTAATCGGGTTTTTTATTAATTACATAGTACTGATTTCTGTAATTCCTGCATAAATAGCGAGAGCTGCAAATATACAAGCAACTATTATATATACCTTCTTTTTACTTAACTTACTTACTGCAGTAACACCAATAGCTATTACTGCATATTGCCATATTGTAAATACCTCTATCATTTTTGCCACACCATATATAAAGCTTCCTTTCATTTCTGGTAAAAGAGAAGCTATACTTGTAAAACTTACATCAGTAAAAACACCAGTAACATTAGTAGTTATTATGTTTACAATAGTAGCTAATACAGATATTACAGCAGCATATCCTGCAACAGACAAAATTTGTTTATATTTGCCTTGTCCCTTAAATATCTTAACAATCGCCCATATAACCAATGCGGTTAAAAGTAAATATACTATAGCCACGATGGGGCCACCAATAAAAGCTGAGTATTGTGAGATAGTGAGAGCCTGCTCAAGCTGCTGAGCAGTAACTTCTAAATTCATTCTATCATATGTAGTTTGTAATAAACCTCTTGTATATTCCATGTACATTGGAAAAGTAGCCAATACTAGTATAATAGGTGCTAAAGCTGTCAACAATATTCCAAATAATACACGAGGTTTTTGCTCAAGTGATTGCATAACTTTTCCTGGAAAACATATTACTCCGATAACTCTCTTAATAAAACTCATTTTTGAATAATCAACTTCATTTACACCAACATTACTTTCATTCATAACTACATTATTATCATTCATTTTCAAATCTTCCTTCCTTAAGTTAAAATTTATATTGTTTTTTATATCAGTTATGATACCATTACTCAAAAACCTATGCTTCTGCCATACTATAGCTTTTGAGAACTTCTTTTGCATCTAAAGGCTTTTTAACAAGCTCATCAGACTTTAAAAATCCGTCTCTGAATTTCAGAACCCTCTTTGTATGCTCTGCTATATCAGGTTCATGTGTAACCAATACAATAGTTACACCTTCCTTATTTAAATCCTGAAAAACAGACATTATTTCCTCACTTGAGGAACTATCCAAATTTCCTGTTGGTTCATCAGCAAGTATTATTGCTGGAGAATTTACTAATGCTCTTGCAATTGCAACCCTCTGCTTTTGACCACCTGACATTTCATTAGGCTTATGATGCATTCTTTCTTCTAATCCAACTCTTTCCAAAGCACTAACAGCCCTATTTCTTCTTTCCTTACTGCTAATTCCTGCATATATCATAGGAAGCTCAACATTCTGCAATGCAGTTATTCTAGGTAATAAGTTAAAAGATTGAAATACGAAACCTATTTTAAGATTTCTAATTCTAGCAAGCTCCACTTCATTCAAAGTAGATATATTGATACCATCTAACCAATACTCACCTGACGTGGATTTATCCAAACATCCTATTACATTCATAAGAGTGGACTTTCCTGAACCTGAAGGACCCATTATGGCAACAAACTCTTCCTTTTCAATATCTATGTTGACATGTTTAAGTGCCTCAACTTCAATCTGTCCATTTTTATATATTTTTCCTAAATTCTTCATTGATATTATCAATGTATTTATTCCTCCTTCCAAAATTGTAATTATCATCAATTCAGTAAACCAACTTGCTTATAACGCCTAGATTTAAAATGAAGTTTTTCGATTGTAGAAAAATCTCATTATATCAGCGGCATGTAAGCGAGGCAGGGGACATTTTCTTGCCTCGTTATATTAATTAATAGCTGTAACCTTCACAGCTTAAATAATTATTAATTGTGTTTTGTAATCAGTAATCTATATATATTACAAAATATTATAAATTTGTGCACCTGTCCTTTTTTAACAATGCTACCTTTGATAAAGCATATAAGACGTTCCTTAGCATATTCTAGGTAGCTGATCCCCAGCAAGTACACCGATAATTCTTGTACCGCCGCTCAGTGCTTTAAGAAGAACTCTAGGCTCTCCTGATTTTGTTACTTCACCAATAATCTGTGCATCTATACCATATTTGTTATTTCTCATTACAGCTAGTACAGCTTCTGCCTTGTCAGCAGTTACAAAACTCAACAGCTTACCTTCATTAGCCATGTATAAAGGATCCATTCCTAAAAGCTCACACACTCCCTGGACTTCCCTTTTGATTGGCAGCTTTTCCTCTTCTATCAAAATAGACACATTGCTTTGAGTTGCTATTTCGTTTAGTGTAGTTGCAACTCCTCCTCTAGTAGGATCTCTAAGAACATGAATGTCAGATGTAAGCTCTAGCATTTCATGTACTAAACCTGAAAGAGCAGCACAATCGCTCATAATTTCAGCCTGAAATCCCATGTTTTCTCTTTCAAGAAGAATAGAACTTCCGTGATCACCAATAGTACCAGAGATTATTATTTTGTCTCCTACCTTTGCATTATTTCCCGAAATAGCTATGCCATCAGGAACAATACCAATCCCAGAAGTATTAATAAATATTTTATCGGCAGCACCCTTTTGAACAACCTTTGTATCACCTGTTACTATCTGAACGCCACATTCAAGAGCAGTTTCACTCATGGATTTAACTATTTTTTCCAAATTCTCAATACTAAATCCCTCTTCAATAATAAAACCACAGCTCAAATAAAGAGGTGTTGCACCGCTAGTTACTAAATCGTTTACCGTACCACATACAGCAAGCTTTCCAATGTTGCCTCCATTAAAAAACACAGGGGTAACAACAAAGCTATCTGTAGTAAAAACCAAATTATTTGAATTAGCAATATTTAGTTTGGCACAATCATCTCCCTGAGATAGTATATCATTTTTAAAGTGCTTCTTAAATACTTGTTCTATTAGCTTCAATGTAGCCGAACCTCCGCTGCCATGAGCTAAAGTAATTATGTTTTCCATATAGTTTTTTAGCCTCCGCAAGACTATTATAGTATTTAATCCAACCTACTAATAGTATTATTTCTAATTAATTCATATAATGTTTAAGCAGGGTTAATAAGTAAATAAATATTTTTGCAATTCAGCAATTTTACATTTTATTCGTACTTAATTCCCATATTTATAGTAAGCAGCACATGTTCCTTCTGATGAAACCATACAAGCACCCACTGGGTTTTCTGGCGTACATCTGGATTTGAAAAGTTTACAGTCTACTGGTCTTTTCTTCCCCTTCAATACTTCACCACACTGACAGCCCTTTGGTTCTGGACTTTCAATAACCTCAATGTTAAATTTCTTAGCTGCATCAAACATTTCGTATTCAGCTTTAAGCTTCAAACCCGAATTTTCAATGCTGCCAATTCCACGCCAAACGGCATCTGCGACCTGAAAAACTTCATACATTTTTTGCTGTGCTTTTGTGTTGCCTTCTTTAGTAACAATTCTTGAATACATATTTTCTAAAACACTGTTACCTTCCGTTATATTTTTAACCAAAATATTTATGGAATATAAAATATCTAAAGGCTCAAAACCTGCTACTACACCAGCCTTTTTCATATTATACGCAACATAAGAAAAAAAGTCTGTTCCAATTATAGCAGAAACATGCCCAGGATATAAAAATCCATCTATGGCCAATTCTTTGTCTCCTGCAAGGGTTTTAATAGCTTCTGGCATTGTCTTGTTTGCTGTCAATACTGAAAAATTATTTATCCCTTGACTTTTTGCTTTATAAAGCGCAAGAGCAATTACTGGAGTTGTAGTTTCGAAACCTACAGATAAAAAAACAACCTCCTTATTGGGATTCTCTCTTGCTAAATCTATGGCATTTAGTGGAGAATAAACCATTTGGACGTTGCTTCCTTTAGCTTTCTTATAAAGTAATGTGCTTTCATTACCAGGTATTCTCATCATATCGCCAAAAGTTGTAATAATAATGTCTTTGTTATCTGAAAGCTTCAATGCACTGTCAATATATGATGTTGGAGTAACACATACTGGACAGCCTGGTCCAGAAACCAGCTCAATACCTTTTGGGAGAAGCGACCTAAGCCCATATCGGGATATTGCCATAGTGTGCGTTCCACAAACTTCCATAATTTTAAGGTTTGGCCCTGAATAATTGCTGAGATTATCTACAATCTTTTTTATTACTTCCTTATCTCTGAATTCATCAATATAGTTTGCCATTTATCCTCCCATTTTTTAACTATAAACAAAATAACTCTGTACGCTTTATTTATAACTTACTCAACTTTCCCACATAAAAAATCTATCGGTGTGGTAGACTCTTCAATGTTTTTTTAGATACCCATTTTTCTTATTTCTTCAAATATCTCAATAGTTTTAAGTGCCTCTTCTTGATCAAGTATTTGAATAGCACACCCTGCATGAACTAATACATAATCTCCTACTTTAACATTTTCAAGCAACTCTATAGAAATAGTGTTTGATACTCCCATCATTTCAACTGTACTGGTATTTCCATCAATGTTCAATACCTTTGCAGGCAACCCTAAACACATATGTAACTCCTCCTATTTTTATATTGAAAAGCTGTGTTTTCCCATATAACAAAATCCTATGAAAGAACTGAAAATTTGAGTTAATAATTTATACTTATACACATATAAAGTATATACTCAACACAATTACATTTCAATTGCAAGAGTTGGAAAATCAACTGCTAAAGTAAATTAATTTCTATTCAGCCACTTGGTATAACTATCAACTAAAGCTACAATATTCAACTCGGAAAGTTGTGCATTAAGTCTATATCGCCTTATGCATGCCTGCCAATAATCTGACCTAGTGCAAGAACGGCTTGACCAAATGCAATCCCACCGTCATTAGTCGGATACTCTGAATGAGTATATACATTAAAATTATGCTCTCTCAGCCTGTCAACACTCATTTTAAGCAAAGTAATATTCTGAAAAACGCCTCCGCTTAAAACTACTGAATTTATGCTACTGTTTTTTCTGATTAATTCACAGCCCTGCAAAACTATTTCGGCAATAGTAGAATGAAATCTTGAAGCAATATGTTCCTTACTCTGTCCATCTTGTATATCTTGAATTATTTGATTTATTATACAGCTTGTTTCTACAACAAAACCTGCCATATTGTTATCAGGACTATCAGCACTTTCTAGTCTTTTTATATTTCCTGTGACAACTGAACTATTTCCAATAGTTGAAGAGCCATTTTGACTGCATAGCTCTATTTCATAAGGCTCTTCACTTTGTTTTTGATTACAAAAATTAATAATATAGGGTTCAGCATTTGCTTCAATAGAGTAATATTCCAACTCAATTGCCGCTTGACCTTCATAGCTTATATCAGTGTTTATACCCAGTAAGGCAGAAACTGCATCAAAAAATCTTCCCATACTTGAAGTCTTAGGACAATTAAGTTGCTTCTCTAACATTTTTATTGTGAATTCTATATCATTTCGACTTATATTTTCCAGCAAATTCCTATTTCTATTCTTGTGAACAGCTTCACTTGTGTACATAGTATCAGAACCGCAATTAGCTTGAAGGGTGCTATTCTCTCTGTCCGCTAATTTGACCTTACCAGTCTCACAATTTTCTTGCTCATTGCAATGTTGTAACAAACAAGTCTTTTTAGCAGAATATAAATAGCTTACAGCCATTCTCCACGGATGTTTTACAGCCGAATCGCTTCCTGGCATCATAACATAATCTAGATGTCCAACTCTTTCTAGACCGTAATAACCTCCCAAAAAAAATTCTCCTCCCCAAATATTCCCGTCATCTCCATAGCCTGTCCCATCAAAGGAAACACCAATCACTTCTCCGCTCAATTGATTTTCAGCCATACATGCTGCAATGTGAGCTTTATGGTGTTGGATTCCGATTTTTTCTTTTTCAGTATTACTTAGAGCGTATTGCGAGGAAAAATAATTTGGGTGAAGATCATACGCAATATAATCAGCAGAAATATCAAATAATTTTCTATAATGCTCAACTCCACTAATAAAAGCATTATTAGTGGACTCATTTTCTAAATCCCCAATATGATGACTCAAATAGAACAAATTATTTTTATTCATGCAAAACGCATTTTTCAGTTCTCCTCCACAAGCAAGAATTGATGGTATTTTAAAGCTTTCACCTATATTTAACAGCTTATATATATCTAATATAATGGGTTTGGGAACATATCCTCTTGAACGCCGTATAATGTACTCTCTATATTCAAAAACTCTTGTGACTGAGTCATCAGTCCGAATATATATATCCCGATTATGTGTTAAAAAGGCATCTGCAATTTCAGAAAGAGCAGCAATTGCGTCAGCATCCTTATAAAATATCGGCTCACTTGATAAATTACCGCTTGTCATAACTATTAACTCAGGGAAGCCTTCCTGTTCAAATAATATGTGATGGATAGGAGTATATGGCAGCATTACACCTAAATATCTATTAAGAGGAGCTATTGACGCAGGAAGTTTGATACCTTCCTTTTTTTCAAGCAACACTATTGGGCTTGCAGGAGATTTTAATAATTCCATTTCTTTATTATTCATTTTGCAATACTTAGCAATTACATCAATATTTTTCATCATCAATGCAAATGGTTTTTTATCTCGATGCTTTCTATTTCTAAGTCTCTCAACTGCACCATCATTTAAAGCATCACATGACAGATGGTATCCGCCAATTCCCTTTATAGCAGCTATTTGCCCAGTCTTTATTATTTCAGCAATATATTCAATACATTTTTTACTATTAATATGAGAGTCAAAGCTGTTACAATTATTGCATAGGGTGGTTTGCAAATGTTCATTAGCTATTGTAAAATGAGAATTTGAATTACCTAATACTATCTCCAAACTAGGTCCGCAATGGTGACAAGCTATAGGCTGTGCATGGTACCTTCTATCTGTAGGTTCTGTATACTCTTGTTTACAGCTATCACACATGAAAAAGCTGTCCATTGTAGTTTTATCTCTATCATAAGGAATATCTTTGATTATAGTAAACCTTGGTCCGCAATTTGTACAATTAATAAAGGGATACAGATATCTTCTGTTATCTCTGTCCTTAAGCTCCTTCAAACAATCCTTGCATGTAGCAACATCAGTAGAAATAAAAATATTACCTTTAAGGCTTGTTTGACTTTGCTTTATTGAAAAGTCTTTAAAGCCTTCAAATGGTAATTCTTCATAGTTAATTGCTTCAATTTTAGCTAGAGCAGGAGTAGCCTTTGTGATATGATTTAGAAAATCAACTAATTGATTACTATTTGCTTCAATCTCAATTACTACATCACTATCTGCATTACCAACCCAGCCTTTCAAACCCAGTTGAATAGATAAATTGTATATAAACGGTCTAAAGCCTACTCCTTGAACAATTCCAGCAACAATAATTCTATATTTATTCATAGTTATATTCCTATACCAAGATATTCTTTAGTTTGACACATATCCTTGGATATTTGTTGCATTAGTTGTTCAACACTCTCAAACTTTCTTTCATCTCTAATCTTTTTAAGAAAGAATACTTCTATCCTTTTACCATAAATATCTTGATTAAAATCAATTATATGAGTCTCTACATTTTTATTTTTGCAGTCTTCAAAGGTTGGATTAAATCCTACATTTGTCATGCTGTTATAGAACTTGCCATCAAGCAAAGTCTTTGTAATATACACACCATTAGCTGGCAAAACCAAAAATCTTTCAGGATTAATGTTTGCAGTAGGATAACCAATGGTATTTCCGATTCTTCTGCCGCTTACTACCTCTGCAGTAATTGAATAATTTCTTCCTAAAAGCTTATAAGCTGTTTCAAGTTCTCCGCTTATAACAAGCTCTCTTATTCTTGTACTGCTAATAATTTCATTATCACAGGTAATAGGAGATATAACTATAACCCTAAAGCCATATTTTTTACCCAGTTTTTTCAAAAACTCAATATCACCCTCACCTTGAAAGCCAAATCTGTAGTCATAGCCAACTACAGCTAGTTTTATATGAAGTTTATCAATTAATATCTGTTTAATAAATTCCTCTGGGGACAGTCTTGAAAAAACCTCATTAAACTCGTCAAAATACAAGTAATCTAAATTTATCTCACTAAGCAAATCTATTTTTTTCTGTTCAGTTAATAGTAAAGGCGTAATAAGCTTCTTTCTAAGAATATTTTCTGGGTGCTTGGTAAAATTATATACTACTGAAGATAATCCATTTAATTGCGTTTCACGAATCAATGTATTAATAAGAGCCATATGACCTATATGTAGCCCATCAAAATTGCCTAGCCCTACGCCTGTATTACAGTTAAAATACTTATCCATACTATTAGAATAAATAACTTTCATACTATCCTCCACGCCCACGTTGTGTGGACAAATACAGCTAAACTCTATTAGTAACCCCTACTTTTCTGATCTTTAGTACCTTTGGGCTGATATAAAAATATAATGCAAAAAGCACCATGTTTGCACAAATTCTGTTTTCGAGCTATCCCCTAAAGAACTTTTTTGATTTTAAACACATGCCTTGTCCATCATTAAAAACCTCACCTATTCCTAAAAAAACACCATCACTTGCGTATACTCTTTTAGTAATATTTGATTTTTCCTTTTCAAAAATAGTTTTTATCCATACACCATTGTTGTATTTAGCAGTATCTGACTCATTTAGCCGTACTTTATCATATTCTCCAAACACTGTCTCAACTGGTATTAATTTGCTTTCAAGAGTATTATTGTTTGCCAGCTCCATTATCTCTTCAAGAGTAAGTGCTGAGTGTAAATCATATTTCCCAGCTCTTGTCCTAACTAAAAAGGACATATGAGCTCCACATCTAAGCTTTTCTCCAATGTCATTGCAAAGCGTTCTGATATAAGTCCCTTTTGAGCAATGTACGTCAAATATTACTTTTTTAGTAGCATATTCAACTATATTATCATTATTACTAAAGACTGTTTTCTCATCCCATATCCTAATTACATTTATACTGTAAATTACTATGTTTCTTGCATCACGTTCAATAGTTTCACCCTGTCTTGCAATTTCATAAAGCTTCTTGCCACCAACCTTAATTGCCGAATACATTGGCGGAAGCTGAGCAAGCTCACCTATAAAACTGTTGCATACATTTACTATTTCATTATAATTAACATCTACCAAATGTGATGAAATAACCTTTCCAGATGAATCCTGCGTATCAGTTGTGACACCTAAGGTCATCTCAGCACGATAAACCTTATCCTTATCAATCATAAACTCAATTGCCTTTGTCGCATTTCCAAAGCATATTGGTAATACTCCTACTGCTGATGGATCCAAAGTTCCTGTATGACCTATCTTCTTTTGATGTGTGATTTTTCTTGCAACAGCAATAACATCAAATGAGGTCATACCAGCAGGTTTCAAAACATTCAGAATACCATTCATTTATAATTTTTCCCTTATAGCCTCTATAATTTTATTCTTTGCTTCTTCTAAGGTACCAATAATTGTACATCCAGCTGCCCTCTTATGACCACCGCCATCAAAAGTTGCCGCAACTTCAGAGACATCAACAAAAGTTTTTGATCTCAGATTTACTCTAATCTCGTTATTACTTTTTTCTTTTATTAATGCAGATACCTCAACACTTTCTATTGATCTGCCTATATTTACAATACCATCACAATCCTCTTCCTTTGCACCTATTGACAAAATATTGTCCAAAGATAACGCAACAACTGCAAGCTTAGAGTTATCGTGTAATTCAAGCAATTCAATGGCTTTTGCAGTTAATCTAAGTTTTTCATAAGTGGTGTTATCATAAATCCTCTGAGAAATCTCACCAACATTAATACCTGTTGAAAGTAATTCTGCAGTTATTTTATGTGTCTCTGCCGTTGTATTTTGATACTGGAAACCACCAGTGTCTGTTGCTATTGCTGTATATAAACATGTAGCAATATCTGAATTTATTTCTAATTTTAATTCTCTTAATAGAGTATAGATAATTTCACCAGTAGATGCAGACATAGCATTAACAAAATTGAAATGTGCATATTTTGTATTAGTAATATGATGGTCAATGTTTATTGTACAGGGTGCATTAAAAAACACCTCAGCTCTTGAACCTAATCTGCCTACATCGCCTGTATCTAGTGCTATATTTATGTCCGCAACATCACAGGATGCATCATAGAAGCCTGCTAATTCCAGACCAGGTAAAAACCTGTACACTGTTGGAATATCTTCTTCTATATATACCACTACCTGCTTGCCTGCATTTCTAAGTGCTAAGCCCAAAGCAAAAGAGGAACCAATTGCATCTCCATCAGCACTGATATGTGGATATATTGCAATACTTCCAGCTTCAGATATTAGTTTCACAATTTCTTTTTCCATTTTAGCCCCCACAAATTATTCCTTATAATCCCTTTTTGCGTCATCTAACAATTTATTTATATACATTCCATGCTCAATTGAATTATCCAATTCAAAATGAATTTCTGGAGTAGCTCTCAGCTGTACTCTGTGTCCAAGCTCTCTTCTTATGAAACCAGCAGCACTTTTAAGAGCTTTTATGGCATTCTTCTTTTCCTCTTCTGTCCCCATAACACTCACATAGACTTTTGCATGTCCCAAATCTTTTGTCACTTGACAGTCTATAATACTCACTAAACTTGGTAGTCTTGGATCCTTAATCTCATTTTGAATTATACTACTTATTTCTTTTTTTACTTCCTCAGATATTCTTGTTATTCTATCAGCCATATTTATGTCATACTCTTGTTTACATTAAATACTAATTAATGTACCAGTATGAACTTAGCACCTCCTGCCTAAATATTATTAAGTTCTTTAACCTACGTATTAATTTCTAAATTATTTCTTAAAATCAACTATTATTGCATGAAAATCTATTCTTAACCGATACAATGTCGGTTTTAGAACACTATGAACCATGGATGGTGAATGTGGAAAAGCGGCAAAGCTACTCCGAAGGAATAATGCTAGTTCCTAGCAATTATTTTGGCAACAAACCATTGATAATTCCACAGCACCATAGATTTTTTTGTACGAAGTTTGCGTTAATTACTTATCAAATACGTAGTATTTCTTTAGTATTACCACTACTTTTGTTTTATACTAATTTGCATTTATAAATGTGGTATCACTTTTTTAATTTGGAAAACATCAAAAAATATATACAAATAGGCTGAATTGGATATTAATCCTCTTCAACCTACTCAATAGCAAGACAACTGTAATATTACTAACTACTTATTCCAATTGAACTTTCTAAACTCTGTCGAGAGCAAGTTGTATACAACTGTTAGAACTCCCTACCTTTTTACTTCCTCCATGATAAATGCTTCAATTACATCGCCTTCTTTAATATCATTGAATTTCTCTATTGAAACACCACATTCATAACCTTGAGCAACTTCTTTAACATCATCTTTAAATCTCTTAAGTGATGCAAGCTTGCCTTCATGGATTACTATTCCTTCTCTCACAAGCCTAACCTCTGAATTTCTTTGTACCTTACCATCTGTAACATAAGCTCCACCAATTGTACCAACATTTGAAACTTTAAATACCTGTCTGATTTCAATATGTCCAAGCACAACCTCCTTGTAAGTAGGCTCAAGTAACCCATTCATTGCAGATTGAACATCTTCAATAGCTTTGTATATAATACTGTATAGTCTTAAATCAACCTCAGCATTTTTAGCTGCCTCAGTTACATTTATACCAGGTCTTACATTAAATCCGATTATAATAGCATTTGAAACCTGTGCCAATGTAACATCAGACTCTGTTATAGCACCTACAGCATAGTGAACAACATTTACCCTCACCTCATCATTGCTCAACTTTATAAGTGAAGACTTCACAGCCTCAAGTGAACCTTGAACATCTGCCTTAATAACCAAATTCAAATCTTTAACCTTACCCGCTTTAATCTGAGAATAAAGGTCTTCAAGACTAACTTTTGCACTTCTGTATTGCTGTTCCTTTTGTTTATACTTTCTCTTCTCAACTAGGTGTTTTGCAACCTTTTCATCAGTAACTGCATAGAATAATTCTCCAGCATCAGGAACCTCATTCATACCTAAAATTTCTACAGGCATTGAAGGTCCAGCACTCTTAATAGCAATACCCTTATCATTTGTCATAGCTTTGATTCTACCAAAAGCAGAACCTGCTATAATTGAATCTCCTGCTTTCAAAGTCCCTCTTTGAACTAGCATTGTTGCAACAGGTCCTCTTTCTTTATCAAGCTTGGCTTCAATAATTGTTCCTTTAGCCTGTCTATCAGGGTCAGCCTTTAATTCCAACATATCTGCTGCAAGAATAACCATTTCTAATAATTGATCTATGTTCTCTCTTTTCTTTGCAGAAACAGGAACCATTATTGCATCTCCGCCCCATTCTTCTGCAACAATACCATGCTCGGTAAGCTCTTGCTTAACTCTATCCATATTTGCACCAGGTTTATCAATCTTGTTAATTGCAACAATAATTGATACATTTGCGGCTTTTGCATGGTTAATAGCTTCAATAGTTTGTGGCATTACTCCATCATCTGCTGCAACAACTAATATAGCTATATCTGTAATCTGAGCACCTCTAGCACGCATTGCTGTAAATGCTTCATGACCAGGAGTATCTAAAAATGTAATAGGTCTATCTTTTGCCTTAACTGTATAAGCACCTATATGCTGAGTAATTCCACCTGCTTCACTATCAATTACATGAGTACTTCTTATTGCATCAAGTAATGAAGTCTTTCCGTGGTCTACGTGACCCATAACAACAACAACTGGAGGTCTAGACTTTAATTTTGTTTCATCAACCTCTTCAATATCATCAAAGAGTATATCTTCTTCGCTAACCTGTACTGCTTTTTCTGTCTTGACTCCAAACTCTTCTGCAATAATTGTTGCAGTGTCAAAATCCACATCATTATTAAGTGTAGCCATTATTCCAAAGGTCATAAGCTTCTTTATGACTTCAGTTGAAGTCTTTTTAAGTGCTTCAGACAATTCTTTTACTGTAATAATCTCAGGTATTGTTATTGAAGTAAGAACTGCTTTTGGCGGAATATACTTAACTTGAAGTTTATCATTCTTCCTGTTTTTGGGGAGTCTCTTTTTCTTTCCATCATCATTATAGAATTCGTTAAAAATATATTCTTCAGAAAGAATTTCTGAAACACCTTTCTTTTCAATAACAATTTTTTGAGGTCTTACCCTACTATGTTTATTTTGAACTACGCCACTTTTTGGAGTTTCCTTTTTCTTATTTTCATCTCTTTTTGCTGTTTTATCAAAATCCTTACTTTGGAACTCTCTTCTAGCTTCGTTCCTCTGTGAGTCAAACTGTTCTTGAGCAATTGCTGCATCTGGCTTGGGTATATCCAAACCTTGTGGTTTGTACTGACCCTGAGGCCTGTCTGTTCTTTGTCCACTATATTGACCCTGTGGTCTATCTGTTCTTTGACCATATTGACCTTGTGGTCTGTCTGTCCTCTGTCCATTATATTGACCCTGTGGTCTGTCTGTTCTTTGTCCATTATATTGACCCTGTGGTCTGTCTGACCTCTGTCCATTATTATACTGACCCTGTGGTCTGTCTG
>JAEWST010000091.1 GCA_023398105.1 Bacillota bacterium | reverse complement strand
ATTGCAAAGCTAATAACATAACACTAACTGAAATGTTTACAGACCAACAGACAGGGAAGAACTTTAATAGACCAGATTACCAAGCAATGAAAAGGATTGCAAAGAACAAAGGTGATATTATTATTCTTTCTGAACTTGATAGGCTTGGCAGGAACAAAGAGGATACATTAAAGGAACTTCAACATTACAAGTCATTAGGCGTAAGAGTAATGATACTAGAGATACCAACAACATTGGTTGAATACTCCAAAATGGATAATACTATGGCAACTATGATAATGGAAACTATAAACAATATGCTTGTTGAAATGTATGCTACATTTGCACATGCTGAGATGCAGAAACGTGAGAAGCGACAAAAAGAAGGCATCCAAGCTAAAAAAGAACGTGGAGATTGGCAAGATTATGGCAGACCAAAAGCAATTGATTACAAAGTATTTGTGAATGAATACACAAAGGTATTATCTGGTGAAATGAAACCCTTCGAATGTATGAAGAAACTCGGAATGACTAAACCAACTTTCTATAGATATAAAAAGCAATTTGATCAAAAAAGCTAATATGAAAAAAGTTCTATTTATCGATGCAATATTTTTTTATAGGGTATTGTCCCAAAATATACCGACATCAGAAATTCTAGCTTACCCACTATACTTACACTTACAATAATTATAATATGTGAACAATGTTTACACAACAAGGTAAATGTTGTAAAATGGATTTATATGTAATTATTTAAAACGATAGGAGTGATAGTAGTGAAGGTATTTATTTCTCATAAAAAAGAAGATGCCGATATTGCGTTTGAAGTGTTAAATTCTCTTAAATCATATGGGGTTGATGCATATCTTGATCTTCTTGAAGGCAACTTGGTGTTAAAAGGGGAAGAGCTTACTCGGCATATACGGAAAAGGCTTAATGAATGTACAGATCTGTTAGTTGTAATTTCAGAAAAAACAAAATATTCATGGTGGGTACCCTTTGAAGTGGGTATGTCTGCCCAAAAGGATTTTCCTACTGTCAATTACCTAAAAGCAGGTGTTGATTTGCCTTCATATCTTGAATACTGGCCAAGATTAAAAGATACAAACGACTTAAAAAAATACGTTGATACAAAAACTATAGTTCAAAAGTCACTTACGGAGACATTTGAAATTGCCGAGTCTAGCACAGAAATGTTCTATAAAGAGTTAAAGGCAAAATTGTAGTTTTTATGTTAAATAGGAGGTTATAATATGTCTGCTCCAAGAGCTTTTATTAGTTTTGATTTTGATCATAATGTAAATGAGAAAGTGTTGTTCGTTGGTCAAAGCAAAAATTCCAAAACACCATTTAGTATACAAGACTGGTCTGCAAAATCGCCAATGCCTCAAAGTAAATGGGAAGAAATTGTGGAAGAGAAAATTAAAAAGTGTAACATGGTAATTGTATTAGTAGGAAAATTTATGGCAAGTGCAACAGGGGTCTCTAAAGAGATTAAACTAGCAAAAGATAACCATATACCTGTATTTGGGGTGTATATTGGTGGTGCTAATTCACAAAGTAATCTTCCAGACGGACTGCAAAGGAATCGTACAATTTCATGGGAGTGGGACTCAATTGCGTCAGCCATTAAGCAAGTTATGAAAGAAGGCATTAACTCTTAGAGTTCTTAAAAAGTTTAACTAACTATATTTTATTATGTCACAGAGGTAGTCTATGAATATACCAGTTTTTTTAAGCTATCCGCAACCGTACCTAAATAGGCAACAGAACTTCATAAATTATATTAAAGAGTATTTGTTAGAAAGAGGTATAGAAGCTAGAACATTAGGAATTACAGATTATGATATGGAAGAGCCTCTCATTGCTATACGCCGTTTAATGCTTGAATGTAATGGTCTGTTAACAATAGCTTTCAGAAGATGTTTCGTTGAAAAGGGCGTTGGTAAACCGAAGTCTGATATTGATAATATTAAAGAGTATTCTTTAAATGACATATGGTTAACTAGTCCATATTGTCATATAGAACCTGCAATGGCATTTCAAATTGGTCTGCCAATTTTAATTTTCAGAGAACATGGAGTAATTGCCGATGGCATTCTTGAAAAAGGTGTAACAGGAACATATCTACCTGAGTTCAATCTTGAAAGTGATATCAAAAAATACTTTGAATCAGATGAATGGAAACAGCTTATTGGTAAGTGGGAGTGCTATGTTCGAAATGTTGCTATAAATAAGGGGTACCCGCCCAAATTGTATTAAGGACATAATATTTCAGGAGGTGTCTATGTCATATAAAGAAAGTCCATGTAACCTATTTAATACTTCAGAGGAGCAGTATGGAGGTCTTTATAAGGCTCACATTATTGAGCAATATAAGCTTTATGTAGAGATGATGGACAGAATAAGTCAAAGAAGAATGACATCTAACACTCTTTTTATTACAATAAATTCTGCTTTACTAACTCTATTTTCTCTATTTAAACTGACTGTCAGTAATTGGGGTGTGCTAACATCAGTAGTTGGAATAATCATTACCCTTTCATGGTATTCCATAATAAATAGTTATAAACAATTAAATACGGGGAAATTTGAAGTTATTCATGAGTTAGAAGCATGTCTTCCTTTGTCTCTATATCAATACGAGTGGAAAATTCTTGAAGAAGGTAAGAACGAAGAAAAATATTTGCCACTTTCTCATATAGAACGCTATGTTCCTATTGCTTATGGCATTATTTATTTTGTCATACTTATTATAAGTCTATGACAATTTATTATAATTGATGCAGATCAAGAAAATCATAAAAATTTATTATCTATGGCAATATGGAATCTTTTGTAATAGTCAAGAATTAGTTTTGTTTCAAAGATGAAGTAAAGGTAACTCCAATCCCTGTATCTGTATCTGAATGGAAGGAATACCAGAGTAATATAAATAGTCCTTACTATATTTATTTGATTGACATATTTCAAAAATATACTACAATAAAGTATAAGATTCAATCGTGTGCTGTACTTAAAGATAGATAGTCTGAATATGCTGATTTTAATATGGTTTGAGAGTGGTAGAGTCGGATTACCGACTGGAAATCGTGTGATGGGTAAAACTATCCGTGGGTTCGAATCCCACTCTCTCCGCCAAAGATAAAGAGCTTTACAGTGTATGCTGTAAGGCTCTCTTTGCGTTTAAAGGCAGTATTCAAATCTCGTAATCAGATTTAATTAATATTCATGTATTTCTAATTTATACCTTAATTAAAATCTTTTTAGCAATAAATCCAACAAGGATATAATATTATTCTCTAATCATTGTAATTATTTGTTATTCTATTGTATAATATAACTTAATTGGTATTTTTTTAAATTATTTATCAAATATGAGATATATAAATCGAAAGGATGAAACAAAAATGTCTCTACCCATTACTTCAGTAACGTATAGAAAAGACGGTATACTAAAAGATATTACTTTACGCGATATTAATAAACAATCCTATTATGAGTACTACAAAGGACATTTGTATTGCCCTAATCATGATTGTCCAGCTCGAATGATATATGCGTCTGGTAATAAAAAAACGCCTTATTTTAAAAATAGGAATGTCGAAATATCAGATGGCGATGTTGCAAAAAGTGAGCATATTGAAGATTGCCCATACCACGTAGAATATACTGTGGTTGAAGGAAGAGTAAGGTCTCTAAATTCACAACAATTAATTGCTTTGACTCCCACACAAATTGAAGACATGTTAGAGAGAATATTTCAGCAAATTACTCATCCACCTAAGAATAGCAATAATAACACAAATGAAGACAAAAATCCAAAAAAGAAAAAAAAGAGAGTACCAAGTCAAAGGCATATTGGAAGCGGAATTGCAGGACTTGTCTCTGACGGAGCTGTGCCACCAAAAGAAAATTCGCACGCACCACATATAATAAAAAGAGTATCAACTGAGCTGGGTTTAAAGGACTTTACCAAGTTACGTAAAGTATATGGATTAGTTACTGATTGGGATATAACTACTAGAAGAAATTCATCTATCACACTTGAAGGAACTAAAAATGAAAAAGTAAAAATATATTTTACTGAAAATTTTATTCATAATAATGAAAATCAATTCAAAAATTTTCACTATATACAAAGCTATCTAAATTATTTACAAGAAAATAATTTGCCTGCATTATGCATCTGTATCGGTAAAATTGAAAAAAGTACTGTTGAACAAAATTGCATATATGTTACTCCAGAAGTATATAATTCCTTAAGAATAAACAATCTAGGATTATATTCAATGAGAGATGCGTTAGTTAAAGCCAATTATAAATAATATTTTTTATTAATAAAGGGGATGTAACTATTCCTAGTTTTCAAATAGCTTTTTAATTATCTGAGTGTTACAGCTTTCTCATCCTGACATAAAACAGCTTAGCTATATTGCCGAAAATAGCTTATTAATCTGCCTTGATGGGCCAAGATTTTCCACCAAGGCAGATTTTTTGTTTATGGTAGTTCGCC